>NZ_AP025292.1:1286499-1608124 GCF_036492425.1 Persicobacter psychrovividus
GGGAGCAGTCCAAAAGAGGAACGCTCTAAATTGTCCGATAGTAATACCAAACCTATACCACCAACAATCTTAGTCAATACACTATGACCGACTACTACCAAAAGATGAATTCGTGGGTTCCTGTCGATCCCGATTCAGGATACACGATTCACAACCTTCCTTTTGGCATCTTTTCTACTCCTGAGTTAAGCCCACGTGTTGGGGTTGCTTTAGGGGATTATATCATTGATATGCGAATGCTTGCCCGTCTTGAATTTTTGGAGGCACTCTGCATTGATACCACTGTATTTAACCGTGACAGCCTGAACGACTATATTGATTGCGGGCGAGATGTGTGGAAAAAAACCCGTCAGATTCTGATTTCCCTTTTGCGTGAAACAGATCATGATTCCCCGCTTAAGGATCATTTTGAGCAGGTGTTTGTTCCTCGCCGACGTGCCATGATGCACCCGCCAATTAAGTGTCAGGATTATACTGATTTCTATTCCTCTCTTGAACATGCCACCAATGTGGGTAAAATGTTTCGGCCGGATAACCCACTGATGCCCAATTGGCGACATATGCCAGTGGGATACCATGGGCGGTCGTCTTCTTTGGTTACTTCTGGCCACGAAATTATTCGCCCTCAGGGTCAGATCATGCCCAAAGATGCGGAAAAGCCTGTTTTTTCTGCTTCCAAAGCCCTGGATTTTGAGCTGGAAATGGCCTTTATCGTCGGTAAGAAAACGGAAATGGGAGAGCAGGTTCCTGTCGATCAAACTGAAGACTATATTTTTGGAATGGTGCTTTTTAACGACTGGTCCGCAAGGGATATTCAAAAGTGGGAGTACCAGCCATTAGGACCATTTTTGGGGAAATCTTTTGCCTCATCCATGTCGCCGTGGGTAATCACAATGGATGCCCTTGAACCTTTCCGCTGTGAGGGCCCTGAGCAGGAGCCTGAAGTTTTGCCCTATTTGAAACAGCAAAAACAGGCCACTCATTTTGACATCAACCTTTCAGTGGAAATCCGTCCAGGGAGGTATGCTGATCTGGAAGTGGTTTCAAAATCCAATGCCAAATTTTTGTACTGGAGCATTGATCAGCAGTTGGCCCATCAAACGGTGAATGGCTGTAATATTAATATCGGAGATATGATGGCCTCAGGGACTATTTCAGGCCCAACGCATGATTCCTGTGGTTCTTTACTTGAGCTGACTAAAGGCGGAAGTTCGCCCATCCTTTTTAAAGATGGACAGACCCGAACTTACCTGCAAGATGATGATGTGGTGATTCTTAGAGGTCATTGTGAAAAAAATGGAATAAAGGTGAGTTTTGGCCATGTCAGGGGATATATCGGCCCTGCCCGTGAACCTTCAAAGTAAAACAAGAGTTTATCAATAAAAGGGGAAAGCTTCGGTTTTCCCCTTTTTCTTCACTCAAAATTCTACGATCGATACCCTTAATTTTTTATGATAATCAATCCTAAAGAACAAAGTATTGGTGATTTTCATCGTCTGATGCTCAGCGCTGTGGTGCCGCGGCCTATTGCTTTTGTCAGTACCATTGATGCCAATGGACATGTAAATCTGAGTCCCTTTTCCTTTTTCAATGCTTTTGGTGCCAATCCGCCAATCCTGGCCTTTTCCCCTGCGCGCCGTGTGCGAGATAACACCACCAAGCATACCCTTGAAAATGTACTTGAAGTCCCAGAATGTGTCATTCATATCGTGAATGGTGCCATTGTGGAGCAAATGTCACTGAGCTCCAGTGAATATGATGAACAGGTCAATGAATTTTTGAAAAGTGGCCTGACGGAAAAACCCTCGACCATGGTAAAGCCTCCCATAGTGCAGGAAGCGCCTGTGGCATTTGAGTGTAAAGTACAGCAGGTGGTGGACCTCGGCGGAAAAAAAGGATCGGGGAATTTAGTGATTTGTGAGGTACTGGTTGCTCATGTTCGCGAAGGATTGTTGCAGGAAGATGGTTTGATTGATCCCCTTCGATTGGACCCTATGGCGAGAATGGGGGGAAACCTTTATTCCAAAGTTAATCATGATAGTCTTTTTACAATTCAGAAGCCAGGGGCTACTTTGGGTATTGGTGTGGATCAGTTGCCAGACTCGGTGCGGTTGTCGCGTATTCTTACGGGCAATGAACTGGCCATTCTTGCTGGTGTTGCAGAAATTCCAAAAATGGAAAGCGATACCATTTCCGGATATCAGCGGAAAATAGAAAAAATGGCACAAAACCATACCGAAAAGGAATTGGTCGATGTGCTACATTCTTATGTCAAGCGCTTGTTGGCTAAAAATAAAGTGCAGGAAGCCTGGCAAATGTTACTGCTGTTTTCGGCACAGGAAAAAGATATATAAAATTATTCTTACCGTATCGAGGGAGGCGGTTTGTCATTAGAAGTTGATTACCTGCCGATATTCTTGAAGTGGGGGCTGTGAATCGGTTCGTTATTTGTTTTATTGCGTTGGTGCGCATCCTTTTTCAAACATAAGGAATGGCACCACTACTATAAATTCAAGTGATTGATTATGAAAGAATATTTCTTCATAGGCGCCCTTATTCTTGGCCTCTTCGGGGTAGGGGAGTATATGACACACGAAAATCAACAGCAAGAGAAGGTCGAGTACAAAAATGCTGTGAAGGTTGTGCAGGGCTTTCAGCACCATCACGTTTTGGCATATAAAGATTCCACGCTCGAAGGAAGCGGTACCCCTTTATTGGTGGATACGGTCGTGCTTACCTCCAGGCAAAATGCACAAGGTTATTGTAAAGGATATGTGAGGGTACATGATAATCACTCTCCTTTCAGTTTTAGAATTAATGGATACTTCTATTTTCGTCGTGGTCAGGAAATCCTGAACGGCTTTATCTCTGGTTTTGGGCAAGCGCACGTATGGCTCAGCCGAATTCGGAAAGTCTCTCATCAATAAAAAAGGTTCCTGTGATGGCAGGAACCTTTTTTTGTACTTATCTTTTTTTCAGCGATAGTGTCAGCTGAAATTCCGCAACCAACTCCTGATCAAACTTCTCAGGACAGGTAGCGGTAATTCTAATTTCGTCGGTAACGCGCTCACCAGAAGACATACATTCCATCACCATTTTTTGTATTTTCTTGCCTTCTTCGCAGTGGAAAAGCACATCCGCCTCTGGTCGTTTAATGAAATTTGCGTGAAAATCCTTGAACACCAAATTGATCGGGAGCTGTTGCTGCTCAATCATCGAGAAGGCCATAAGGCCACCTGCGACATCGGCACCGACGGCCATGGCGCCGAAGTACATACTGTTGAGGTGGTTTTTTGTCTGGTTTGCGAAAGGGATTTTCACCGTTAGGGCTTCAGGGGAAAAAGCGGTAATTTCTGGCTGGCAGAACTCAATCATGGGAACTTGCTCGTTGGCAAATTTACGGAGCATTGCGTTTGCAATTTCAAGCATAAGGCTGAATTTTTAGGGTTTAGATGAAAGTTAAGACGTCGTTTTAGAATATAACGAAAATTATATAAATACTGAAATTTAACATTCGGTGTTCTGTGCGGATATTTGGTCAAAGTTGAATTTTCACATTAAAATTTCGTTTTTAAGCATTTTATCCCTCTAATTATTATGGGAATTCCTGACAGATACTTTATATTCGCACTATTGATAAAAACGTACTGATGATGTTGTAATCGTGCTGTATGGGGTTTTTCGGGGCATTCGGTAAAATGTTGCGCTCGAAGGTTGGCCTATATCAGACAATAAATGGCATCAGTTACAGGAAAGCAAAAGATAGATGAAAAGACATTTGAAAAATGCCATTGCAACAGTAGCCCTTGGTGCTTCTGTCGCATTAAGTGCTCAGGCACAAGATATTTCCACCAACAAAAAAGATGGTGGGTATCACTTCACAACGATCAAAAACCTTGAAGGTGGATCTGTGAAAAACCAAATGAGAACAGGTACTTGCTGGTCATTTTCAGCATTGTCTTTTTATAACAGTGAAGTAAAAAGAATTACAGGAAAGGATGTCAACCTTGCAGAAATGTGGGTGGTACGTAATGCTTATTTCCTGAAAGCGGAAAAATATGTGCGCATGCACGGAAAAACCAACTTTGGTGAAGGTGGCGCATTCCACGATATTCCTGCTGTAATGCGTAAATTCGGTATTGTTCCTGAGTCGGTTTATGAAGGAACGATCCCAGGCCAAACGGTGCGTAACCATGCTGAATTGGAGTCAGTATTGAAAAATATGCTTGACGCCTTTATCGCGAATAAGTCTAAAAAATTGTCGCCAGCATGGAAAGATGCCGTGAATGGTGTTTTGGATGCTTACTTCGGTAAAAGACCAGAGAAATTTGAGTACCAGGGTAAAGAGTATACGCCAGCGTCTTATATGGCTTCTTTGGGCTTGAACCTTGATGATTATGTTTCGATCACTTCTTATACACACCACCCATTCTACAAGCCATTTGTGTTGGAGGTTGAAGATAACTGGGAGTGGAAACAATCTTACAATGTGCCAATGAATGAAATGGTGGACATCGCCAAGCATGCAGTAGAAGAAGGTTATTCTATTGCCTGGGGTGCTGACGTTTCAGAAAAAGGATTCTCTTACCGTGACGGATTGGCTATTGTTCCTGCGGATGGTATCAGTATCAAGAAATCAGGTAAGGACAATAAAAACTTCTCTGATGCAGGTGCTAAAAAATCATCAAGTGCATTCGATACGCCTCAGAAAGAGGAAGAAATTACGCAAGAGATGCGTCAGAAAGCTTTCGATAATTATGAAACGACTGATGATCACGGAATGCACATCACGGGCTTGGTGAAAGACCAAAATGGTAAAGATTACTTCTTGGTGAAAAACTCTTGGGGTAACTCCAATGATATCGACGGTTACTTCTTCGCTTCTGAGCCTTACTTCGCTTACAAGACGATGAACTATGTAGTCAACAAAAATGCATTGACAAAATCAATGAAAAAGAAATTGGGAATTAAGTAATTAATTCTTTTCAAAACAGAGAGGCTATCTTTACGGGTGGCCTCTTTTTTTTGGTTAAATATTTATTATTTTTGAGTAACAAAATATAAAATCAATACTATGCAATATCGTTGGATGAAGATCATGGGTTTAACCATGATGATGGCAGGATCTGGATTGGTCGCTCAAGCACAGGACAGTTTTAAAAATATGGAAGATGGCGCTTACCATTTTACCGTTGTAAAAGATAATGATGGTGGGGCAGTGAAAAATCAATTCCGTACAGGTACTTGCTGGTCATTTTCAACGATGTCATTTTATGATGCAGAGGCCAAGCGACTTAGCGGATTGGAAACCAACCTGTCGGAAATGTACACCGTTCGAAATGCCTATTTCATGAAAGCGGAACGTTATGTGCGATTGCATGGCAAAACACAATTTGATGAAGGTGGCCTGGCTACTGATGTGCCGAAGGTGATGCGCCGTTTTGGGGTGATGCCAGCATTTGCCTACGAGGGAAATATCAAAGGGCAGGGGCAGGTTCGTAACCATGCTGAGTTGGTGGCTGTGCTTAAAGCCATGTGCGATGCCTTCATCGAGAACCATTCCCGTAAGTTGTCTCCAGCATGGAAAGATGCCGTAAATGGCGTTCTTGATGCTTATTTCGGTGCTGTTCCAGCAGATTTTAAAGTCGATGGGAAAACCTACACCCCAAAATCTTATATGGAACATTTGAAACTTCAGCCGCAGGAATATGTGGCATTAACGAGTTTCACCCACCACCCATACCATAGTTCTTTTGTGGTGGAGGTGCCAGATAACTGGTCGAGAAGTACCGCCTTCAACCTGCCTTTGGAGGAACTGATGGCGACGCTTGACGCAGGACTTGAACAGGGTTATACCGCCGTTTGGGATGCGGATGTGAGTGAACGCGGATTTATCCATGCGGCAGGTCTAGCAGTGCTTCCAACGGATGAAATGACCAAGGCCGACCTTGATGGCAAACACTATGTGGCGGAGCAAACGGTTACTCCGGAGCGTCGTCAGGAGATGTTTGACAATTATCAAACCACCGACGACCACTTGATGCATATCACGGGAATCGTTAAAGATCAGGAAGGTAAAAAATACTATATCATTAAAAATTCCTGGGGAGCTGACAGTAACCAGACGGATGGTTATTTGTATGCTTCGGAGGCTTATGTGAAAGCTAAAACGATCAGTTTTTTCTTCAATCAGTCTGCATTGAGTAAGCAAATGCAAAAGGCTGTTCGATAGGTGATTGACGGTTAATAAAATAGATGATAATCAAAAAAAAGCGACCCGATGAAGGTCGCTTTTTTTGATGAATCAATTTATATTTTTTCATAGATACAAAATGTCATATCATGTGTATGTTCATGATCCTTAGGGTGATATTCCTCACTGACTTTTTTCCAGATGGCAGGGTCGATAGGTGGGAAGAATGCATCGGCCTGTGAGAAGGTGGCGTGGACATGCGTGATATAAAGCCGATCGACATCCTGAATCGTCAGGTTGTAAATTTGTGCGCCACCGCATACCATCACTTCGCGATTTTCCGCTGCAACCAATGCCCAGGCTTGATTGAGATTTTCAGCAATTTCAAAATCCCTAAGCTGGTAACCTTGCTGTCTGCTGACGATGATATTTTGGTAATCTGAATGTTCCATATCTGGCGACTCCGCCGTTTTTCTACCCATAATCGTGGGCAGCAGTTTGATTTTATCAGTGAAAAATGCGGTGTCTTTTGGGAGGCGCCAAAGGAGTTGATTCTCTGCTCCGAGTTCACCATTTTCGCCAATAGCGGCAATAATCGCCGTTTTTCTTTCTTTTCTTTCGCTCATCAGTTTAAAAGTAAAACAAAAAAAGGCTTCCCCGAAAGAGAAGCCTTTAAAATTATTATGAAAAAGGATTACCAGATCACGATACGGTCTTTACGTACCATTTTCGAATCATTTTTTAAGTCGAAAGCTTTTTGGAAAGGCTCGAAATTACTCAATGGAGCATAAGCTCTGAAGAATCCTGGTGAGTGTGGATCAGTCATTACTTGCTGACGCAAAGCTTCATCACGCGCTTTGGTTCTCCATACTGTTGCCCATGACAAGAAGAAACGTTGCTCAGGAGTGAAACCGTCGATTTTTTCCTGACGACCATTTTTCTTCATGTCGTTCATCATGGCATTGTAGGCCAAAGTTACACCACCCAAATCGGCAATGTTTTCACCCAATGTCAATTGGCCATTCACATGAACAGAATCCAATACAGTGTAGTTATTGAACTGCTCAGTTACTTTATGCGCCAAGGCGTCAAAACGTTTGCCATCTTCTTCTGTCCACCAGTCTTTTTGGTTTCCTTGTGCATCGTATTTACGACCCTGATCGTCAAATCCGTGTGTGATTTCATGACCAATCACCGCACCAATACCGCCATAATTAACCGCTTTGTCAGCTTTGTAATCATAGAATGGAGGCTGTAGAATGGCCGCAGGGAATACGATTTCGTTGTTGGTAGGGCTATAATAAGCATTTACCGTTTGCGGTGTCATTCCCCATTTTGTTTTATCAACAGGCTTTCCAAGATCACCGATCATATCCTGATAATCAAATTCATTTGAATTGATCATCGTTTGTAGGAAAGAAGAAGTGTCAACATTCAAATCTTCGTACGATTTCCACTTGTTAGGATAACCGATTTTTACATTGATGTTTTCCAGTTTTTCATGGGCTTTCTCTTTGGTTTTTTCGCTCATCCAAGAAAGCTGATCGATACGTTGTCCCAATACGGTACGCACGTTTTCAATCATTCCTGCCAACATTGTTTTAGCTTCTTCAGGGAATACCTTCGCTACGTACATTTGGCCAAAACCTTCGCCAACAACACCATTAACAACAGATAACATACGCTTCCAGCGTGGACGCATCACTTTTGCACCGCTCAATTTCTTCCCATAAAAATCGAAAGAAAGCGTGACAAAGTCATGGCTCAGGTAAGAGGCATAAGTGTTCACTGTTTTGAAAGTGAAGTACTGCTTCAGGGTATTTACTGAAGTTGTTTTCAAAATACGACCAAGACCAGTGAAGAATTCAGGCTGACCAACAATAACTTCAGGAACTTTTGCCTGAGGGATTTTTGCGGCCTGGAAGAAATCCGTTACATCAAAATGAGAGAAGGATTTATCAAAATCCGCCGTTTTCATTTTGTTGTAGTTTTTCTCTGGGTTACGCAGCTCAGCACGTGATCTTGAAATCTCTGCCAATTTGGTCTCGAAAGCCAAAATGTCTTTGGCTGCTTTTTCTGCTACCGCTGGTTTTTCACCAACTTTTGTCAAAATAGCGGAAATATACTTTACGTAGTCCTGACGAATACTTTCAAAGTGCTCATCTTTGTTCAAGTAATAGTCACGATCAGGAAGTGATAAGCCTCCCTGACGGAACCAGAAAGCATTTTCTGTAGAGTTTTTACTGTCGGTGTACACATAGCTTGTGAACAAACCATAAACCCCCTGTGCATTCAGCTCGCCCAAAAGTGAAGGAACCTGCTGCTTGTTGGAAACACTGTTGATCTTGGCAAAAATAGGCTCCAAGGCTTTATAGCCCGCAGTTTCAATTTTAGCACTGTCCATTCCCAACTGATAAACCTGAACCGCCTTCAGCTGATCACCTGTATAAGTGTCGATGTGCTTGATGGCATCGTCCATGATGGTTTTTTGAGCGCTGACGTTACGGTCACGTAACTCATTAAAAGCACCCCATCGTGTTTGATCATCAGGGATTTTGGTTGCTTTTTGCCAGCCACCATTGGCAAAGTTATAGAAGTCATCAGAAGGGGAAACGGACTGATCCATGTTTTTTACATCGATGCCGTGCACTTCTGTGTCTGCATTTGCCTGGGCTTTTTGCTCTCCATTATTGCAAGAAGCAAGCGTGCCCGCCATAGCAACTGCTAAACTGAGGGTAAGGAATTTTTTATTCATAGAATATTAAAGTGATTCTTCAATTAGGCTGCAAGGTAAATAAGAAAAGTCGATTAATCCGCTAAATTTTGATGAGTGGAAATATTTAGCCAAATACGGTAACTCCGAGCGGTCACAATGTGTTATGTATTTGGATTTACAGGGTGCAGCGTGGTCTCCCTTTCATTATAACCTAAAAAATATAGCATATGGCACGGTCGAATTTAGCTTTGGTGGATTGCATACGTAAAGCGGCAAAAAATATTGAGCAAAGTGAAAATTATCAGTGGGGGCACATGGGAGGGTGTAACTGTGGGCATCTGGCTCAGGAAATTACCAAGCTCAGTGCCAAGGAAATTCATACTTATGCTTTGGCCAACAGAACAGAAGGGGACTGGTCGGAACAAACTGCGGCCTACTGCCCGACGAGCGGTTACCCGATGGATATGGTGATTTCGCTAATGTTGGATAAAGGGCTTGATGTGACTGACCTGAAGCACCTGGAAAAGCTTACAGACCCAAAAGTCCTGCGGGCAATGGCACCCGTGCTGATGTACCCAAAGCATAACCGTAAAAACGATGTGGTACTGTATATGCGCACCTGGGCAGATATTATGGAAAATGAGTTGTTACGCAGTGTAACAGTGGAGGATTATGAAAAAATAGAATTATATTAATAAGTCCTGATCTTCAATATGTTCAATGTAATGAATGAAGGATCAAAGGGGAATCAAATGTCAGGGAGTTTCGTTTATAATTTAAGTCGAATGTTGTACTTAATGAAGTTTTATGGAACCTGAAAATTTACCTTTTGAGAATGAACATAGTCACAATCCATCAGTAAATGGGGAAGAACGGCCCAAAGTGCTCCGAGATATTGTTGATGAAAATATTGACAATTTGATGGACGATCTGTTCGCTGATATGGGTTTTGATTTTGAAGACTGATAATTATATGATGCCGACTTCTATATGGTCGGCATTTTTGTGTTTTTGAATTTTTGAGGCGTATATTTGTGCAAATTATTAATAATTATGGCGAAGAAATCTTCAAACATCGTTTGTAAATATTTCATCAATGAGTTTGGTGACTATAAAGTTTTGGTGCAGGTAAACCCTGTAACCATGGAGGGGGTAGAATTGATCGTACACCCTGATAATAAGATTGAAAAGACAACCATGACCTTCGATGAAGACATTTATGAAGACTTGGAAGAGGACAAATTTCAAGAGACCAATGGGCTGGCTTTCAATTTGTATTTAGGGCAGGCAGAGGGTGACCTTCCTGCAGGTGAAGAATAAGCGAAATCGCTATAAATGAAATAAGAAATCGGCTTGTTGGCCGATTTTTTTATGCCTAATTTTTCGACCAACGGCTGCTGAAATAGTTTATAATGGGAGAACCATCATCATATTACCATGACATTTCAGGAAAAATTATCCAACTTAAAAGATCGGTTGGAAGGGAAAATCCCAGAGGATAAGTTGAAAATTATGCATCAAGCGACTGAAGATTTAAAACAGTCGGGCCTGAAGAATTCGGTATTGGGCGAAAATGAGCCCGCGCCTTCTTTCTCATTGGTCAATCAAAACGGCGTTCCCATATCGAGTAAAGACTTATTGAAAAAGGGGCCTTTGGTACTGACCTTTTACCGTGGGGTATGGTGCCCCTATTGCAACCTTGACCTCGCAAACCTGAACCATTACGAGGCAGAGATACACGATTTGGGTGCCCAGATGGTGGCGATCTCTCCTGAAAAGCCGAGCTATCTGAAAGAGATTATCGAAACTCAGCGGTTGCGTTTTGATATTCTGCACGATAAAGATAACGAGCTCGCCAAGGCGTTTCAGCTCGCATTTACTTTGCCTGCGGACCTGATTGAAGTTTATAAGGCTTTTAATATCAATTTGCCTGAACATCAGGGCAATGAAGATTGGATGCTTCCAATGCCTGCCCGTTTTGTGATTGATCAAAGAGGGACAATACGATATGCGGAAAGCGAAGAAGATTACCGTCAGCGGCCAGACCCTGACGAACTGATGTCCGCGCTGAAAAAGCTATAAACGAAAAAAAGCTATCTGACAGACTCAGATAGCTTTTTTTATTAACTTTTGATCTTAGGATTTACCAGATGACGATTCTGTCTTTTCGAACCATCGGAGTGCCATCTTTAATGTTGAATGCTTTTTGGAAAGGCTCAAAATTACTCAGCGGAGCAAAAGCACGGTACTGCCCTGGCGCATGTGGATCAACCATCACCAATCGGCGTTTAATTTCGTTTCGCGCTTTCGTTCTCCAAACGGTAGCCCACGACATGAAGAAACGTTGTTCAGGAGTGAACCCATCAATCTTGCCAGGTCTGCCATTTTTCTCAAGGTCTTTCAGCAGTGCATGGTAAGCCAGCGTAACCCCACCAAGATCGGCAATGTTTTCGCCCAGGGTCAATTGGCCATTCACATGAACGGAGTCAAGGACGGTATAATCATTGAACTGCGCAACGACTTTTTGTGCAAGGGCATCAAAATGCTCGGCATCTTCTTTTGTCCACCAGTCTTTCTGGTTACCATCGGCATCATATTTACGGCCTTCATCATCAAAACCATGCGTGATTTCATGACCAATAACAGCACCAATGCCACCATAATTAACCGCTTTATCAGCTTTATAATCATAAAAAGGCGGTTGCAGGATTGCGGCAGGGAACACAATTTCATTATTGGTAGGCTCATAATAAGCATTGACCTCCTGAGGGTTCATTTCCCATTTGCTTTTGTCAACAGGCTGCCCCAGTTTATTGACCATTTCACTATATTCAAACTTGTTGACATTAATGATGGTCTGTAAGAAAGATTGCGGATCGACTTTCAAGTTTTCATAGGATTTCCATTTATCAGGGTATCCGATTTTTACCGTAATTTTGTCCAGCTTTTCATGGGCTTTTTTCTTGGTCTCCTCACTCATCCACGAGAGTTGGTCAATACGTTCTCCCAAAACTGTTCGAATATTTTTTATCAGTCCTGCTGCTTGTGCTTTCGCCTCCTCAGGAAATACCTTCGCTACATATAATTGCCCAAAACCTTCTCCCACGGTAGCATTAACAATGCTGAGGTTGCGTTTCCATTCTGGTTGCATTTTCTTGGCGCCATTGAGCTTCTTACTGAAAAAGTCGAAAGTCAATTGGTGATATTCCTCCCCAAAAAAGGAAGCGTAACTGTTAATGGTTCTGAAAGCCAAATAATCTTTAAGTTCATCCAAAGACAATGCGTGCATGATTCTTCCTAAATGCTGAAAGTAATCGGGTTGCCCAACGATGATTTCCTTTGCCGCGGAAGCATCAATATTGGCCGCTTTCATATAAGCATTCAAATCAAAATGAGCAAAAGAGCGATCAAATTTACTTGCAGACATTTTGTTGTAAGTCTTGTCAGGATTCCGAAGCTTGGCGGGAGTCCACGAAATTTTTGCGATTTTTGACTCTACATCCAGAATGTGTTTTGCTTTTTGCTGCGCCACGTCCTCATTGTTACCCATTTTGGTAAAAAGGGCGGCAATATAGTCCGCATAAGCCGTTCGGATACTTTCAAAATGTTCGCTTTGATCCAGGTAATACTGGCGGTCAGGCAGGGTCAGGCCGCCTTGCTCAAAATACAGGGCATTTTCCTTGGAATTTTTTCGGTCTGTACTCACATTGGCATCAAAAAAGCTGCCGACGCCCAAAGTAGCTAATTGTCCAGCAAGTTCGGGAATTTGTTTTTTATCCTTCACCTTGGCAATAGCGGCAATGGTCGCATCCAGTACCGCGTGGCCTTCTTTATTGATGCTTTCGGTGTCTTTGGCCAAGGCATAAATTTGAATGGCTTTGAGCTGATCACCTTTGAGCTTGTCCTTATTTTGCAAGGCTTGTTCAATAATTTCCTTTTGGGCCTTCACATTTCTTTCTTCAAGTTCATTGAAGGATCCCCACATGAGTTGATCATCAGGAATATTGGTAGAGGCATCCCACCCACCATTTACATATTTGTAGAAATCCTCGGAAGGATCAACCCGTTTATCCATGTTTTTGATATTGATACCATGGACGGTATTGTCTTTGGGTTGCTGTGCGGGCTCTTTTTCGCTACATGCCATGAAGCACAAGGAAAACAGGGCAGTATATCCGATTTTACGCAACGGATTTTCAATCATCATAATTCAGCAGTTTAAAGTTTGATCGAAAAGTAACAATTGAAATTCAATTGTTCTCTAAATTTTTGATGAATGGAGAAATATGGAAATGGTCGAATGATATTGTTTATGAAAAATCGTCATGTCTAAAAAAGACATCTTACTTCTCCATCTTTATATTAACAGGGGAGTTTATTGATGGTTTTTGCTTGACAGGATTCTTTTATCGCTCAGCTGGTTTTCATTAAATTTTTTAACGGGTCTGGGGAGCCCTTCTTCAAGCGGGAATTTGATCATAAAAGTAGTCCCTTTCCCCAGTTCACTCATCACTGTTACCGTTCCGTGGTGGAGTTCAACAAACTGCTTCACGAAGGCCAGCCCGATTCCCGTTCCTTTAATATTTTCTGTATTTTTTGCCCTGAAAAAGGGATTGAAAAGTTTGGGGATTTCCTTTTGCGCAATCCCAATTCCCTGGTCGGTAACAGAAATGTTGTAGTGTTTTTTTGAGGCCGATAATCGCAAAGAAACGCGGTCACCATTTGGGGAATACTTGATGGCATTGGACAACAGGTTGCCTAAAATGTGTTCCATGAGATAAGTGTCGGCATACACGATCAGCTGTTCTACATTGGCGGAAAACTGAATACGGTCTTTGCTTTCAGAAAATTTTTGTTTGTCCAAAATGGTATGGATAAAGGAGACCATGTCCAATTGCACGGGCTTTATCTGCACTTCATTGGCCTCCAACTTTCCAAAATCCAGTAATCTTTCCATCATCACAGTCAGGCTGTTTACAGAGTGAAAAACCTGGTCATATTTTCGTTTTGCAAAAGCATTCTCTTCACCTGAATGCAGCTGAAGGATTTCTATGGCGCTGTAAATGGTCGTCAGTGGGGTTCTGAATTGATGGGACACCATTGCGATAAACTCATTTTTCATTTTATTGATTTCGAGTTCCTTCTTCAGAGAGGACATCAATTGTTTTTCATGCTCTTTTTGTGTGGTAATATTCTGAACAATCAGCTGAACAAAAGCGCCATTTTTCTTATTGCGGAGGTGCTTTTGGTTGATCCGTAAATATACCCGTTGCTGAAAGGCACGAAAGTCACTTTCATAAATCGTATCTCCCTCCTGTGGTCTTACAAGGCTGCGGAGCAGGTCCAATTGTTTTGATGCCCTCATTGGCCCCAGGATCCTATCCACGGAAGCACTTTTATACCTGATATTGAGGTCATCATCAAATTTGACAATAAAGAAGTCATTTTCAATTGCCTCAATCAATTGTTGCTGATCTTCATTGGTGTCTTTCAGCCGGATCGCTCGGTGATTGTCCTGTCGTTTGAAAAGCCAAAGCGAGATGGAAGTCATGGTGTTCACGGTGATGAGTTGCCCAATCCTGCCAGGTAGGGCATCCTGCATTGGTGCGGAAATTTCAGGAAACAGCAGGTTGATTTTTACCAGCGCAATAATTAATAGGGTAGAGAAAATAAAGTAGAGGCCATGTTTTCGGTTGTCGAGCAAATTGTAATTGATCACATGAAAGCAAATCAATAAAAGAGGAGATGGACCTACAATTCCGCCCATGGCGACAAAATCTGCAGTAAAAATGACCACTTCCGAAGAGAGGAATAGTAAAACGGCCCAGTTGAATTTTCTCAGGTACCTGTTAAGGATCAGTACCAAAGAATTGGCCACCACCAAATAGCTGAAGGCGAAAAGATAGATCTTTGGCAGTTGAAGTGTTGAATGCAAGAGGCCGTTAATAAGCGCGGCCGAGACCATTATTAAAGCAATAATGTTCACGACTTTTTCAGCCAAAGTGAATTTGGAATCGGTACCTGTTAATTGACTAAAAAGCCTGATTATTCCATTCATGTATTTTGTGCTACATCATTATTCCTTATTATTTATAGCCTTTTCAGAGAAATAAGTTGATGATTACAGCATTTTTTTAAGGGTGATTTACAATTATTTCAAAGGATTCAGAGGTGCTTTCGTACCGCTAAAAGATCACCTCTCAAGGGTATGGCTCGTTTTTGGGTAAGGGGGCGGTGCTTGTTGGGTGAGGGTAAATTGGTAGGGAAGCTTCAAGGTAAAGACCGTCGCTTTATTAATGGTACTTTGGACATTGATTTCTCCACCGTGGAGCTCCACAATTTTTTTGACAAAGGAAAGACCAATCCCCGTTCCTTTGATGTTTTCTGTATTTTTAGCCCTGTAAAATGGCTCAAATAAGTGAGGGATTTCCTGTGGTGAAATCCCTATTCCATGGTCTTTAATGGCCAATTGACATTCCTGCTGACCATATTTCAGGGAGATAAAAATATCGCCCTCGGAGTATTTTATTGCATTACTGATCAGGTTAATAATCACATGCTCCATAAAATAGGGGTCAAGGTTCAGGAGTCGTTCTTCGCCCTCGAATGTAGCTTTAATGCGGTCGATCTTTAAATTGTGGTGAAAGCGCTTCACCTGTGTTAGAAGAATAGCTTTCAGGTTGGTAGGCTGAACACGTGCCTGCAATTCGTTGGCTTCCATTTTGCCATAATCGAGCAGCCTTTCCATCATTTCGGTCAAAGAATTGATGGCATCAAAAACCTGATTGAAACGCGGCTCAACGGAGGTGCTGGTCAATGGTACTCCTTCGGAAATCTGATATTGAATAAGTTGATTTGCCGACTGAATGGTGGTTAATGGCGTCCTGAATTGATGAGAAACCATGGTGATAAATTCATTTTTCATTCGGTTGAGCTCCGATTCTTTTTGTAAGGCATTCAGGATTTTGTTTTCATGTGTTTTTCTGTTGGTAATATTTTGAACGATCAGCTGAATGTTCTTACCCGTTTCAGGATCGTCAAATTCATGCTGATTCACACTCAGATAGATTTCTTCTCCATTATCAAATTGGAATTTTTTTTCATAGGTCACAGTTGCCACGCCCAGATGTACCAAAGATTGCAACAAGCTTTGCTGCGCATCTTTTGGGATTGTTTGAAGGATTTGGGCCGTGGAGGGGCTGGTGTAAATTATTTGTTGCTGATGATCGAACTGAACGATAAAAAAGTCATTTTCAATGGCATGAATTAATTGATGTTGGCGGTTGTTGGTATATTCTAATTTTACGGCCCGCTGACTGTCTTTGTGTTTGAAGATCCATAATATTGCTGTGGACATGAAATTGATGAGCACAAACTGAATCAGGCGGGAGGTATTGATGTCGCTAATCTCATTGGAGAGCTGCGGTTGGTAATAATGGACCACACATAAAGCGGGGATGAGGATATTGAAGGTGATAAAGTAATGGAGGTGAAATTTTTTGTTTAGCAGATTAAAGTTAATGATATGCAAGAGGATCAATAAAATCGGTGCAGGCCCGGTAATTCCTCCCATAATGAAAAAATCAGTGCCAAATACGGTCAGTTCAGAGAGAATAAAAGGCAATAGGGCCAAATTATGCCATCGGAAAAAGCGATTGAGGGTATAGCTGACAACACCGCATAGCGCAATGATAGAAAAACTGTACCGATATGGTTCGGGCATCGCTAACTCCTCAAACAAGACGAGGTTTAACACGGAAGAGAAAGTGGCAAAAAGGGTGATGGCGTTCAAAGTCCGCACGGCAAGGGTGGTATGGCGATCATCCCCAATGATGATATTTATGAAATGCTTTAGGTGGATCATTGATGGTTGACGTATTTTTCAGGTTTAAAAATTTATGGCATCACCTCAGTAAGGTAAGTCGATTTTTTGGGTAGAACGGTTTGCGCTTTCAGTAGGCAGGTAAGGAATAGTGATCATGAATTTTGAACCTTCTGAAGGTTTGCTCTGAACACTTACATTTCCGTGGTGAAGCTCGACGAACTTCTTTACAAACGATAAACCAATGCCTGTACCTTTAAAATTCTCCGTGTTTTTTGCTCTGAAAAAGGGCTCAAACAACCGCTCAAGCTCAGGGGGCGAAATTCCAATTCCCTGATCGATGAAGGCGATCTGATAATCTGCCGCCTGAAAATGGACCTTAATCTCTATCGGTTGCTCAGAATACTTAATCGCATTGCTGATCAGGTTAATGATGACATGCTCCAACAGGTTGGCGTCGGCGTACACGGGCTGTTTTTTTCCTGCTATCGATAAATGAATTTCCCGATCATTTATTCGTTGGGCAATTTGCCGGTTAATCAGTGGCAGCAAGTCTATTTTTCGATAACTTGGCTGAAGGTCATCGGCTTCAATTCTGCCAAAATCAAGTAATCGCTCCATCATGCCCGTTAAGGATTCAATGGATTCGGAAATTTGATTAAACCTTGGCTGATATTTCGTCGGTGGCTTTTTAATGTCTTGTTCAATTTGATAGGCAATCAACTGATGCGCACTTTGGATGGTGGTCAGCGGAGTCCTGAACTGATGAGAAACCATGGTGATGAATTCATTTTTAGCCTTGTTTAACCGTGATTCTTTTCTCAGCGAAGCATATAGGTTTTCTTCATGGTTTTTCTGCTGCGTAATATCCTGCACAATGATTTGCGTGTACTGTCGGGCAGTGGCAGGGTTGAATACCTTTTGGTTAATTTTCAGGTGAACGTTTTTGCCATTAATCTTAATGGTTTGTTCCCGTACCTGATTGTTTCGGTGAGGATCAATTAACTGTGCCCAAAGCCGGTCAATTTGATTTGGCGCAATTTCAGGAAAAATGCTGTTGAAGGAGTGGCTATGATAATATGGCTTTAACTGGCGATCGTACTGTACAATAAAAAAGTCATCTTCAATGGACTCAATAAGTTGTTTTTGGTGATCATTGATTTCCTTTAGCTTTTGGCTTCTTGTATAATCTTGTCGCTTGAATAACCATAGCGCTGCCGAGCCCAAAAGGTCTACGGATAAAATCTCCCCAATGCGGCTAAAAATTTGATACTGAAGAGGTGCTGAAAGGTCCGGGTTGATGAGGTTGTAGCCGATAGCGATGAATATCAGACTGGTACTGCATAAAAAATAAAGAGGATGATGCTTAATATGTAGCATATTGTAATTCAGCATATGGCAAACCATCAGGAATATAGGGCTCGTGCCTACAAGCCCACCCGTACCGACAAAATCAGAATACAGCATGGCCAACTCAATGGAAAGGAAAATACCGAGGGCAATATTAAATTTACGATAGTAGCGATTGAAAACTAATACCAGAACATTGGCGACGGCCATATATTTGAAGGAGTAATTATATGCGGGGTGAAGGTTTATGTTGGGAGCCAAAAAGATCAGGCAAAGTATGGCTGAAGCAATCATGACCAATGCCGCTGCGTTGATAATTTTTTCGGAAAGAGAAAACTGATCGTCAACGCCGAGAATATTTAAATAATTGAGCTTTCGTGCCATCTACAATGAATAAGGATACTAATTAATTATATCCTTTTTTGAGGATGAGGTTCTGAAAATTGGCTTTTTAATTATATTCGGTTGATTTAAGTGAAGAATGCATCCTTGAACTACTCCTTATCCTTCTGTCAAGTAGAGGAGGGAAGCACCAAAAGCATAATAATGGAAGACTTCAATATGGAAATGTGATCCGTAAAGCAGATTGATATTAGCCGATTTTATTCCGACGGTATTGCCTTGAGTGTCGGCTGCACAGGCATATGTATTTTGAAGCAGGCACCTTGACCAGGCACGCTGTCTACTTCTACCGTTCCGCCGTGGAGTTCAACAAATTTTTTCACAAAAGACAGGCCGATACCTGTACCTTTAAAGTTTTCGGTGTTTTGTGCCCTGAAAAAGGGAGTGAATAATCGGCTGAGTTCCTTTTGGGCAATCCCAATCCCCTGATCTTTGACCGACAGTGCGTAGGTCTCACCCGTGTATTGCAGCTGAATCCTGACCTGTTTCTCAGAATACTTCAAGGCATTGGTCAACAGGTTAATCACGATATGTTCCATGAAATAGGGATCCGCAGACACCCTTTTCGATTCCCCTGTTACCGAGAAATTAACCCGCTCGGGAGAAGTCCTGTTAATCTGTTTCTGAATAATACTTTCCAACTCAATCTCCTGGAAAGTGGGGTTGATCTCGTTGGCTTCCATCTTACCATAATCAAGGAGTCGCTCCATCATGCCCGTGAGCGATTCTACGGATTCAAACACTTGATTGAACTTGCTCGTCATTCTCGGGCTGTCTTCTTCAGGAACCACTTCTTCCATTTTGTACTGGATCAATTGGTTGGCGCTCTGAATGGTAGTTAATGGTGTTCTGAACTGATGGGAAACCATCGTGATGAATTCATTTTTCATCTTATTAAGTTCCAGCTCTTTGCGCAATGCAAGGTTGAGCTGTTTTTCATTGTCCTTTGATTCCGTAATATCCTGAAGAATGAGCTGGTAATTGTTCTCCTCTTCATTCGGATAATAGCGCTGATGTACCCTGAAATAGCGTTTTTTTTGAAGGTATGTATAACTGACCTCTTGTCGGAAGTTTTCCTCTTTACGGTGAATAATTTTTTGCAGAAAAATACGAACCTCCTGGGCTGACCAATTAGAAAATTCATTCATGAAGGATTGGCTCGCATAAGTGAGGTTGAATGCCCGATTGGCCTTCAGGATATAAAAATCAGTTTCGATGGCCTCAATCAGTTGTTCTTGATCCTTGAGGTTTCGATCCAGTTTTTTTCGTGAGAAATAGATTTGTTTTTTAAAAAAGATGAGGCCGATTAAGCAAAGCACATTTGCCGCAACGAACTGGGCATATCGTGTTTTTTCTGACAGGTTGATTTCTGGTAACTCAAGAAACAGCTGAAATTGTTCCCCAAACTTAAATAATGTAATGACAAAAACGGCACTGATCAGGATATATGGAATTTGCCGATGGGGCTTGAGCAGGTGAATATTAAAAACATGAAAACAAATGATCAAGAGCGGAAACAGACCATAAATGCCTTGGATGGCAATGTAGTGGGTCGTTACCCCAATGGTTTGCAATAGCAAAAAGCAGGCAAAAGCCAGGTGATATTTTCTGAAAACCCGATTTAGAATTTGAGAGGTAATGGATAAAATTATACCGCTGAACACCACCTCCTGCATGGCCACCGAAAGCCCCAATACCTCATTGGCCGTTAAAACGCAAGAAGCAAGAAGCGCCACCATGAAGGTAAACGAATTGAGTACACGCTCCTCCATTGTGAACAGGGAGCGAGTACCCATCACGAGGGAAAGAAAGGCGCCAATGGAAGATATATGCTTTCGAAAATTCAAAATAAGTCAGGGTCAGTATTGTGATTTACTATGAGGCAATGGTTTAGGTATTATTTTTCATTCGATTATTGATAATTTTAAAAGGCTGTTCATCGCCTTTGTTCGGCGATTCAACCGGTACCATAACTTGCTGCGGGTTGATCGGAATGGTAATCCAGAAACAGGAACCCTGCGTTAGAACACTCTTGACGTCCACAGTCCCTCCATGGAGTTCCACGAATTTTTTAACGAAAGATAAGCCGATGCCTGTCCCTCGAATGTTTTCTGTGTTTTGTGCTCGGAAAAATGGATGAAATAGCTGATCCAATTCATTTGCTTCAATACCAATCCCATAGTCTTTCACCAAAAGTTCATATTGCTCGGCTTCGAAGGTCAGTAGCATATCGACCTGTTGCTCAGAATATTTTAGGGCGTTGGTCAGTAGGTTGATAATGATGTGTTCGAGAAAATACGGATCAGCATTCACTAATCTTGGGGTGCCTTCGATACCAAATTGAATACGTTCAGCAGAAGTCCGCTTAATTTGTTTTTCAATAAGTTGCTCAAGATTGACCTGTTGGAAAGTAGGCTTAATTTCATTGGCTTCCATTTTACCATAATCAAGCAAGCGTTCCATCATGCCTGTCAGGGATTCCACAGATTCAAAGACCTGGTTGAAGTTATTCTTCAGCTTTGATGACTCTTCCGCTGCTGTCATGGCATCAACCCTTAACTGAATCAGTTGGTTGGCACTTTGAATCGTCGTTAAAGGGGTTCTGAACTGATGAGATACCATGGTGATAAACTCATTTTTCATTTTGTTGAGTTCGAGTTCTTTGGTCAGTGCAAGGTGCAGCTTTTTCTCGTTATTTTTTATTTTGGAAATGTCCTGTATAATGAACTGGTAGTTGTTTTCGAACTCGTGGGGGTAATATTGCTGATGGATTCGTAAATACAGAGGCTGTTGATTAATGGTCAAGGCCAGCTCCTTCTCAAAGTTTTCTTTTTTTTGAAAGCTATGCTCTTTCAGGAAATTTTGAATATCGATATGCGACCATGAAGGAAATTGATTTTTGAAGGAATCGCTGATGTGGGTAATGGTCATATCTTTATTGGCCTTCAAAATGAAGAAATCTCGCTCAATGGCATTGATCAGGTGATGTTGATCTTTCAGGTTCCGATTCAGCAAAGTTCTTGAATGGTGTATCTCTCTTCTGAAAATGACCAACCCCACCAGGCAGAGGATATCGTTGGCAATAAACTGGGCTAAACGAGCCTGATCGTCAGCGGCTGAGAGCTCAGTTAATGGAAAAAGCGGGCGTAAATAATCAGCAGTCAAAATTAAAAGGCCAATACTGACTGAACTGAGAACGATATATGGCAGGTGCTGCTTTGGCTTGAGCAGGTTGATGATATAAATGTTGAAAGAGAGGATTAATAGCGGGAATATGCCAGAAATGCCCTGGGCATAAATATAATGTGTAGCTGCGCCGATAAAAACCAATAGGGAAAAGAGCAGGAAGGCGAGGGTGAATTTCCGAAGGAAACGATTGATAAGATGCGACGCTGGCGCCATTATAACAGCGAAAATGACCATTTCCCGAATGGCCATTTTCACCTCGAAAACTAAATATTATGCTACGAGGAAAATGTTTGAGGGATGAAATAGTAGGATTTATCTTGTTGATGGTGGTTCAAAGCAGGAAATAAATGGTCAATAAAGCACATCGGTGAACAGGAAGAAGTGCTGCGAATTGCTGTTTTATTGATAAGGATCATTTTTTAACAAACGATTGAGCTGTTGTATGATGATTTTCGATAGGTTAATGATGTTTTATGAAGTTTTTACTCTATTTTTAATGCGTAAAACTTACCTAATCGACCTTAACCTAACAGAAAATGACAAATCGTTCTTCTCTTTTGTCTAACCTTAAACATGATTTTCCTGCGAGTATTATCGTGTTTTTAGTTGCTTTGCCCTTATGCCTGGGGATTGCCCTGGCCTCAGGAGCACCATTATTCAGTGGTATTATCGCTGGTATTGTGGGGGGTATTATTGTGGCGACCTTAAGTGGCTCTCCTTTAGGGGTGAGTGGCCCTGCGGCAGGCCTGGCCGTGATCGTATTGTCAGCAATACAGGAATTGGGGAGCTTTGAGCTCTTTTTGTTTGCCGTAGTGGTGGCAGGTGTTTTTCAGATTATTCTTGGTCTTTTTAAAGCAGGAATTATCGGCTACTATTTTCCGTCCTCTGTCATTAAAGGAATGCTTTCGGGTATCGGGATTATTATCTTCCTGAAACAAATCCCTCACGCTGTCGGGTACAGTGCAGCGCCTGTGGGAGATTTTGCCTACCGTCAGATAGATGGCGAAACTACCTTTTCAGGTTTACTTAAAATGTTTGATTTGTTAAACCCTGCGGCCATTGTGGTTGTAACGATTGGTTTACTCATTCTTATTCTTTGGGAACAACCATTTATTAAACGTCAGGCTTTTTCAAAATTTATTCAGGGACCACTCGTTGTTGTATTGATGGGCGTAGGCCTTAACCTGCTTTTTCAGCAAACAGGCTGGTTAAGCTTTGATGCCGACCAGTTGGTTCGCATCCCTGATGCAGATTCTTTCGATGGCTTTTTAGCGCAATTTACCTTCCCTGATTTTAGTCATTGGGCAGATCCAGAGATGTATGTGCTGGCAGCGACCATCGCTATTGTGGCCAGTCTTGAAACTTTGCTTTGTGTGGAGGCAACCGATAAACTTGATCCTCAGAAGCGGGTAACGCCTACAAATAAAGAGCTTA
Organism: Persicobacter psychrovividus; assembly: GCF_036492425.1. Lineage (NCBI taxonomy): Bacteria > Pseudomonadati > Bacteroidota > Cytophagia > Cytophagales > Persicobacteraceae > Persicobacter > Persicobacter psychrovividus. The sequence continues at coordinate 1,309,606 of NZ_AP025292.1, forward strand.
TCGCCCAAGGGGTTGGAAATATTTGTTCAGGTTTGATCGGCGGTCTGCCAGTAACCCAGGTGATTGTTCGAAGTTCTGCCAATATTCAGTCAGGTGGAAAGTCGAAGTATTCGGCCATCTTACATGGTGTTTTTATTCTCGTATCTGTCATTGCTATTCCAAATATTCTGAACCTGATTCCTCTGTCAGCCTTGGCTGCTATTTTGTTTTTGGTAGGATATAAGTTGGCCAAACCCGTTATTTTCAAAAACATGTACATGAAAGGCCGTGCTGAGTTCTTGCCTTTCTTGATCACGATTTTAGGGATTGTATTTATGGATATGCTGAGTGGTATTGGCTTCGGATTGGCCATCGCGATTATGTTTATCCTGTGGAATAACTACCGTAAACCTTTTCATTTCGATACAAAAGATTATCAGGAGGGGCAACCGATCAGACTCCGTTTGTCGGAAGAGGTATCCTTTTTGAATAAAGCACCAATTTTGCGGACATTGAAATACCTGCCTAACAATACTGTCGTGATTATTGACGCTTCAAGTACGCGATGTATTCATCCAGATGTGCTTGAAATTATTGATGACTTCGAGGAGAATGCTAAAACTCGGGGTATTGAGTTGCAGCTCATCGGGCTTAGTCAACCGACAGAAGATGACCCCGTGAAATTGTTGCGTAATGCAGTGCAGCGTGAGGTAGAAACGGTTCATTAAAGACCAAGAATAAGAAATCGGTCAAAAATAACCAGTGAAATGAGACGGGTGATCAGTGCCTCTCACGAGGTAGGTTATAGTGCTTCGATTGCCGATCAAAATTCACCCGCCATCTTTTTATAGGGTTAGGGCGCTTTTTGCTAAAAGCAGTGATTAGGCCCTCTAAATGTGACCAAGAACATTTATTTTAAAATAACAAACTCGGATTATTTCAAAAATCCGAGTTTTATTCCATCGATGACCATCCCTGTGCCCATGATGGCAATGACCAATCCCATGATTTTGCCGATCACGATGATTAAGTTTTGACCTAATTTTTTTACAATGATATTGCTCATCCTGAAGCTCAGGTAGCTTAGAAAGCACATGATGGCAAACATACCGATCACGATCGCATTATTAATCAAATTTGTGGAGGTTACATGACTCATGGCAGTGACGATTGTGCCAGGGCCCGCAAGGATCGGAATAGCCAGTGGTGATATCGCAACACCATCATCCACTTCAGCATGTTCTCCCTGATGGTGAACATTGGACTTTTTAGATTGCAGCATTTCAAAACCGACATAAAACAATAGCAGTCCGCCTGTAATTTTAAAGGCAGGAATAGTGATGCCAAACACGCTGAAAAGCACATTGCCCAGCACCACAAAGGCCGTTACAATCACAAAGGCCGTAATGCAGGCGGTTCGAGCAATTTTTTCACGTTGTGCCTGCGGGCTGTCTTCCACAAGGCCTAAAAAAACAGGTGTATTTGCAATCGGGTTCATGATCGCAAAAAAACCTGTAAATACACTGAGCGCAAAAGCAAAATAAGAGGATTCCATCATTGGAGAATAAGAGCTGTTTAAGGGCGGCTATTTAAGAAAAAAAAATCAACTTAAACAGTTAAATTTTAAAGGCATCGTTTAATCTGATTTCAACCTCATGGCTTTCATCTGATCAATAATCAATTGATGTTTCTTGAAATATTGCTGATCCCGTTCCAGCTGATCTTTCAGATTCTGAATTTTTTTCTCTCGGATACTTTTTTCTACCTGCAACTGAAACAGGCTTTTATTACGCTTTTTGCAGTAGTTGGGAGAAAATTCATCACCTTCAGCCTCAATCAATAATAAGTTGTGAAGCTCCTCAAAGAGCGTTTTTTCCTTGCTGAGCTTGATGATTTCCTGCTGACATTTCCTCAGATTATATTTGAGGGTACGGTGATCTATAATGACTTCTGAGAGTAGGTTTAATCGGCTTTTGTGAACAAGGCGATCCATGGATTTCCATGAGGGGGTGGGGGTAGTTTCTTGTTCCATACCTGAAGTTTTAATGTGAATGTTCCGTTTTGAGAAAAGGTTTCTTTTAATGCTAACTTGCAGGTAAATGGTTAGGTTGTAGGGTTTTGGTTGTTTAATACACAACTTTATGTAAGAATAATACTTAAGTTGAAGGAACATTCAGTCCTGACTCAGTAATGCTGAAGAGGTGAAATGATGTTTGTAATTAATTCTCTTTTTTGGTCATGTAGTTTGAGTGTTGAACCAAAAGAACGGTTTTGTTTTTTTGATGATGGAAGAATGGGGATGTAAGAAAATAAAAAAAGCAGCCAATAGCTGCTTCGGAAATTAATCCTCTTCTAAAATCTCTTGAACCCGTCCGACTTCGCCCGTCTCAAGCCTTACTTTTATGCCATGAGGGTGTTGGGGGGATTTTGTCAAAATATTTTTCACAACGCCTTCCGTTCTTTCTCCTGACCTTTGGTTGTGTTTTTCTACAATCGACACATATTGGTCGATTTTAATGTCTTTTCGATATCTTCCGTTCATGCTTTTTTTTCAAAGTTACAATTAAATATTCAATTGCACAGACCGCTGCTGATGAAATGAAATTTAGGAGCCTTGAAAAGAATTGACAGCAGATAGATTTTTTACAGCAGGGCTTTTTTTTACCTTGCATTATGAATTTGACCAAAAAAGTAATCTTGGCTTCTCAGTCCCCGAGAAGGAGGGAGTTATTGCAAGCCCTCAATGTCGATTTTCAGGTGCGGGTAAAAGAGGTGGATGAGTCTTTTGATGCCACAATGCCAGCAGCGGAGGTCGCTGAATTTTTGGCCTGCAAGAAGGCTTCCGCTTATGATTTGTCAGCAGATGAATTGTTGATCACTTCGGATACGGTGGTTGTGGTGGACGGTAAGGTATTGGGCAAACCGATAGACCGTGCCGATGCTATAAATATGATTGAATCCATGTCGGGGAAAACCCATCAGGTGATTTCGGCTTATTGCTTGCGCACGGCCAATGAGCAAATCAGTGGTGATGCAGTAACAGCGGTAACTTTCAGGAATTTGTCTATTGATGAAATTCAGTTTTATGTAGACACTTATAAGCCCTTCGATAAGGCAGGTGCTTATGGCATTCAGGAATGGATTGGAATGGTCGGCATCGAAGAAATCAAAGGATCATATTACAATGTGATGGGGTTGCCAGTGGATAAAATTTACCAGGCCTTGCAAGCTTATCGTCATCAAGAATAAATGCCCCTCCATCTAAAAATAGCGGAGGGGCATTCGTCATAACCCAACATTAACCTGTTGATTATTTGGCAATTAGTCTGCCAATAAATTTCAAAGGTCTTGATTCAGTTATATATATAAATTTTCGTTAGGTAAGTGATATATCGCTAATAATTGGCGTCAAAGAAGGGGCCTTTGGGCTATTGCTGATTTCCGCTTTGGGATTTATTTTCTCATTTTGGGAATTTGACCAATAGCCTTTTTGAACTAAAAGAATAAATAATAAAATAATGAATATAGGTGATCGCGTTCGATTAATGCATGATAATCAAGAAGGAATTATTGTGCACATCACAAAAAACAATATCGTTGAAATTGAAATTGAAGACGGTTTTGTGATTCCTGTTGCTGCCCGTGAGGTGGTGGTGATCTCGCAAGAGGAAAACAACTATTTCGGTAACGATATGGCAGAGGAAGGGAACAAGCAGCATAAAACAAAGGACGATGAGTTTTTCGTGCCTGCCAAGCCTGTAAGTTCCGCTCGGGGAGTGTTTATGGCTTATACCAAACTCGGCCACGAAATCCTTGAAGCGATATTAATTAACAACACCGATTATACACTGGTATTTTCAGTAAGTGAAGAATTGGAGCACCATAAACATCACGGTGTTTCTGCGGGAGTTATTCTGCCTAAAAATTACCAACGAATCCATAAACGCTCGATCCGTACTTTCGACGAATGGCCTGCGCTTAATGTGCGATACATGATGCATTCGGAAGATCACTTTGAAGAGGCTGGGCTTTTTCAGCGACGCCTGAAATTCAAAGCGGCCAATTTTTTCAAAACCGAGAAAGAAGCGCCAGTATTGAATGAGTCTTGCTACCTGGTGCAGATTGATCAGGACGTGAAAACGGTGGATGCTATTGAAATCTCTGAGAAATTAAGTCAGCAACAGGCCAAAGCAACACTTGCAGGAGATGGTTTGCGTGTGGTGCGCCCTGCCGATAAGGTCGATCTTCATATTGAGAAACTTTGCGATGACCCTGAATTTTTGAAGAAGGAGGAAATGCTTGAAATTCAAATGACGCATTTTGCCAAGAAACTCGACGACGCCATAGCCACAGGGATGGATGAAATCATCTTCGTCCACGGTATCGGTAATGGTACCCTCAGAAATAAAATTCATAAGTATCTTTCCAAGGCAAGTCACGTAAGATTTTATGAAGAAACGGAAAAGACCCGCTTCGGCTTCGCTGCCACGCGGGTAAAAATAAAATAGATCTCCCCCTCAAATCGCTGAGGTGTATTCCTAATTTTATTTGTTAAGTTAGAAAAAGTGTGAATTTCACGCTTTTCTGATTTTTTATAAAAATATAAAAGCTGCAAATAGGGGATTTCCTTTGCAGGAATCCTATATTTGCAGTGTGCAAGCTGGCTTATCGCTCCTGTTTAATCAGGTGAGGAAAGTCCGGGCAACAAAGAGTACCGTACTTCCTAACAGGAAGGGCGCCATTTCGATGGTGTACAGAAAGTGCCACAGAAAATATACCGCTCCTCGGAGTAAGGGTGAAAAGGTGGGGTAAGAGCTCACCGCGCTATTGGTGACAATAGTGGCAGGGTAAACCTTACGGGTTGAAAGACCAAATAAACCGGCAGTTCGTGCTTTGGCACGATAAGGGCTACTCGTCCGATGTCGGAGGGTAGGTTGATTGAGCCTGTCGGCAACGGCAGGCCCAGATAAATGATAGGCGTATTCCTCGGAATATACAGGACCCGGCTTACAGGCTTGCACATATTTTCCCCTTTTACAGTTGAAGAATTGAACCTATTCCCATTTTGGGAACTATGATTTTACCCAAGAACTACGAACGACATGCCTAAAATTCTTATTATTGATGATGAACGCAGTATAAGGATGACCCTGAAGGAAATCCTCGAATATGAAAAGTTTGCTGTTGATGAAGCTGCAGACGGAGAAGAGGGTTTGAAAAAGTTGCAAATGGGTACCTACGATGTAGTGCTTTGTGATATTAAAATGCCTAAGATGGATGGTATGGAAGTATTGGAAAAGGCGCAGGATTTAGGTATTGAAACCCAGTTTGTGATGATTTCTGCACATGGGTCCATTGAAACTGCCGTGGAGGCCACAAAAATGGGTGCCTTTGATTTCGTTCCAAAACCACCAGATTTGAATAGATTGCTACTGACCTTGCGTAATGCAATGGATAAAAAGAGCCTGGTGAAGGAAACCAAAGTGCTTAAAAAGAAAGTGGCACGCAAATACCAAATGGTAGGTAGCTCTGAGGCATTGTCTGATGTACAGTCCATGATTGAAAAAGTGGCCCCAACCGATGCCCGAGTATTGATTACTGGGCCAAATGGTACGGGTAAGGAATTGGTTGCGCGCGCCTTGCATGCCAAGAGTGAGCGATCGGGTTCCCCATTGGTGGAAGTCAATTGTGCGGCCATCCCTTCTGAATTGATCGAGAGTGAATTGTTTGGTCATGAAAAAGGTTCCTTTACTTCCGCGCACAAGCAGCGTATTGGTAAATTTGAACAGGCCAATGGAGGAACGCTCTTCCTTGATGAAATTGGTGACATGAGCCTGTCTGCGCAGGCGAAAGTGCTTCGTGCATTGCAAGAACATACCGTTACAAGAGTAGGAGGAGACAAGGACATTAAAGTAAATGTTCGGGTGTTTGCCGCGACAAATAAAGACCTCAAAGCGGAGATTGCTGAAGGTAACTTCCGTGAGGATTTATACCATCGCCTGAGTGTGATTGTGGTGAATGTTCCTGCGCTGAAAGACCGTAAAGAAGATATTCCTGAATTGGTCGATAAGTTTTTGGGAGATATCGCTATGGAGTACGGTAACAGTGCAAAAACCATTGCTGATGATGCCATCAAGGAGCTTCAGAAAGGAGATTGGACAGGAAATATTCGTGAACTTCGTAATGTAGTGGAGCGTTTGGTGATTATGTCTGATAAAGAAATTACCAAATCAGATGTTCAAAAATACGTGGAGGTTTAGCGTCTGTTTAAGGCTTAAAATTCGCAATGAAAATTTAGCGTGTCGTAAAAGTGATGACGGATTATGTTGAGGGAATAGCATCGTTATGCTTGCTCAATAATTCAAAATCAGTTCCAATATTCCGAATTTGGAGTAGGACAGTAAGTATTTTGAAACACCCTTGATTCACTGACATCTTAAAATATTAATAAATTCAAGAAAGCAAACTGTCTCAGTTTGCTTTTTTTATTTCTCAAAAATAGATTTTTATATATTCTTGAATTTTCAAAAGTGGAATATGGTGATTAATTTGATCTTAAATCATATCATCCTTTCCTTCAATGAAAAATTTATTCTCCATTTTTAGTGCCTCCTTGTACCTGATGCTTTCCCTTTTTTGTGGTTGTGCAGGTGAAAACTCAAGTGTTAAACAGGAGTCGGCGCAAAATGCTAAAGAGATCACCTTTGCTTATGTGAATTGGGCGGAGTCCGTCGCGATGACCTATTTGGCGAAATCTGTACTCGAAGCCAAGGGCTATGATGTGAAACTCTTTCAGGGCTCTGCCACCGAGGTGTTCTCTGCCTTGTCCAATGGCGATGCCGATGTTTTTCTGGATGTCTGGTTGCCCAAAACACACCAGCACCTCGTCGATCAGTTTAAGAATGATATCAACCCCGTAGGGCAGACAGTGGCGAATACCAAAACAGGTTTTGTCGTTCCTGCCTATATGGAGCATGTAAATAGTATTGCTGATCTCGATAGTGTAGCGGAACAGTTCGGCGGAATGATTGTTGGTATAGATGAATCCTCTGGTTTGATGGAAAAGGCGAGGCAGGCTATAGCCACTTATCAGCTGAAAATTAATTTGGTGCCTACTGATGGCAAGCGGATGGTCTCCAGGCTGCGCAATGCTGTTCAGCAGGAAGAGCCAATCGTGGTTACCTTGTGGCGTCCACATTATATCTTTGCCGATACCAAATTGAAATTCCTGAAAGATCCGCTCAATGTTTTCGGGGAAGGGGAGTCGATTTATGTCTATGAGCACCGTAAATTCTCGGAAGCAGACCCCATATTGAACAGGTTCCTGAAGAATTTTAAATTGACCAATACCGAATTAAGCAGGCTGATGGAGGCTTTTGAAGATAAAAAAGAAGATCCTGAGATGAGTGCCAAGAAATGGGTGGAGGCGAATAAAATCCTGGTGAATTCTTGGTTTAATTAAATCGTTGTATCTTTGCAGGGAATTTGAAAGTGCCTTGGCGCTTTCATGCTTGTTGAAGAAGAAATAGAAAGAAAAGTATCCTATGGATAATAATGATATAATCAGACAAATCCGTTACACCTTTGATTTTGGTGATGATAAAATGATCAAACTGTTCGCTTTGGGTGATCTGGAGGTGGATCGTGCGACGGTAAGTGACTGGCTGAAGAAAAAGGACGACGAGTCTTTTGTGCAGATCCCTGATGGCGCGCTGTCGCGTTTTTTGAATGGGCTGATGATTGATAAGCGCGGAAAGGCGGAAGGCGTCGAGTACAAGGTGGAAGATCCGATTACAAACAACGATGTGCTGAAAAAGCTGAAAATCGCCCTGACGCTCAAGGATACTGATATTTTGGATATGCTGAGTTCAGTAGATTTCAATTTTGGGAAGCATGAGTTGAGTGCCCTGTTCCGTAAACGTGGGCAGCAGCAATATCGATTGTGTAAAGACCAGGTGTTGCGTAATTTTTTACACGGCATGCAATTGCGCTTCCGTAAAGAGATTGATCATGCCAAGCGTGTGCGTGAGTACCAGGAGGCGACCAAGCCAGTAAAGGGAAAGCCCAATTTCAATAAGTTTAAAAAGAAGAAATAAATCTTCTGAAAAAAAGACGGTCTATCTGAAAACATCTAACTAATAGATATTCAGTGGTTTTAAGTCAGTAAAAGACAAAAAATAACCCCAAATCTCGTCAAAAATGGCGATTTTTGGGGTATTCTTTTTTAAACTGATTTAAAGATGCCAAATAAATATCATCAAACCTCAATTTTTCCCAAAGAATTAACTTTATCCCCAAGGTGGTGGATTTTTAAAGATTCCAAGCTTGGTCAAATTCATCAAGAACTACCATTTGATGAGTTAGCTTCACTTTTACCGGATCCTGAGCATCAAACTGGCCGGCCGGCGCACCTTTCTAAGAAAGGAATGATCGCCTTGGTTTTTCTGAGTTCATGCATGAATGGTATGTCTGACAAGCAACTTCGTGAACGGATAAATACAGATTGGGCTTTGCAGATGTTCTGCTTTCGCCAGTTTTCTGATAACTACACAATCAAAGAACACGGCTATGTTTCTCGGGTGAAAAAGATAGTTGGAGAGCATATTGATTTTGATCTTTTACAGCAGAATATGCTTAGTTCATTCAAAGATGACCTTGAAAATGTAGGAGCAATTCTAATGGATGCCACCTGTTATGAAGTTAAAATCAAAAATCCTACAAGAGTCAAATTGCTCTGGGACACAATATGTTGGGTTCATAATCAGATGAAGTTATGGTGTAAAGCCCTGAAGATTCCTATGCCTCGAAGTCGGTTCAATGATCAGCGGAAGAAACAACTCAACTATCAGAAAAAGAAGAAAAGATCTCATAAGAAAAACCTAAAACGCAGGCGAAGCTTGGTTTACCTGTTGGAGAAATTATTGGGGCAATTTCTAATTATTAGGACTGAAAATAGTGGAACGAAACTTTTGGCTGACCGCGAAACAGCCATTTTTAATATGTGCCAACGAATACTAAAGGAGCAAAAACACTTCTTATCAAACCCTCCTTCGAGTATTCCCGATCGAATTGTAAGCTTCGCTCAGCCACATATTCGTCCGATCGTTCGAGGCAAGGAAAATAAGCCCGTCGAGTATGGTCTGAAAGTTCATATGGTTTCAGTATCAGGTATCAGCTATATCGAACATATGGATTTCTGCGCTTTCCATGAAGGTGTCCGATATCAAAAGACCATTCAGAAGCATACAGCGTTTTTTGGGGAGGTGAATTGCGCTGGTGCCGATAAGCTATATGCTAATAATAAAAACAGGACTTACAGTACGAACAAGGGTATTATCACCTGCTTTCCGAGGAAAGGTCCTAAACCAAAAGACCCTGACAAGCAAAAAGATACATTGGTGAAAGCCTTATCTAATGCGCGGAATACCGTCATGGAGGGAGCATTTGGTAACCATAAAGAAAGCTATGCATTGAAGAAGATTACAGCTCGAAACCCACAGATCCAAATGCTGATGGTTTACACAGGGGTCTTCGCTTCGAATGCCCGCTATTTAAGTCAAAATAAGGTAGCCTAATTGAATTTTATTTTAAGATCGAACAAGCTGTAAAAAGCTTGAAGGGGATTGCTATGCTTATACTTTTTTAACCACCTGATTTATAATGTATTAACCCGGTAATTCTACACAAATGTAGGTTTACCAACTTGTGAATTGTACTATTATTAGAAAGTTAGAAAAAACAAAATCCACCATAACCAAATTTTATTCTGATCGTGGTGGATTTAGGGTGTTTACAGACGAACCGAAAAGATAGACCTTTTTATAAAGGTCTTTTTTTTTGGCTCAAAAAAGTATGGGCATGAAAAAAGCCCAAAAAATTGGGCTTTTTAATAATTCTGGTAATGAATATATTAGTATTAAACTAGTTTAACATTAATCGCATTCAATCCTTTTCTTCCTTCAGTTAGTTCGTATTCTACGAAATCACCTTCTTTTACTTCCTCTGTACAACCAGTAACGTGTACAAAGTACTCTTGTTTTGTGTCTTCATCGATGATGAAGCCGAAGCCTTTCTCATCATTGAAGAACTTTACAGTTCCTTTTTTCATTATTCAAATATTATTGAGTCAAAAGTAAGGCTATTTTTTAGGATCTCAAACATTTCGTCGATAATTATTGATTTTTTTTCAAATTTATTAAAAATCACGCTTCCGCTGAGGGACTTTTAAATCCTGAATTATGCTAAAATGGGCTATTAGAGGCGTTCAGGGCGCTATTTTGGCGTATTCTAACCGTAACTGCCCATTTGTAATAAATGTTGGGCTTTCGTAGCGATTAAATTCCAAATCGTGAAGGGGCAAAAAAAAGACACCTCATTGGGTGTCTGAAATATTATACTGGTTGAAGTGTTTCAACCATCACCTCAATGGGTGGGCGCTTTTTATCTTTGTTCCTTTCAATGTTGGTATATTCAAGGTGATTGAGTTTTGGTGCCTCAGCTTCGAGGTCTCCACCTTTGGTTTGTACCTCCTGCAGGTATTTGGCCATTTCATTCATTGCATGAATAACCTGGTCTGAATTGGTTTTGGTAATTACGATCTTTTCAGGAGAATTCTCGAAATACATATCAATCACTTCCTGCGAAAGTTCATTCTTTTGTGCCGTATTCAAAAATGCCTCTTTAAAGACTTCCTCAAAATTTCGGAAGATGGGCATCGTGGCCTTTGGGTAGTAGAGGGTGTAGAGTGTTAACGCATTGGTAATAATAAGACCCTTTTGACGGCCGAACGAAACCTGGTTCACATACCAATTATAAATATGTGGCTCTGGCTTCTCCTTGGCAATAGGATAAAGTTTTGTGATTTTCTCATTGACGATTTGTGTACAACTAAATATCATAGGTGAAAGGGGGTTAGTCTGCTCGAATCAGGAGACTCGAATAAAAGTATTTATCAGCCATCGTAGGGCATGGACATAGTATCTTATACGCAAAAAATATTATTCTGCATGAAATTTTTGTAAAGAAGTCGGTAAAAAACTTGTTTTGCTTTAAAATGTTATATTTATTTTGGTATTGTTGAATTTTTTTTAGTCCCAATACTATCGATTTTCCCCGCAGGAGCGCCAAAAAAAAGCCAATGCAATTCTGCACTGGCTTTCTCAAAAAATTTTTTTTATTTCAGCAATTAACCTTGTAGCCACTGCCCTGGTGTAATCGGAATCCAGGTAGTGCCGATGCTCTGTCCGCCTGACTGAAAATAAGGCTTGATCTCCAGTCTGATATTATGTGGGTTTTTATCTGTAAGCGCCTTAATAATTCTTGTAAGGCCGCTGTTCCCCTTGAATGTTTCTCCCAAGTGGTATAAATCAGCCACTTTTATCGCAACAGGCAATACCTTCTTCTGGTCGGGCTGAATCTCGAAACCCTCATCCTGCTGGCCAAAGTTATAGGTGAAAGCGTGTGAGGCCTGATCTGCCACAACATTCTGAAAAGCATTGGCACGCAAGGCACTGATGTGTCGAGCGCCCACCGCAATTTCTATGTCAGCAGGTTGCCAATCGCCATTTCCGTCTTTTACCGACAGGCGAACATCCAGACGGCTCATGGCTGCCTCGCGGTTGGTTGTATTGTGCGCAACCACATTGGCGATGAAGACAAGCGGTAACTGTGTTTTGGTGTTCTTCATGCCATTATGAAAGCCATCGCCACTGATCCAGCTGCTGATTCCACCAATGAGCTTATCAATGCCCTGCTCGCCGAAGGTAACGGCCGCCTCTTTAAATACCTCATTGTAATTGTTGGATTGCACGGCGTCTTTCATGGTGTGAAAGCTGATTGCCCCAATGGTAGCATCTCCAATGGCTGGAATTTGCTCCTCCTGGTCGCCCCAAGAGTAATGAAGATTGAACATGTTGAGTGCGTCCATAATTTGGTCGCAACTTTGCAAGCTGACGCCTACACAAACCAATAGCGCAAGGAGCGTGAATTTTAGTTTCATAAGTCAGTTAATTATTGATAAATCCCCCAGTGGCAAACCATTCTGGCGCAATCCACTGCGGAAAGGAGATGTATGTTCTTCAAAATTAATGGAGCGTGATTATTCGACGGCATGAACCCGACGGCTTTAATGAAAATTGATGCTATTGGAAGGGAATTTGAAACAGTTTCAGTAGGGCGGAGAAGAAGGTAAGGCGGCTGATCAGTGATCTTTCGGGTAGCTTCCTGAGCTAAAAATGAATACTCCGAATATTATTTCGTATCTTTGGGGCTGATTGCGCAAAACGGCGCATTTAGTAAACGATATATATGTCATTTGAAAATTTAGGATTATCGTCTTCATTATTGAAGGCGATCGAAGAGCAAGGCTACGACAAGCCATCCCCAATACAGGAACAAGTGATTCCTGTAGTGTTACAAGGGAAGGATGTGTTGGCTTCTGCTCAAACAGGAACAGGAAAAACAGCCGGCTTTACGTTGCCTATCTTAGAGCAATTCACAGAAAATCCTCATCATAATCTCAAGAAGAGAAACATCCGTGCGTTGATTCTAACGCCTACCCGTGAGCTTGCAGCTCAAATTCAGGAAAACGTCATCAATTATTCTAAGCATGTAGATGTCCGTTCAACGGTGATCTTTGGTGGTGTTAAACAGGCCGCTCAGGTTCGTGCATTGCAGAAAGGCGTTGATATTTTGGTGGCCACGCCCGGTCGCTTGCTTGACCTGCACAATCAGGGAGAAGTAAAGCTGAACAAAATTGAAGTTTTGGTTTTGGATGAAGCCGACCGTATGCTTGATATGGGCTTCCATCGCGATATTCAGCGCATCATGAACTTGATTCCATCAAGTCGTCAGACATTGCTGTTCTCCGCGACATTCTCTACAGAAATCCGTCGCCTGGCCTCTAAATTCCTTACCGACCCCGTAACGGTAGAAGTTGCGGCAACCAACACCACCGCCGAACGTGTGAATCAGTCTTTCTATAAGGTGGATAAAACGTCGAAGGCGATGGCCGTTATTCATTTGTTGGAAAAATGGGACGAGGAGCAAGTTCTTATTTTCTGTCGTACCAAGCATGGCGCAAGTCGCCTGAGTAAACGACTTGAGAAGAAAGGGATTTCTTCCGCAGCCATCCACGGCGATAAAAGTCAGCAACAGCGTATTCGTGCGCTTGAAGGCTTTAAAAAAGGCGCCATCCGTGTTTTGGTAGCCACTGATATTGCTGCGCGTGGTTTGGATATCCCCTTGTTGCCATACGTGATCAACTATGAGATGCCGAATGTGCCTGCAGATTATGTTCACCGAATCGGTCGTACGGGTCGTGCCGGCGCAAGTGGTGATGCACACTCATTGGTGGGGCAGGACGAGACAGAATATATGTTGGCCATTGGCAAGCTGTTGAAAAAAGCCATCAAGGCAAAGGTGCTGGAAGGTTTCGAGCCTTCGGACAACCCGCCGAAGATTCCTCAGCACAATAAGCCGTCAAGCAACAAGCCGACAAGAAAGCCCAATGGTGGTGGAGGATTCAAAAAGAAACGTCCGGCAGCAGGAAGTGGCAACAGCGAGCAGGGAGGCAACAGAAATGCTCGAAGTGGCAGACAGAATACCGGCGAAGGCAAAGCGAAATTGTCGAATAATCGCCGTTCGAACCGACGTTAAAATTCCGAATGTGGAGGCATTGCATGCGATGCACCATATGCAATGTCTCACGGCCCAATGCTATCGCGAGAGTCCCTCTCGTGATGGCAATTTTAAGAATTATCAAGAACTGTCGCACAACTCAATTCTTTGAATGAAACCGAAGGCTTGTTTTGATAGCTGTACGGATGTACCTATGGGTGTATCCAAACCACATCAAATTTATGATGGTTCGGGCAGACACATAGGTCAGCCCATACAGCGGTCAAATTACGGTTGTGCAACAGCTCAAGCAGTATGATAATTTGCCCACAGATTAATGGGAATTATGAGATTATATGCGGTTCATATCTAATAATGTATGATGATGAAGATATTTAATTTTACGGTTTGTCTGGTAGTTACAGAAAATATTTATTCGTCATTTAGAAAATCCTTTTAATCTCATTAATCTGTGGACAATAAAAATAATGCAGTATTTGCGGGTTGCGCCACTATTTTACTGTTGTAGTCCAAGCGAGACGCTTGAACTACAAATAAAAACAACATTACAAAAATGATTTCAGTTGACGGACTAACCATGGCGTTCGGAGGAAGAACGCTTTTTGAAAATATTTCTTTTGTGATCAATGAAAGCGACCGTATTGCCTTGATGGGGAAAAACGGCGCTGGAAAATCAACCTTATTGAAAATCCTTGCAGGCGCACAACAGCCTTCGCAGGGAAATTTGTCAGTGCCCAAAGATCGCCGAGTGGCTTATTTGCCTCAGCACCTTTTGACCGAGGACGATGCGACGGTGATGGAAGAAACTTCCAAAGCTTTTGCGCACATCCATGCGATGGAGGCAGAGATCGAGGAGCTGAACCAACAACTGACTACCCGCACCGATTACGAGTCGGACAGTTATATGAAGCTGATCGAGAAAGTTTCGACTTTGAGCGAAGCCTTTTATTCGATCGAAGAAACCAACTTTGAGGCTGACGTCGAGAAAATCCTGAAAGGACTCGGCTTTACGGCGGAAGATTTTGACCGTCCGACCAGCGAGTTCAGTGGGGGATGGAGAATGCGTATCGAGCTGGCGAAATTGCTTTTGCAAAAGCCCGATTTGATCCTGCTGGATGAGCCGACCAACCACATGGACATTGAGTCGATCCAATGGCTGGAAGAATTTTTGATCCGCAGTGGCAAGGCAGTAGTGGTAATTTCCCACGACCGTGCGTTTGTTGATAACATCACCACCCGAACCATTGAGGTAACGATGGGACGCATCTACGATTACAAAGCCAAGTATTCAGATTATTTGGTATTGCGTCAGGAACGTCGCGAGCAACAGCAAAAAGCCTATGACGATCAGCAAAAGATGATCGCTGAAAACAAGGCATTCATTGAGCGATTCAAAGGAACCTATTCCAAAACCAATCAGGTACAGTCGCGCGTGCGGATGCTCGAAAAGCTGGAGCTGATCGAGGTGGACGAAATCGATTCCTCCGCTTTGCGTTTGCGCTTCCCGCCTTCGCCAAGAGCGGGCGGTTTCCCAGTAATGGTGCAGGATTTGAGCAAAAGCTATGACGATCATTTGGTGTTCAAAGAAGCCAACCTGACGATCAAGAGAGGCGAACGTGTTGCCTTTGTTGGGAAGAATGGCGAAGGGAAATCCACCATGGTCAAGGCGATCATGAAGGAGATTGACTTCGAGGGAGAGATGACCCATGGACACAATGTGCAGATCGGTTATTTTGCCCAAAACCAAGCCACGATGATGGACGAAAACCTGACCGTTTTCCAAACCATTGACGATGTAGCCGTAGGGGAGATCCGAAACAAGATCAAAGATCTTTTGGGTGCCTTCATGTTCGGCGGTGATGAATCCTTGAAAAAAGTGAAAGTATTGTCGGGAGGAGAGCGCACCCGTTTGGCGATGATCAAACTGTTGCTCGAGCCCGTGAACCTGTTGATTCTCGATGAGCCAACCAACCACCTCGACATGAAAACCAAGGACATCCTCAAAAGCGCCTTGCAGGATTTCGACGGCACCTTGATCTTGGTATCTCACGACCGTGACTTCCTGACAGGATTGGTGGATAAAACCTATGAGTTCGGAAACAAACAAGTGAAAGAACACCTCGGCGGTATCAACGATTTCTTGGCGAAAAAGAAAATGGCGACGCTGAAGGAGATTGAGAAGTAAAGCAAAAAGAGAACATTTATTGAAGAACAGATCCACTTGGGTCTGTTTTTTTTGTGCCCAAAATTCAGATTGTATAAGAAGGACGGATTGCCTATCTTTTATATTTTAAAATTAACCAACCAATGAGAATTCGAACATGTATAATTTTTTTACTTCTACCATTTTTTGCAACCGCACAGCTTTCGCAGAATGAGATGGGCGGAAATGTTGATTCCTTAGGTTGTAGTACGGAGCCTACAACCAGTCGTGTGGGGGGGGGTGCATTTGGGATACTACGGCTACGTGGGGGGAATATTTAAATAAACTTAATACTATTTTTTCAAATGATAATAGAGAAAGTGAAATATTGGACTATGTTACTAATACTGATAGTGATTTATCCTAAGGTATCGTATGCCGATATTGGAAAGATAATAGATAAAGATGGCTTTGTGAATGTAAGGTCAGCTCCTACGGGCAGTGCTTCAATTTTGACAAAGATCAAGTCAAATGAAATAGTAAGCTATTTTCCTACGGAAAATGAAAAATGGTGGTTGGTCTTGACATTGAAAAATGAAATGGGATTTGTTCATCATTCTCGAATTGAATACCTCCGTGAAGGAGTTAGATTTGGGGAGCAGGATTTATCTTATGAGTATCATTATAAGAAATTTAAATTTGGCGAAGACCAAAATATGTGTTTAAATTTACTGTCATTAAACTTAGAGTTTGTTGATGGTGAAATCCCAATTACAATTATTAATTCCACTACCACTGACTTCATCGTTGATAAAATTTGTTTGGTATCAAAATTAGATACTGTCGAAGCTAAGGTAGTCATTGTTGAGCCTAAATTGTTTAAGCTGTGGTTTGAAGATTATTTTGTTTGGATGAATAGTGGTGGTAAATTTATTAGTGATAAATTATTTCACAGACGAGATTGGAGTCAATTTGATACAAATGGATATGTTTACTTTAAGCATAGTGATTATGTCAAAATAATTTACAATGGTATTTACTATGAATTTGAACTACCCGATAATTTATTGAAGGTTCATGGATTAATGGCATTCGTTCGGAAGGTCTTTAAAAAAGATGGAAAATATTACTTGGTCTGCAGTAGCATCGATTCTGGGCCATTAATTGAAGATTATCTGACCTTTATTTATGAGGTTAATTTTCAGAAAAATGAGTTAGTTAAGGCTGGCTTTGATAGTTATGAGTTTGAGCGAAATGATTAGAGTGATAAATACGCTCCATTGATTGAGAACTTTGTTCTTCGATTGATAAGGTAAATTAGATAAATTTTATTGAGATAGTCATAGTGGGCTATAACATACACTATCGTCAAAATATGATGTATTACACCAACCACCCCAAAATGAAAAAAACATTACTCCTCATCCTAATCTCTCTTACCCTCCCCGCCTTGCGCTATGCACCGGCGAGTTCCGCTTTGTCTGAAGATTTCAGTGTCTGGCTGCAGCATCGCAGTCAGGCGTATGAAGGCGGCATCAGCCGAAACCGTTCTATCCTCACGGCCGTCATGCCGTGGGTAGATGGGTAAGACAACACCCTGCAGGCTATTTAATGAATGAACAGCCTTCGGACACTATGGGGGTGAAGATGCAGGAGGTGGGTGGCTTTGCTGCTTTTTACACCCCTGATCGTAGTACGGGGACTACAACCAGCCGTGTGGGAGGTTTGGTACTTTTGGGATGCTACGAGTAGATGGGGTAAGATACAAATTTTGAATCAACAGTAAAATTGATATGGTAGATTTGGCAATGCATGAAAAAAAGGTACAGGAATTAGAGAGATTTTTTATAGAAACTATCTCAAATCCTAACAACCTAAATACAACTAGTTCAGGAGCAGGGGCTGAATACGGCTTGGAATGCGTCTTAGGTATAAAAAAGGCTATACATTCTTATAATGAAAAATCATCAAACAAGCAATTGAAAAATATATTTTATGGATTTACTGCTATTTCCAGAGGTGTTGAAAGTTTTGTTGATTATGATCTTGAAAATAGCTTTAGGAAAGTCTCAAAAGGCATCTATTCCCTACAAGAGGATTTAAAAATACATATTAAGTGGTGATATGATTTTAGAATATGAGATTTTCAAATCACATATTGATTTTAGAAAGTGATGATATGTTAATTGGTTATTTTGAAAGTTTAATTGATTAATTTATTCCACGAGATTTACATGGGAACATACCACATTCAAGTAGGGTATCAATTTAAGAAGAAATAAGTATTAATATGAAAAATATAAAAGAGCATTTTAATCAATTTGATTTATCTATTGAGTATACACATTCAGACGATGAAATTCTTAATTTCCAATCTTTAATGGAAATAAAGGGTATTACGCTTCCAGAAGAGTATTATGAATTTATTAAATATTATGGATGTGCTTTTATTATGAGTGAAGTTCGAGTAAAGTGTGAAAATACAATTCCAAATGTTAGTTCAGAAGGTAATTATGTTTCAATAGGTGCTTTCTTAAATTGGACAAACAATGATTTCTCAATTAATAAATTGAGAAAATCATTATGTCCTGAACAATTTTCTGAAGACTTTATCCCTTTTGCTGAGGGTGTTTCGGGAGATTATATAGGGTTTAAGTTACTACCTGATGGAAAATATTATATTGCTTATTGGGCACATGAAGAACTTCCCCTAAATGATACATTCTTAATAGCAGATGACTTTGAATCATTTATATTATCAATTGTGCCGTATGAATTTAAAATTCCAGTCAACGTAAAGTTTCTACCTGTGGAAGAGAAACTTACTCCTAAAATGATTGAGTTTTTAAAAAAAACAGGCCAGTGGAATAGAGAAGAATAATGGCAGGTCAGTTTTAGGCACTTTTTCAAGATTGTAGTTTAAATCCATCACATCTAATAAGGCAATTTATCAATCACTCCAACATGAAAAAAAACACTATTCCTCATCCTATTCACCCTTTCCCTCCCCGCCTTGCGCTATGCGCCTGCGAGCTCCGCTTTGTCGGAAGATTTCAGTGTGGGGCTGTTGCATCGCAGTCAGGCGTATGAAGGCGGTATCAGCAGAAACCGTTCTATTCTCACGGCGGTCATGCCGTTGGTAGATGCCCAATACAATGGCCTGCAGGCTATTTTATGAATGAACAGTCTTCGGGTTATATGGAGACTACAACCAGTGGTGTGGGGAGCTCAGTGCTTTTGGGATACTACGAGTAGATGGGGGGATATATGACATAGATAGAAAAAGTAATGGGCTTTATTTAGCAAAGAATGATGATGATGCAGTAGTAGGGATGACAAAAGAATTACCGAGACATTCGGGAAGTCACCCAGTTTATGATGAAGAAATAAATAAGATAATTAGAGAATACACGAATGTATTAAAGGACAATTTTGGTACATTAAATGATGTGCCAAAAGAGCTTATGGAGCGAACTTTAAGCACAATCGAAGACAGGTCTAAAGAAATATTGACAACTTGGAATGCGAATAAATTAAATTAATTATGGAAAAAGTATATAAATTAAAATGGGATTTAGACCATTCTGGTGACTCTGAAAAAGATGCATTTCACTTTACATTTAAAAATGACATTGAATTTGGGGCTGATATTATTAGTACCAGGTACTTTGAACTTCCAGATGAAATTTACTTTCAAGCTAATTTTAGTATAATAAATGAATATGATTACCTATTAAATAGTCTTATGGCTCCTGTTATGAGTAATAGAATGCTTGAAATTATTACTTGTTTAGGAGATACAAATATTCGAGTAATACCTGTAATAATGATTAGTGATTTATATCCAGTTAAATCGATTGATGTTAATAGAATTAAAAAATCAGATAATTTAGTTAATTTTAATTTTAGAATAATTCAAATAATGACTTATACCGATGTGTTTGATTATGGGAACTCAGAATATGATAATGATTTTATTCTACCTGTAGGTAATATCCATAAATTAGTATTAAGAAAGCCTTTAATTGGTTTTCCACCTATTTTTAGAATTAAAGAAAAAGCAAGTGAAATTTTTATTTCTCAAATAACTAAAGAGGCTTTAGAAACTGCAAATATCAAAGGTTGTATTTTTGAGCCTGTTGAGACATCATGATACCTACTTATATAAGTGATTAATTTTTTACTCACTTAAGTATAATTCACAAAAATCAACCACCCAACATGAAAAAACCACTACTCCTCATCCCATTCACCATCACCCTCTCCGCCTGGGCACATGCCCAAATAGGTGGCTTCAGTGCCCTACGGGATTTTTCCGCCTTGCGCTATGCCCCTGCGAGCTCCACTTTGTCGGAAGATTTCAGTGTTGGGCTGTTGCATCGCAATCAGGCGTATGAAGGCGGTATCAGCCGAAACCGTTCTATCCTCACGGCGGTCATGCCGTTGGTAGATGCCCAAGACAATGGCCTGCAGGCTATTTTATGAATGAACAGCCTTCGGGTTATATGGAGACTACAACCAGTGGTGTGGGGAGCTCAGTGCTTTAGGTGTGCTATGAGTAGGTGGGAGGATATTCAGAGAAGAACAGATCTACTCGGGTCTGTTTTTTTATGCCCAAAATTTGAATTGTATAAGAAGGACGGATTGCCTATCTTTTATATTTTAAAATCAACCAACCTATGAGAATTCTAACCTGCATAATTTTTTTGCTCCTTCCAATTTTTGCAACCGCACAACTTCAGCCGATCGGGCAGTTTTTGGGTAAAGATGGTATTCCGATTAATGAGTATGTCGATCGAAATGATCCACGTACAGAGGAAATTAGTCTTTTGTGGAATTATTATTATGGATATTCGGATCTTGAAACAAAGACAACCAACATTTTTGGAAAGGAAGAAATTACAGTTAAGGTGGATGAGGGATTTCAGCTATTTGGGGACACTAAAATTTTCCCTAATTTTTGGGAAAAGGTAGCTGACAGACTTCCTGCTCGCGGGTACACTCATAATGGAGAAAACCACTTGATAGGCTTTTGTTGGAGTAAGGATGACAAGGTTTATGATAATTATTGGGATGAAGATGTTTCAATAACGAAGTATAATGCCATAAAGATTGGTAATGATTCCTTGATTGTTTTTCCATTGGGCAAGAAAAATTATACTTATCGTTTTATATGCAGTTTGGGTGAATGGTCTTTTTTTGAGAGTTATCGAAATAAGAGGACATTATTATTAGATATTTTTGTGATGCATGAAAGTGGAGGGGGGTTATTTCCTTTAATGAAAAAGCAAAGGCAACAAAAATATGCAAAGGATTTTTTTAACTGTGAGTTAATGAACCAAAACCAGGACGTGGTTGATCTGTTTCATAAAAGAGGCTCATATTTAAAAAAAGAAGATCTTTTCCGATATTTTAAGTTTAGGTATAGAATTGAAAATAAGTGTCCTACATATTTCAATGAGTCATGTATTGAAATACAAGACTCATTAAATGCAGAAGTAATGATGACAAGTTCTTTGTCTGATGACTTCAGGTTGATTGAAGATTATTATAATAAAAAGGGGCAATTAATAGAACAAAGAATTATTGAGCTTGGATTGAAAGAAAATGGCCAATTGAATTATCAAATGAAAGGCGCTAAAATTGGGCTGGTTCGAAGGGTTAGTTATTTTTTCCCAGAGGAGGGGACGGTACGAAGAGATATTACCTATGAGAAGCGAAAAAGGATAGTTCTTGACTATTTTCCCAATGGACAGTTACATTATGAGTTCATCGATTACGAAAGTGGTTCGCCCGAATTTTTGAGGGTGATGGACGAAGAGGGGAAGCCGTTGTTAAAAAATGGAAATGGGATATCATGGGGAAAAGTACTTAGATAATAGTTATGATATGATGGACATGCACAATCAGATGCACAATCAGATTCATAATATCTCACCTCCAGTAAACATTAAATATAGAGGCTTTTAATCGATCCCCATGTGGCGGGCTCTCGGTTTTTATTGTGCCTATTGATCATTTCGATTGATCGTGCAGTATTAAAGGCATCAGAGCGTAATTTCTCCCTGATGCTTTTTTTTAGTCTTCCAGGGCGACCTGATCGGTGGCATCCGTCCGCGTCCAGTCTCCGACTAAAAAGCCATCGGAATAGGTTCCTTTTGCGGTAATTTTGCCGTTTTCATCATATTGAATATAGGTGCCATTTCCATTTTTTATGAGCTGGTAGCCAATGCGATTGTAGTATGATTTCAGTTTGAAGCGCTCCCGCTCAGACTGCCCTTCGGCCACGACTTCCCAATAACCTTCTTCCATCAAAAGGCCATTGTCGTACCACCACTGCCATCGTCCCATCTTTTTTCCCTGATCAAAATACTGAATGCTTTTGACCGCTCCATTAGGGTGGTAATAAACAAATTGACCGTGCGGTTTACCGTCAATCATTTGTCCTTTTCGGTGCAGAATGTGGTCAAAAGTATAGGATTGACCACGGCCATTTTCCTGTTCAATGTGGTAATACCTGGCCTCGGTTTCGCCACATAACTCATGGTTGTTATTCAGGTACAGGGTGTCTTGCGCCAGTGGCGTCAACAGATAGGCGAGAGGTAAAAGTAAAGACATAAAAGTAGATGGATTAAAAGCCTTTAATTTACAATATTTTTTATCAATATAATATATCGTCAGCGTTGATTTTTTAGATCACATCCCACATATTATTTTTCTAAATGAATAGTCTGTATCTTTGCAGGAATTCTAAACAGGGAGTGAAAACTCAAAATTTGACATGCAATAATATGAAGTGGGAAGCGGATACTTATCTTTTTCAGACTATTCAGGGAGAAATGAATTTAGTGATGGAGGGACACGAATTGTTGTCTGAAAACCCTCTGACTTATCAGGTACAAGCCAGCGGAAAGGAACTTCGTGTACAGTTTGGCGAAGAAAATATTGTGGTGTTTGAAGGCGATCAAGAAGCTTGTACTATTGCTATTGCGACCATTGATGAATGGGTAGATGAAGAAGCGGAAGCTTTGGGCTTTTTGGATGAATTTGAGGAGGAGTAACCTTCGGATTTATCCATTCAAACATTAATTAGGGCTACCCGTAAATAGCGCGTATTTTTCTTGGAGGCTCCTGCATCAAAAAGGACAGAAAGAGGTTTTTGATTTGCGATGGGATATCCGATTTGCGAAATAAAAAAATCTGTGGAAACCGGTGTAATCTGTCGGCAATATAAAATAGTGCAATAATTTGTGTTGCACCGCTCTTGGGCTTGAAATGCTTGTTGAGACATAATTCATGATGTCTCACATCGCATTTTTTGAATAAATCTAAGGGCACCTGAAAGATCAGCGTTGTGTTAGACATTAAAAATATCGTCTCTACGGGGTGCTATTCTAATCTTAAATGACATTGGTTCAGTCGATACAGCGGATTAATTACTATGAATCCTATCGGGGTCGTTGCATAACCATAAATTGATTTTGCCCTACAAAATTTTATTTGGTCACTGTAGGGGCTGACCTGTGTGTCTGCCCGAATCATCATAAATTTTGGTGGGTTGGATACACACATAGGTGCATCCGTACAGCTCACGAAATAATATTATGCACTATATGCAGAGCGCTGAGTTGTGCGACAGTCCCTGATCACTATAACAAAAACAAAAAAAATCCCACAACTTAACGGCTGTGGGATTTTTCATTTTCACCCTTATTCAACAATCTCCACATCACTCGCTTTGAGTTTGCACTGATCCCATTTTGGGTGCTGAACAATCATCTCTTCCAACAAATACTGAGGCCACTGATCCAAAGCATCAGCCTTGAATTCGACCAGCAAAGTAGGGTTTTCTGAATTTGGATTACTGATTTTCATAATCGTAACGACCTGCCCCCCCAATTGCAATTCATTCTCCAATGGGTTCACAACACCATCTTTGATCTTGACCAATTGTCCGCGTTTATAAGTAGTTTCTGCCATAACAGTTTTATTAATTTAAAGCTTTAATACGTGAAATTATCAAATTGCAGACCAATCCACAAATTTGATTATCTTTGCAACAAATAATAAGGAGAAATTATATGAACCCAATTGCATCCATGGACGATACGATCGTCGCATTGGCAACGCCACAAGGAGTGGGCGCTATCGCTGTCATCCGTCTTTCGGGGAAAGAGGCGATCGCAATTTGTAATAAAGTATTTCGTGGCAAAGACCTCACTAAGCAGGAAAGCCACACGATTCATTTCGGTACCATCCGCGATGGAGAAAAAATCATTGATGAGGTGTTGGTGTCGTTGTTCATCGCGCCGAAGTCTTTTACCAAGGAAGATGTCGTAGAGATTTCCACCCACGGCTCCCCTTATATTATAAAGCAGGTTATTCAATTGTTCCTGCGCGAAGGTGCCCGATTGGCCAGGGCTGGGGAGTTTACCAAGCGCGCCTTCATGAATGGGCAGTTCGACCTCGCTCAGGCCGAGGCCGTAGCCGATTTAATTCATTCGGATTCCGAAGCAGCACACAGCGCGGCGATGAATCAGATGCGTGGAGGGTTTTCAGCGGAAATTGCTGCCCTGCGTGATCAGTTAATTTACTTTGCGTCGATGGTGGAGCTGGAACTTGACTTCTCGGAAGAGGATGTTGAGTTTGCCGATCGCACGGAACTTCAAAATCTGGTCAATAGGTTACAGACGGTAATCAAGAAACTGATCGATTCCTTTGATCTGGGGAATGTCATTAAGAACGGCGTGCCTACCGTAATCGCGGGAAAGCCAAATGCGGGAAAATCTACCTTGCTCAATGCCTTGCTGAATGAAGAAAAAGCGATTGTTTCTGACGTCGCAGGAACGACACGGGATTTTATTGAAGATGAAATTCACCTCGAAGGACTCTCATTCCGATTCATTGATACGGCTGGTTTGCGAGATACCGACGACAAGGTGGAGGCCATCGGCGTCGAGCGAACGCGTGAAAAAATGAAACAGGCATCAGTAATCATTTACCTTTTCGATTTGGTGAATGAATCGCTGGAAGACATTAATGCTGAAGTCAAAAATCTCGAAGCGCAGTCGATCCCATTCATCAAAGTAGGCAACAAAATTGATGAAGCGGATGCCGAAAAAATCGCCAGCCTGAAAGCACAGGACGGCTGGTTATTTATCTCCGCAGGAAAGAAAGAAAACCTGGAAGAGTTGAAAGATCAGCTGGTGTCGAAAGTCAACCTGCAGGAAATCAAGTCTGGCAACACGGTGGTGACCAATGCTCGCCATTACGAATCACTGATTCGTACCAGCGAAGCATTAGACAATGTGACTACCGCCATTGCCGCCCAAATCTCTGGCGACCTGATGGCCATGGACATCCGCGAAGCCCTACATTATTTGGGGGAAATCAGCGGAACCGTTACAACAGATGACCTGCTGGAAACCATTTTCAGCAAGTTTTGTATCGGAAAGTAATACCTCCGACCGTCTAAGAATAATACTACCGAAGCCCTGCTATCTTGCTGATAGTGGGGCTTTTGTCGTTTTATGAAATTTGTCCAGTTGGTATAATCCATTACATTTGAGAAACAAGTCCGTCCCTTTTGAGAAATTTCAAGGGGAGAAAGGGACGGAGATGCCTCGTTTTAGGGGAGAGTTTTTTGAACATCAGTGAACAGCAATGAACAACTATGAACATCAGTGAACAACTATGGACAAACAAAAAAGGAGAGAAGTTTGAACGTCGGTGGACGTCAGTGAACAAACAAGGGGGGAGTTCTTTGAACACCAGTGAACAGTAATAGACAAACTCGGCGAAAATGAAAATGCAGAAAAATTGTCTTTACTGTAACCAGGAATTTACAGCACGGGCCACAACGACAAAGTATTGCTCGCATAAATGCAATCAACGGCACTACAAACAAAAGCGGAGGGAGAAGAACATCGATAAAGCGCTGTCTGAAAATAACCTTAGGGTGCTTTCGGCTATTCGTGCTAAAAATAAGGGGCAGACGGTTGCTCCACCTCAACAGGAGGAGTTTTTGAGTATACCACAAGCTTGTGAATTAATGGGGGTTAGTCGAGGAACTGTCTATGGTTTAATTAATAAAAATACTCTCAAAATTACTAAATTAGGTAGGAGGACAATTATTAAAAAAAGTGAAATACTAAAACTATTTAACCATGGAAACAATCAATAAGCAACCAACTGCAACGGAAATAGAAATGCTTGTGGCAGAGACCAAGCGCCTGTTTATTCAGACGATCTGTAATGATTTCATTGCCTTTTGTGAATCACCCGAAAATCAGTTCAAAAAGCTGAAAGTGAAACTCGATGATTTTGGCGATCAAATATGGCGGAAATATTTAGTTCCTCTAAAGTCTGCTCAGCTAAACGGGCAAACGCTTAACAATCCGCTTTTGGACCATCTCTATATGGAGCTTCCCTTCTATTTATCTGAATTTGAAGAGGGGTACCAATGGAAGGCCCTGATCGAATCTACCATTCCAAAACTGCAAATCAAATTTGGGGTGGATCATTACGAAACCACTTTCGAACCGCAATGGCTGACGGAAAAAAGTACTGACGCTTGGATGACTTTATTGGCTAAGTTCATGGTGATCCACGAACTGGTTGAGAAGGGGGCATTTTTCAGGAATCAGGTATTTATTGATGGCTTGAAGGCTTTGGGTGCAACTCCATTATGTAATAAAATTGAGAACTTATCCCCTCCTCCTACGCCTGAGCGTCTCTCACGTGAAACTGAAAACCCACCAATAATTGCTCAATTGATTCGTTTGGAGATCATTAGCAAGCAAGGGCTTTTTGAAGACAAAACGGACCAAGCCCGCTATTATTCCGAAACTTTACAACTGAAGAAAAATAAGTCTGGGTATAGTGCCCATTTATACGCCTTATTGAAAGCTGGAGCGCCATTGTATGGTAAAAGCCAGGATCATGTTTTGGATTGCTTCAATAAATATGTGGCGCAATATTTACCTCCTGCAATGAGGGAAAAAGCGAGGGAGAACATCGAAAAAGGGACAGATGAAAATGAATAATTTTGAAAAATTTTGGGCAACACAAACATTTGAGAGACTCTCAAGGGTCTCTCAAGCCCCCCGAAAGTGGTAAGTTTTATATATAACCAAACAAATTAGTTATGGACGCATTAATGTTTACCATCAAGCTCAGGAAGAAGCCCATAGCCAAAGGCTTAAAATTCTCACTCTTCCTCGATATTCATTTCAAGGGGCAGCGTTATAAAGACTATCTCCGCTTGCATATTTATGCATACCCCAAAGACAAGCTCGACCGGGAATATAATCGACAAACCCTGGCAAAGGCCGAGAAAATAAAAAAGCTGAGGATAAAGGAGCTCAAGGAGTCTATGATCGTCGAGAAACCGACTAAAAGAAATATGAAATTTATTGATTATTTCGTTGAGCAACACTGGAAGAAAGAATCTGCCTCAAGTCAAAAAACATGGGAGTCAGCATTGGGGACCCTATTACAAATTGACTGGATACACGACATCCTACTGATTCATGTGGGCTACGAAGAGTTAATGATGATCAGGTCTTACTTTCTTAATGAGGCACTTTCACTTAAAGGGCAAGGTCGAAGGATCAGCCAAAATACAGCGCAAACCTACTTTAACAAGGTCCTGGCTACCATGAAGGAAGCGTTCATGGAAGGAATCCTCATGACTAATTTGGCGGATAGAGTAGAGCGAATCAAGGAGCAGGAGGTGTACAAAGACTATCTGACCATTGACGAGCTCCATGCCTTAGCAAAAACGCCCATGCCTTATGGAGACTTAAAAAGAGCTTGTTTATTCAGTGCCTTGACCGGTTTACGTGTTGGAAATATCAAAAAGCTACAATGGCAAAATGTGATCACGAATGTTAGCGGTCAGACCTATATTCAATTTGAACAGGTCAAGCGACACAACGTTCAGCAGAATCCACTAAATGAAGAGGCTATTTTACTTTTGGGAGATCGCCAAAGTCCAGAGGAACCTGTTTTTCCATCGATCAAATACAGTTCATGGAATAATATGAGGATCAAGCAGTGGGTTATGAATGCCGGAATCAAGAAAGACATCACCTTCCACTCCTTCCGCCACACCTACGCTTCGAACCTGTACCAAACTACTGGAGATATTTACTTAACCCAGCGGTTAATGGGCCACAAAAGCATCAAAACAACTTTAAGATATGCCAAGCACAGCCTTGAGCAAAGCCATCAAGCCATGGCCAATTTTCCTTCAATTCTTAAACCTAAAAAGTAATGGAATATCAACAAACAGAAGCTCCCTTGTTCAGTATCAATGGAGAAGTATTCGAAAAACAAATGAAACGCTGGATCAAAGAAGCAATGTTGGAGTTGCAAAAAGACCCGCAGGCGATCGCCAACCAAGTAGATCAAAATGGTCTGATGGATACCAAACAGGCCTGCCAATTTCTTAACCTATCCTATTCAGCCCTAAAAAAGCTAATGGATGATCAGATTGTGGTTCCGATCAAGGCGGGGAAAAAGAACCTGTTTCTACCTTCTGCACTCCTGAAAGATTTGCAGGTGAAGCGTAAACTTGAAGCAAAAGAAGTTGAGATTAAAGAGAAAAAGATCAGCCAGGCCGCCGAATTAATCAAAAGCTATAAGGCCAAACACCAGCATAAAAAATTCGAGGCATAAAAAAAGAGCCCCAGCTTTCGCCAAAGACCCATCTAAATCCACTTAAAAATACGGATTTTTCCGCAGAAGGCAAAAATCTTTTAAGGTCTTTGGTAAATCAATTCCTTTCTTACCTGACAAAACGCCCCTATTTGGGGTGTAGGGAGTGTTTTGTCTAAATTTTACCAAAAATATGACTATTCAGAATATTGGCGCCTTTTCAGAGGTGTCCTCTCCGTTAAGCGAAAGCAAGTCCTTGAATCAATTTCCCTTAGAAGTTTTTCCTTTCAGAATTCAAGAAGCCCTTCATCAGGTGAGCAACACGCTTGGTTTTGATATGAACTACCTGGCGTCAGGTGTCTTAACGACCACCAGCGTAATGGTTGGCGCAAGGGCGCATGTGCGAGTAAAGAAGGGCTGGTCCACGCCATGCAATCTATGGTCAGTGATTATTGGTAACGCTTCGAATAAGAAGAGTCCGACGCAAAAATTCAGTATTGACCCTTTGAACCAACTGAATCTTGAGGCCATCAAAACATACGAGGAGAACCTGAAAACTTGGGAAATTGACTATGCACAGATTGAAAACAAGCAAGAAAGAGAGCTCTATTTGGCCAATAATCCTGCCCCCGAAATCGTCAAATTCATTGTCAAAGACATCAATCAGGAGGCCCTGGTAAAACGCTTCAAAGCCAATCCGCACGGTCTTTTATTGCTTTATGATGAAATTATGGGTTGGGTGAAATCCATGGACCGGTACAACAAAGCCGGAGATGTCCAGTATTTCCTAAGCCTATACGATGGGGATACCATATCGGTGGACAGGGCGAGCTATCAGGCCACGGTAACCAACCCTTTTTTGAGTATTTTGGGAGGAATTCAACCTTCAAAGTTGTTCGATTTGTTTTCGGATGGCCGAAAGGATGATGGTTTTGTATATCGATTTTTGTTCACTTTTCCGGAGAAAGATACCTTTACGGAACTGACTACCAATTCATGCGATGATGCCTTTGAACGCTATCAACTTTATATGCAGGAAGTCCATCGATTGGCATGTAGCTTCGAGCTAAAGTCTCCTTTCCAATTAAGTAACGATGCCTTAGAGAGATTTTTGAATTACTACAATCATCTGTTGCGAGAGGCACAAGGCAATGACCACCAGTGTTCACTCAGAGGTAAAATCCTCGGATACATTCCCAAATTTGCAGTCCTCTGGGAATTTATCCACCTAAACGACACCAGGCTAAAAAGAGGGGTAGTCAGTGCTGAAGCCATTGAAGCATCCATCAAGATCGCAGAGTTTTACCGCCATCAAATAGACCGGGCATTTTTTATTGTCAATTCTGCAATCAACCTGAAAGGCATTGAATTAGAAATTTATAACCACCTACCATTGAAATTCACCAAAAAAGAATTGCAAAAGTTGGTAGAGGAAGCTAACCAGGCCTTACGCAGTTATGAAAGGTCCATTGAGCCCAAAGGAAAATGGATTAAAGAGGGCTTGGTAGAGAAAATCACACAAGGCAAATACCGAAAACTCAAATAAAAGTGTGGCGGAAATGGCGGAAGTGGCGGAAACTCCAATACAGGCCATTCAGGCGGGTTTTTAGGAGGGGCATGCCTGTTTTTACTGAAAAATTGTTGGCGGAAAGTGGCGGAAAAGCAGACTGGCCAAAGTGAGTTTCCGCCACTTTCCGCCAAATAATTCATCCTTTTCACAGCCTCCAACCCCTGTATACAGCTTTAGGAGGCTTATTTGAGCACTTTCCGCCACTTCCGCCAACCTCAAAATTGAAAAACCATGATAGACCAGAGTTATACCATACGATTGGATCAAACCATTTCAGACCATAGCAAGAAAAAATTTACCTGTCCATCTTGTAACAAACCCAAGCGATTTGTGCGCTACTATGATTTCGAAAAACATGAATACCTCCCTGAGCATTTCGGGCGATGTGATCGACAGGAAAGTTGCGGATATTTCAACTCACCAGATAAAGCATATTGGGCACTAAGAAAGAACAACTACGATAAGGAAGGTATAAGTGCAAATTCGGCATTTATGAATAATGAAAATGTAAATTTCCACAAGCCACCATCAAAAACATCGAAGCAAAAATCCGGCAACAACAATAGAGGGCAGGCCCCTAAACACATCAGCGCAAACTTTGCACTTAGGAACAAAATACCCTTTCACTATTGCCAACCAACGCTCAGTGGATCAGATCAATTCAGTAATACAATCGAAAGGTGGTTTGGGAAAAGGGCCAAAGATAAGATCATCAAGCGGTTTTTAATCGGTACAGATAGTCAATGGCCACAAGCCACCATCTTCTGGCAAGTGGATACCGACATGAATTTACGTGCCGGAAAAATTATGCAATACGATCATCACCTTAAGCGAGTAAAAACCGGTGGTTCGGCACGCATTAACTGGGTACATAGCCGACTGAAAAAGCAACAACAATTGCCGGAGAACTTTCAGCTGGAGCAATGCTTCTTTGGTGAGCATCAATTAGCTACCGCCGGAGAACACGATCAAATTGTATTAACTGAAAGTGCCAAAAATGCCATCCTGGGTTGGTTGTGGAAACCGGAATATATTTGGCTGTCCACCGAGGGAGCTAATGGCTTCAAACAAGAAAAATGTGGGGAGTTGGAAGGCAGAACCGTTTATCTGCTACCTGATTTTTCTGATCAATGCCGCGCCGATTGGAAAGGTAAGGCTTTGGCTATGACCAGGGGGTTAGACATTGATTTTCGCATGATGCAGATTGGTGCCCACTTGAATGACGGTACTGATATAGCTGATTTGATCTTGGGGAATCCACAGGTCCGACAACGGATAATGCAGATTAATGAATTGGTGGACCCCAATTTATTTGGGCCATTAAAAGAAAGCTCGCAAAGTATCGAGGAGCAGTATTTAAAATTGCTGAAGTTTTATTCTCAGGATTTTGAAAAGGCCTATGATGTGTTGTGCCAAATACGAGAGAATGGTAAAGATTGGTCGGTTCATAATAGCCCACAAACTATTATAAGTATTCAATAGGTATGTGAAAAGCAGTGCAAGAGCACGATCAAAGTGCCCTTTAAGCACGGTTGAAGTACTATAAAAGCAGGTGTAAAGCAGGGGTGGAGTGTAGAAAAGTACAATGAAAGCACATAAAAGCGCTATAAAAGTACCCTGAAAGTACTATTTTTAGTGGTTTTGGGTGCTTTATCGTGGGGAGTAGTGTTTCGGCGCATGGGTGAATAGGTTGCGCAGACGGATCAAGAAGGCCAGGATTATTCTTTGCAAAATTTAATTTATAACATTCTCACTAACTCAATTGAGCTGCTTTTTTGTGGCAAGATGCAAAAAAGGAATAGAGCAAAACATAGGGGCGAGTTTTATAGAGGAAGATATTTTGAGATGTGACGCCATTCATTGTTCAGCCACAGGTTCACCGAGGCAAAAGCACTCCAGTCCAAAGCCAACTGATCCATCTCATTCAAGCCCGTCGGCTGGTTCATGCGATAGCCATTCACCCCCAGGCGATGCAACTCCCGCCCTTTTTTATCCAAGGCACTCCAGATCAAACCACTGTACAAACTCCAGTGATCCCTGTTTTCTCCTGAAAAATCCTCCCCCTGACCCAACTCAGGATTATAACCATAGACAGGATCCCACTGACTCCCAGTGGTGAAACCATCACCATTCAAGCGGATGCCCGACCAAGACAAGCCCATGCCAAAAGAAAGGTCATGCAGTGGACTCAAACGCACCAAATAGGACAAGGAGCCACCCACCTCCTGCATCTTCACCCCCATATTATCCGAAGGCTGTTCATTCATAAAATACAAACCCGCACCTGCCTGCAAGGTGTTGTCTTGGGTATCTACCCAGGGCATGACCGCCGTGAGGATAGAACGGTTCCTGCTGATGCCGCCTTCATACGCCTGACTGTGATGCTGCAGCCCGACACTGAAATCTTCCGATAGAGCGGAGCTCGCTGGCGCATAGCGCAAGGCGGGAAAATCCCGCAGGGCGCTGAAGCCTCCCATTTGGGCGTGTGCCCAAGCGGGGAGGGTGATGGTGAATAGGATGAGGAGTAGTGGTTTTTTCATGTTGGGGTGGTTGATTTAAAAATAGATACTTCTAAAGGTCTTTATAAAATATAATAAACCACTATTCATAAAATGGTCTTAGCCTTTCCTTTTCTTGTTCCTCTACATATTGATTAAATTTTTGATTCATAGCTTCCTCTTCCCACTCAAATTGTAAAATCTTGTGATCTAAAAAATATTTATACACTTCCTCATCAAAGTTTCGCATATCTAAAACAATACGCTCTTCTTTTCCAGTAGGCAGTGTATGTTTTTCTTCGTTTTCAGAACCTATGGCATCTGTGTTATAGGAAACTTTTGTAGCTATAAACTTATCAACATCATTTAGATGCACTTTATACTCTTTAGGCATATCAACACGTTCACGCTCTCCAAATATGGATCTAACATTCTTTTGAGGATCAACGGGAGTACCAAAAAGCTTACTTTTTTCTTCTGTATATACTCCTGGACGATAAACCTCATCAATTGTATTCACAAAACCAAGATAAGGTAAATCATTAAAAGGTCGATCTAATAAGCCATATTGATAAAAACGCTTAATCTCTTTGCTTTTAATTTCAATAGATAAATGGATACAATATAATTCAGAAATATCTTTAGGTTTAAGGCTTCTACTAAAACTTAATTCATCTTCCTTACAGTCTTCAATTAAGCCAATTTCTATAGGTAATTTCTCAAAATTAATACGCATTTTTAAAAAAAAATTATCCTTTAAACGTTGAAGTAATAATGGGCTATTAAGTATTTTTTTAGTCTTAAACCGAATACTAATACCACCAGTACCTATCCCATAATAAACAGGATGCCCCTCAAGTAGGATAAATGATTCGTGAGTTAATAATGTATTACAATTAATTATTCTATTATTTTCCATGATTTATCTTCTTTAATAAACTTATACTTCACCATTAATTGTCCATCTGTTCCACTTCTAAATTCTAAAATATCACCTTCCTTGTATATTCTACTCATCCCTTCTTTAAATTCATATTCAGGCTTTAAGCTTGATTTACTACCAGCAAACCCTGTATTACACATTGGACTATGCTTAGGGTGCATATTACCCTCAACATCATAAGTAAAACGCAATTTTGATGGATCATCATTTTTAAATTTAATAACCACGTAAAAATCATCAGTTATATCATAGGGTTTTCCATTGTAATCCAATCTAAATTCTTCCATAATTTGACGAATTGATTTAGGTTCAAAATACTCACCCCGTCCAACAAACCCTGCAACACTATTATAATCGCCAGCATTAACCTCTTTAATAAATTTACCATTTTTATCTATGAACCTTGAATACCAAGCTCCAGGTTGTATTTTAGTCAGTAATTCCCCTTCTTTTGGTAATCCTATTTTTCTTGAGTATTGATGTAGTTTTGAAATTAGTATTTTAAAACCCTCCTCCGATACTCCAAAGGCAGTCTTCTCTAAAAATGGTCTTCTTGATGCAAGATAATTTGTCATGACCAGTTCTTCAAATATCGAAGCATTCATTGGTAGTTCCCCTCCCATTTTTGATGACAATAAGGTCATATCATGTTTATTAATATCTGTTATTGCAAAAATAGGGTCATCCCATTTTTGGGCATCTATACCTGATTGGCTAATAATTCGAAAGCGATCCAAGTAAATTTGATCATTAACGATCTGATCAACTAACCCTGGTCTTTTACCTAAACCTTTAACCAAATCAACATTCTCAGCATAATCACCAAAAAATGTACTTTGAACATCAGGAGTCAAATCATCAATTCGCCTGAAAAGGTCATCAAATTGATTACTTGGAACATGCCTCATCATTTGAGCCAGGGCGGTGGTCTGACCGTTTGTGGCATTGATGTATGTTTCCAATTTGGCGATTCTGGCCTCAAAATGTTGACCGTGCAAGTTTTTGAGTACTTGCCATTCCTTGCTTGATAATCCCCATTTCAAGTTTGAAGGCAATAGATTATCGCCTACTCGTAGTCCTGTGGATTCTTCAATGATTTCGGTTTATAGTTTCCCCCTTTTAGGGTCTGCCTTGCCAGCAATGCTTGGGTTGAGGTCATTCAGTGATTTTTGCAGATTGGTCGGTTCATAATAGTCCACATGCTATAATAAGTACTCAATAGGTATTTGAAAAGCAGTGCAAAAGCACGATCAAAGTACCCTTTAAGCACGGTTGAAGTACTATAAAAGCAGGTGTAAAGCAGGTGTAAAGCAGGGGTGGAGTGTAGAAAAGTACAATGAAAGCACTATAAAAGCGCTATAAAAGTACCCTGAAAGTACTATTTTTAGTGGTTTTGGGTGCTTTATCGTGGGGAGTAGTGTTTTGGCGCATGGGTGAATAGGTTGCGTAGACGGATCAAGAAGGCCAGGATTATTCTTTGCAAAATTTAATTTATAACATTCTCACTAACTCAATTGAGCTGCTTTTTTGTGGCAAGATGCAAAAAAGGAATAGAGCAAAACATAGGGGCGAGTTTTATAGAGGAAGATATTTTTAGATGTGACGCCATTCATTGTTCAGCCACAAGTTCACCGAGGCAAAAGCACTCCAGCCCAAACTTAGTTGATCCATCTCATTCAAGCCCGTCGGCTGGTTCATGCGATAGACATTCACCCCCAAGCGATGCAACTCCCGCCCTTTTTTATCCAAGGCACTCCAGATCAAACCACTGTACAAACTCCAGTAATCCCTGTTTTCTCCTGAAAAATCCTCCCCCTGACCCAACTCAGGATTATAACCATAGACAGGATCCCACTGACTCCCAGTGGTGAAACCATCACCATTCAAGCGGATGCCCGACCAAGACAAGCCCATGCCAAAAGAAAGGTCATGCAGTGGACTCAAACGCACCAAATAGGACAAGGAGCCACCCATCTCCTGCATCTTCACCCCCATATTATCCGAAGGCTGTTCATTCATAAAATACAAACCCGCACCTGCCTGCAGGGTATTGTCTTGGGCATCTACCCAGGGCATGACCGCCGTGAGGATAGAACGGTTTCTGCTGATGCCGCCTTCATACGCCTGACTGCGGTGCAACAGCCCCACACTGAAATCTTCGGACAAAGCGGAGCTCGCAGGGGCATAGCGCAAGGCGGAAAAATCTCGCAGGGCGCTGAAGCCTCCCATCTGGGCGTGTGCCCAGGCGGGGAGGGTGATGGTGAATAGGATGAGGAGTATTGGTTTTTTCATGTTGGGTGGTTGATTTAAAAATAGATGCCTCTAATGTTGACTAATATTACTCTAAAAATGGCCTTAGCCTTTCCTTTTCAACATATTGATTAAACTTTTGATTCATAGTATCTTCTTCCCACTCAAATTGTAAAATCTTGTGATCTAAAAAATATTTATATACTTTCTCATCAAAATTTCGCATATCTAAAACAATACGCTCTTCTTTTCCAGTAGGCAATGTATGTTTTTCTTCGTTTTCAGAACCTATGGCATCTGTATTATAGTAAACTTTTGTAGCTATGAACTTATCAACATCATTTAGATGCACTTTATACTCTTGAGGCATATCAACGCGTTCACGCTCTCCAAATATGGATCTAACATTCTTTTGAGGATCAACGGGGTCACCAAAAAGCTTGCCTTTTTCTTCTGTATATACTCCTGGACGATAAACCTCATCAATTGTATTGACAAAACCAAGATAAGGTAAATCAGTAAAAGGTCGATCTAATAAGCAATATCGATAAAACCGATTAATCTCTTTGCCTTTAATTTCAATAGATAAATGGATACAATATAACTCTTCAACATCTTTAGTTTTAATATCTCTAATGAACCATATTACTTCTTTTTCTATGTTTTCTATTAAATTAATTTCAATAGGTACTTCCAGTGAGTCATAACTCATCTTATGATATCCTTTATTCTTTAATCCTTTAACTAATTTTAAATCCTTAAGTATTTCATTCTTTTTTATACCTACACCAACCCTTTTATTGCCTATTCCATATCTAATAGGACTGTCTTCAAGTAAAACAAATGACCTATTATTATATATGCCATTACAATTTTTTATTTTATAATTTCCCATGAATTCTCTATATAATTAAACTTATACTTCACCATTAATTGTCCACTTATTTCACTTCTAAATTCCAAAATATCACCTTCCTTGTATTCTCTACTTATCCCTTTTTTAAATTCATATTCAGGCTTTAAGCTTGATTTACTTCCAGCAAACCCTGTATTACACATTGGACTATGCTTAGGGTGCATATTACCCTCAACATCATAAGTAAAACGCAATTTTGATGGATCATCATTTTTAAATTTAATAACCACGTAAAAATCATCAGTTATATCATAGGGTGTTCCATTGTAATCCAATCTAAATTCTTCCATAATTTGACGAATTGATTTAGGTTCAAAATACTCACCCCGTCCAACAAACCCTGCAACACTATTATAATCGCCTGCATTAACCCCTTTAATAAATTTACCGTTTTTATCTATGAACCTTGAATACCAGCCTCCAGGTTGTATTTTAGTCAGTAACTCCCCTTCTTTTGGTAACCCTATTTTTCTTGAGTATTGATGTAGTTTTGAAATTAGTATTTTAAAACCCTCCTCTGATACTCCAAAGGCATCATCCTTTAAAAATGGTCTTCTTGATGCAAGATAATTTGTCATGACCAGTTCTTCAAATATCGAAGCATTCATTGGTAGTTTCCCTCCCATTTTTGATGACAATAAGGTCATATCATGTTTATTAATATCTGTTATTGCAAAAATAGGGTCATCCCATTTTTGGGCATCTATACCTGATTGGCTAATAATTCGGAAGCGATCCAAGTAAATTTGATCATTAACGATCTGATCAACTAACCCCGGTCTTTTACCTAAACCTTTAACCAAATCAACATGCTCAACACAATAATCAAAAAATGTACTTTGAACCTGAGAAGACAACTTATCAACTCTTTCTAGAAGCTCATCAAATTGATTACTTGGAACATGCCTCATCATTTGAGCCAGGGCGGTGGTCTGACCGTTTGTGGCTTTGATGTATGTTTCAAGTTTGGCTATTCTGGCCTCAAAATGCTGACCGTGCAAGTTTTTGAGTACTTGCCATTCCTCGTTTGATAATGGCCAATGCATGTTTGAAGGCAATAGATTATCGCCTACTCGTAGTCCTGTGGATTCTTCAATGATCTCGGTATATAGTTTCCCACTTTTAGGGTCTGCCTTGCCAGCAATGCTTGGGTTGAGGTCATTTAGTGATTTTTGTAGATTGGTCGGTTCATAATAGCCCACAAACTATTATAAGTATTCAATAGGTATGTGAAAAGCAGTGCAAGAGCACGATCAAAGCGCCCTTTAAGCACGGTTGAAGTACTATAAAAGCAGGTGTAAAGCAGGGGTGGAGTGTAGAGAAGTACAATGAAAGCACTATAAAAGTACCCTGAAAGTACTATTTTTAGTGGTTTTGGGTGCTTTATCGTGGGGAGTAGTGTTTTGGCGCATGGGTGAATAGGTTGCGCAGACGGATCAAGAAGGCCAGGATTATTCTTTGCAAAATTTAATTTATAACATTCTCACTAACTCAATTGAGCTGCTTTTTTGTGGCAAGATGCAAAAAAGGAATAGAGCAAAACATAGGGGCGAGTTTTATAGAGGAAGATATTTTGAGATGTGACGCCATTCATTGTTCAGCCACAAGTTCACCGAGGCAAAAGCACTCCAGCCCAAAGCCGACTGATCCATCTCATTCAAGCCCGTCGGCTGGTTCATGCGATAGACATTCACCCCCAGACGGTGTAATTCACGCCCTTTTTTATCCAAGGCACTCCAAATCAAACCACTGTATAAACTCCAGTAATCCCTGTTTTCTCCTGAAAAATCCTCCCACTGACCCAACTCAGGATTATAACCATAGACAGGATCCCACTGACTCCCACTGACTCCCACTGACTCCCAGTGGTGAAACCATCACCATTCAAGCGGATGCCCGACCAAGACAAGCCCATGCCAAAAGAAAGGTCATGCAGTGGACTCAAACGCACCAAATAGGACAAGGAGCCACCCACCTCCTGCATCTTCACCCCCATATTGTCTGAAGGCTGTTCATTCATAAAATACAAACCCGCACCTGCCTGCAGGGTATTGTCTTGGGTATCTACCCAGGGCATGACCGCCGTGAGGATAGAACGGTTTCTGCTGATGCCGCCTTCATACGCCTGACTGCGATGCAACAGCCCAACGCTAAAATCTTCTGACAAAGCGGAGCTCGCAGGGGCATAGCGCAAGGCGGAAAAATCCCGCAAAGCGCTGAAGCCTCCCATCTGGGCGTGTGCCCAGGAGGGGAGGGTAAGGGTGAATAGGATGAGGAGTAGTGGTTTTTTCATGTTGGGGTGGTTATTCAATATGACTCAAAATATTCGAAATTTAATATTAAGTTTTATTCGAGGTAATTAAATTTATTGATTAGAAAATCAATTTTGAAATTGATCGAAAATGTGAAGGGTATTTTCTAAATCTAATATGTGCAATTTCCCTGCATTCCAAACAATTGCATTATTGGAAAAAGGCAACTTTTTATTAATGGTGAAAAATTCAATAACTTTGAGACTAAGTCTATCCAACATACAAATCTTACCACTTAATACATCGACAACGATGATCACATCGGGATAAACCCATATAGGTCCTGTAGCATGAAAA
The DNA here is from genome assembly GCF_036492425.1 of Persicobacter psychrovividus. Classification (NCBI taxonomy): domain Bacteria; kingdom Pseudomonadati; phylum Bacteroidota; class Cytophagia; order Cytophagales; family Persicobacteraceae; genus Persicobacter; species Persicobacter psychrovividus. The sequence continues at coordinate 1,348,812 of NZ_AP025292.1, forward strand.
TCAACTAATAATGCATCATCAGAAAACTTTTTACTTTTCAATAAACCTCCATTATTTGCATCAATCTCGAAAACTTCTTTTCCGTCCTGCTTGTAAATTTTATCACCTACTATGCCATAGGCTCCTAAACGATCATGTTCCCAAATCCATGATTTTTTACCATCCGAAGCATTTAATGCCAAAAGCTGCCCTCCTTTCAATGGGACATACAACAACCCTTGATATCTAAATAATTCACCATCTATTTCATTAGGCTCATCTGATAAAACTTCACCTGTATTTCTATGCCTTATAATAACTCTACCATAATCACTTATGTCAATTTTATATCTCTCTTCATGGTGTCGATTAAATGAATAAACGAACTTATTAGATTTATTAAAATAGTGTTGATCAATTTTAGTAGAGTAAACACTAATGTTTTCACTTCTCTCGAGTTCTAAATCTGACCCCAATAAATACATACCACTTGGTAAAAAATCATTATTTATATAATAATATATTTGAAGTTTTGATTCAAATAAAACACCTGAGGAGATATTAGATACCTTGTCATCATCAGACATAATCTCAGTTATAATGTCCCCCTCTATTGAAAACAGCTTCGATCTATGATTAAACAACTTATAAACCAATTTACCATCATATACGCGGAAGGAATCAATCTCTTCTTGTATCACTGTAACACATTCATTATCAATGATTTTACACAAACCACCATTTATTTTTTTTGCATAAATACTGTTATCAGCTTTTCTAATTAAACCTATATTTTCATTTCTTTTTATTAATCTCATATCCTATTTAAAATTTTTCTCAAAAATTTCATCGAACCAATCATTTGTATCTACCAAAAAGCAAAATAGCCCGATTTCTACCCAATATTTGGGCATTTTGCATTTTCGCCATTTTTCCTGATAAGCATAATGGCTGATTTACTTAATTTTTAAACCTTTAAGATATACTTTCCCTAACCCAAATAATTGAGAAGGGGTGTACCAAAGCATAACGCAAGGCGGAAAAATCCCGCAGGGCGCTGAGCCTCCCATCTGGGCGTGTGCCCAGGCGGGGAGGGTAAGGGTGAATAGGATGAGGAGTAGTGGTTTTTTCATGTTGGGGTGGTATGGAGTGCCATATTATGTGATAATACACAGGGAACCGTAAATATTTGGTATTTTAAGGAAATTGCTTAAAATATAATTATAACTAATCAATCTCTTTAAATATTATAAACGAAATTATTTACATGAATTTTATGGAAAATTATTTATAACTATAAAGTATATTTTTATATACTTATTTTTATTTAAGACTTGTTAGTCTATTCTTTTATTCTCCAAAAATCTTCCCCCCAACTCTTAAATAGATTTTCAAAAGAAATGCCATCAGGCAGGTATGTTTCATTTGGCACTATTTTATAATCCTGAAAAAATGAAAATATAGTTTCGCTTACAAAGTGAATTCTTTCCTCTAAATGAGCATATTCGATAAAAATTTGATCTCTATTAGCTTCACCTATACCCAACATTAAAATGCCTTGATCATTACATTCACCAATAGGAAGTAGTTTTTGGTTTTTAATATAACTGTCATCTTCATACAAATTATTGTAAGTATTTAACATGTCATCTAATGAACTAAACATATTTTCTATTCCTATATGATTATTTTTAATATACTGAGAATCATAAAATAATAGACTACTATTACACTCTGTGTCAAAATATCGCAAAAATTGTTTAGTTCCAATTTCCTCAAACTTAAATGCTTTTATAAAAGCTTTAAAGGCTATTGGTAATTGAAGTTTATTTTCTTGCTCAAACTCAAAAATCTTATTACTAAGATCCCCACTGTTTTTCCTAACACTTATATAATTTAAAAAATTCATAATTATATTTTTATTTAAATACTGGTGAATCAAAAAAAACCAACAATTTTTTCATTAATGGCTTGAACTCCTCCTATATGAGCCGCATTAGATCTACTGTGTACAACGATAGGTACTGGAATTAATGTTTTACCATCTCATGATGATGCCATGTACACTTAACCCATCCGTCCTCAGGATATGGGGAATTTACATCTTTTATTTCACATTGGGTTCCTTTAGAGCGTGTTTAAAGTCGATATTCATGTAGTCTTATCAAAATCGTATTTGAATAACTTAGAGCTATAAAGGCCTCTGATGATCGGGGGTCTTTTTCATAATCCTTTGATAACCTACGATATGAATTAAGCCATCCAAATGTTCTTTCAACTTGCCATCGCTGTTTTTGAGGAACAAATCCCCTGTCTTTGGAAGGTGGATTCTGTATAGTATCTGTTATCCATCCGAAGATTTCAGCCCCTTCAGCGAATACCTTACCATAAGCACTGTCTCCACGAAACAATTCTAATCGTTCGAACTGGGTTAACTTGGGTAATAACTCCAAGCCCGCTTCACCATCGTGTTGATTGGCTGCCCCCACATAAACCGCAACTATTCTGCCGTCAATATCTACGGCAATACTTCTTTTCCTACCATTGATTTTCTTGTTACCGTCAATCCCCTTATCAATTGAAATTCCTGTTCCAACTTTGATAGATTGACTATCAACAGCGAGCAGAGATGGTGATGGTTTCTGACCCTGTTCCTGCCGATCTATTTTAGTTAACTCAATTATTATCTGAATAATAAGGCCACTTCGTTTCCATTTCCTGAAATAATAGTATACTGATTGCCACTTCGGAAATCGAGAGTCTAAATTTCGCCATTGGGTACCCGCTCTTGTAATCCACTGAATAGCATTAAACATTTCTCGGCTACTATATTTGGTCGGGCGATCGTTTACAAAAAACTTTTTAATATATTGCCATTGAAAATCGGTAAGGTCAACATGTTTTGCCTGCATAATTCTGTTTTTGGTGTGAGAACCGCAAAGTTAGGCGATTTTCAATTTTTTAATTTTCCTTCCTTAAGTTTTTAAACACACTCTAAGCTATTTTGGAAAGGAGTGGGTAAAGCCCCCGACCTGGGAGCCGATATCGTCTGCACCCACCGAAGCACCCAACAAGTCGTGGTTTTAGATACCAAGTGGAAAAATATTGGGGGCCAAGCCCCGAGTTCTGAAGATCTGCGTCAAATGTATGTGTATGCCGATTACTATGGCGCCAGCCGGACAGCTTTGGTTTATCCAGGGATAGAAGATAAGCGAATTCACGGGCAATTTCAGAGACTTTTTGATGAGCAGGAAGAAAAGATTTGCGAGATCATTCAGCTCGCTCCGAGGGGAGATCTGAAGGAGTGGGAAGAAGGAGTTGGTGGTTTGTGTTTGGGGCAGTGATACAAAATAAAATTTCAGGGCACATCGGTTGCACTATGCCTTGGTAGTTTTGGTGAGTGATTTTTCAGCAATCGAATTATATTTTTTACATCAACCAGATATGAAGACCCAAGGAGAAATATTAGGCGAGAAGGTCAGGAAGTACAATGAGCGTTCGACCAATTGCTCGCCAAAATCCCAAAGAAGCAAAGCACTTTTTGCTGAAATAGAGGATTTGGCGAAAGCAATCGGGCATGCGGTTAAGCTTACTCAACTTGATGGAGTTTGTGTTTTAAAGCTTGTGCAAATTCAGCAAAAACCTGTCGATCAACAGGTGCATCCACCGAAGAAAATAGAGAAATTACCAGTACCTGAAAACAAATTGGTGAAGAAGAGGAAGTCGAAACAGAAACCTCCTGAAAGACCGAAAAAAAGTCAGAAAATATCAGCCAGTTCCCGATCGCATTACCCCCCAAAACAAGTGGTGAAACAGGAGAGAGTTTCAAAAAATACATCTATCAAAAAATATCCTTCCCAGAAGAAAAAATGGTTGTCAGTTACTGAAATAGCAGAGATGAAACGGAGGCTTTTAGAGGATCTTGAGAGAACTTCAGGTTATGCAAATATTTGTAATAGGGTAGAAGAGGGTGAGGCTCAACAAACAGAAAAGCCGATAGTGAAAAGTGCCCGCTTAGATTTAGGGGTAATGGATGAGCATCATTAAATGGGGTCGTGTTGTTAAGAGGGGGGTGATTAGTTGAGTGCGGTTGAAGAACATCTAAAAAAATCATTCCAAACTGAAAAAAATAGTATTTTTTAAATTTAAAAAAGTCTAAATTTGAGGATGTGTTTTTCTGTAATCCTTGAGATGCATTTTTTAAGTTAAATATTGCCTCAATTAACCATCAACGCCTATGCCAGATAAGGATCAATTTTTTTCGGGAGAAGTAATTTACTGGAATAAATCATTTGGGTTTATTGACTGTGAAGAACTCGATGATAATATTTTCTTTCATAAATCAGCCCTGAATTTTTCAGCAAGTAATGTGTTTCTTTTCGATACGCTTTCATTTCGTGTGCAAAAGGTAACGCATGGTAAGCATAAAGGGTCTTATCGGGCAATTGATGTTCATTTACTAAAAAAAGGGTCCGTATTTGAACATGAGCGATATGTAGGGGTAGTGGAACGTCTGAAAGTTCGTTCTGGATATATTGATTACCCTACCAAAGAGGGGGAGGAAATCTTATTGTTTCGTACAAGATTGATTTTTGATGATAACATTTCGAATGGGGATTTGGTGGTTTTCAATCCCGTGGTGAATGAAAAAAATCGGGATCAGTTATTTGCGTTTTTTGCCTATCCAATTGCCTTTGAGAGTGATGTTCAATTTCTGATGAAGCAATATCAATTGCAACGGTTACCTCAATTGCGTCAATTTATTTTGGATCAATTTTCTAAGGAAGAAGTATGGACTCAAATCGAAATTGAATTGATTGAGATGGGGGAGGTTGATAGCTCAGAGCAATATTTAAGATTGAAGAAATTGTTGAAGGGATTGTCTGGGTTGGTAGCACCTTTTAGTCTATTGAAAAAATATGTTAGTACGCCCTTCCTGGTGCTATTACTTACCGAAAAACTGATTGATACTTATGAGTTTGATTTAGTTTATGATCATTTTTTAAATGTTCGATACAAGGTAAAAGAAAACCTGTTTGCATGTGTTTCAAAGGAAACCGAAAAATTGAAGCTTTTGGAAGCATGGCTGAAAGGTCTGTCGGATAGGGATGCTTTTGCCAATAGGCCGACTGAGGTAAATAGTTTCATAAGGTGCTTCGGGCGCTTAGATAAGCAAACAGCAAAGGAGTTTAGGGACAGGGTACAGGCAATTGCTTTGGAGAAATTGAGTCCGGCGGATAATATCAAAAGGTGGATCAAGGGTGAGCTTCATGATGAGTTATCAACGGATTATGTGTTGTCAAATACCAATTTGTGTGATGAGCTGAAAGTAAAGGAATTGTGTAGCCATCGGTCAAGACTGAAGGAGGGGATTTTGCTTCGGTATGAACAAGAGTTATCGAAAAATAAACTGCACAACCCTCAATCTGAACAGTTTTTGCGCCTCGCCAAAATGCTTTTGAATTACCAAAAGTACTTTGCGCCCAGCAGTGCTGTTATTGATGATTATTTTGGGGGCTTTTCCACGGAAATACAGCTGTATTTTTGGTGTTTGGGATATGAAGTGGATCAATTTGAGGATTTGATCAAAGTGTCATTTGTTCAATTGGATGCTTATTTTCAGCTCCGTTGTTTACTTCGGATGAAGGAAAAACAAGTCGATCAGGCATTTATATCCTCCTGCAAGGCAAAAGCATCAATTAATCAGACCTCTTTACAAGATTTATTTTTATCAAGAGAATGGAGTGAGGAAATCCTTTACGCTGTTGATATTGAACAAAACAAGGCGGTCCAAATAAACACCTTATCCTTCATTCAAGATGTGATTGATTGTGATGAGCGCTTTGATTGGCGAGCGTTGTTGGAACAGTTATATTATTCGACAGATGATATTTTGTTAAAAGCACGAATCTGGTTATTCACTGAAAATGAGAAGTATTATGACTATATACGCTTTTCATGGATTTTTAAAAAACTGGGTCGGAATGAACAGAAAAAGTTCAAGCGTCTTGGCGATGCCATAGGTAAGCAGGATGTTGAAGTTCGAGAGGTAGAAGGTGTGAAACCGTGTTATCATTTTAAAGATCAGGGGGATGGTCGCTTTCTTTATGAGGCTTCCCTCCTTAATATATTTTTTGAGAATAACTTATTGCGGTTGCGTAAACATGATGGTTCGTACACTACCCAGTTCCCCTACAATGGTTGTAGCCTGGGTTTAAATAGGGTTCCAGCTCAGCATGAATTAGCTAAGCAGGTAATCAATATTAAAGTTGCCGACGGTCAGATCAAGAAAGTTGAGGGCCTTGATCAAATTTTGGAAGCCATTGAAGTGGCCAGTATTTCAAATAGTCTTGATCAAATTAGCATCCACTCAAAGGCGTCCTTGAATGGTGAAAGTTCATTGGCCTATGTCGAGGATTGGGACCTTAGGAAAGTCGTTGTTGGTTATTTGAACAAACTCAATAGTAGGAACGATGCTCCTGAACCCGTTTATGTCAGTGAAGCCGAGAGTGAAAGATTCATGGAGCCAAGCCACCAAAATCGAAAGGATCATAAATCGGGTTTATTTGCTATAAAGCTGTCGCAAGGCTTTGCTATTGTTTGGGAGAATATCGATTCATCAGACAATAAGGCGACCAAGGTTTTCAAATGCGAAGATCAATATTTGGAGGAATATATCGAGCGAATCAAATATGCAATTGCCAATTACACCAATCTTCGATCTACTTTGAATAGAAGCCATTCAGAGGGGCCGTTGGCTACTTTCAGTGGTTTTCATGGTTATGTCGGAACTGTCGAAAAATTTAGAGGGAGGTCCAATGCTTTTGAATTATGGCGAGAGAAGTTGGAAGCATCTTTCTTACAACCAATTCCTGCATATTCGGACATGAGTATTGATGAAATAGAGGAGTTATATGCTGATATGATCAGTGTTAAGTTGCCAGCAAGTAGCAGTAGGAAGCAAGGTTTCTCGCTTGATAGCCAACTCCTGAAAACAAAAAGCATCATAGGGGAGTCGGGTGTAGATTCCGCAACGAAAGGCTCAGGCAAGAAGAAGGAGGAGTATAAAAAAATATCCCAGGCACTCAGCGATTTAAATAATATATTGGAAGGCTTTTTTAATTCATAACCATGCAAGACATCATAAAATCATTACAGGAAGAAGTCAATCGTTTTAAGGAAGCTTCCTCAACTTTGGGCTCTTTTAAGCAGTTGGGAGCAACCATTGAACATTTGACAAACAAGCAAAATGACCAGTCTGAAACTTTAGGGATGTTGGTCAATGCGATCAATCAGGTCAGTGAGCGGTTGGAAAAAGAAGGAAGCTCTACAAAGGAAAACAGGGATTCGCTAAACGTGCAGTTGGAATCTATTCAAAAGCTAATCAAGCAATTGAATGATGAGCAGAAGGAAATTAATGAGCGATTGGTTGTTGTCGATCAAATTGAAAAAAAGCAAGCAACGTTCGAGAATCGGTTATCAGATTTTACCTTAAAAGAGGAGAGCAAGCAACAGATCAATCGGCTGGAAACGCTTCTAAAGGATGTTTCTGACAAGTTGCAACAAAGTGCAGATCAAAGCAAGGATCTACGAACAGAGATGGATCGTTTTGCATCACTTGATGAGGTTTTGAAAGGCCAACAGCGTCAGATTAATCAATTATATTCTGCATTTGAATCTAAAGGAGAAGAGTTGAATGCGGTAAAAGAAGAATTGTCATGGATGAAGCAGGCCAATAAATTGCTTACTACTGATCTCCAAAATGTAAATGAGCAGAACGCAATTCTTGTTAAAAAAATCAAATTAACTGAAGAGAATGAGGAGCATCGGAGAGATGAGTTGAGGGAGATTCGAAAATCAATGCTGCCGATACTGGATAAAGAAAAATCCAATTCAGAAGGGCTAAGTGAAACTACCCTTCATATTAATCGCTTAGAGTCAGAATTTGCGGAGTTGTCTAAAAATGTAACTAATAATGGAGAAATATTTGACCAATTCAAGCAAGCTTTAAAAGGGCTGAATGATAATAGCGAGCAACAACAGGAGGTTATGTCAAAATTTAATAGGCAATTAGAGCGAGTTGAACGAAAAGCCTATCAATCCATCTGGGATCGACTGTTTGATTAATTGCCGATTAATCCACTTACTTAAACCATCACCACTATGAAACATATCAAACGACTCGGACTGCAAAACTTTCGCGGGTTCGCCAATCAGGCTTTCGATTTCTCAAAACTCAATATCCTGACAGGAACCAACAGTTCAGGAAAGAGCAGTGTGTTTAAAGCCCTCCTTTTACTTCAGCAAAGTGCGCATAAAAGTAATTTCAATGAATTGAATTTCGAAGGAGAACACCACAATTTGGGTACCTTTCAGAAGGTACTCAATAGGAATGCTCCTGAAGGGGATGATAATATAGGCTTTGAGTTGGTGTTTGACTATCATTCAATAAGTCAAGGAGCATTTTTTGATGTAGAGAAGAGGGAATTGCGAGATGTTGGCATGTGCAACTACCCTTTAGGTTTTGCAAGTTTAAAATCCCAAGATTTGGAAAAATATTTGGATGATGAGGATTTATCAGGATTCAAAGAGTCATTGTTTTGGGAAGATTGGAGAAGGGTTTTATTTTTTGAGGTTAATGAGCTGTTAGATTATATCCAAACTCCACATTCTTTAAAAGCATTTTTTCAAGCAAGGATACTAAGGCCCGAAATTGTAGCCCGTGTTCTAAATGGAGTGGAAGAAGCAACATTTATAAATTTGGTTTGTCAAAATCATGATATCGGAGAAGAAGTCTTAATTCAAGGGCTTTCAGAGATCGGGGGGTATAAAGTAATGCGGGAAAATTGGCAAAAGTATTTAAGTATACCTTTGCCATGGTTTGAAGGTAAAGGTTGGGTACCCGTGTCTATTGGAGGGCATCTCAATATCTCGGAGAGAGAAGACGCATTCATTTTTAAAAAAGCTAATTATATAATTAATAATAGAGACACGCTAAAGGTTAATTTGAATTATAGCCCTATTTCAAACCATGAAAATGGACGAATTAGCACTTTTTCTTTTAGTAATGTGTCCAGTTACTCAAAAGAGGAGCTTTTGTTATTTACGTCCTTACCCCCCTATTTAAGTGAGGATCCTTATGGTCCCGGTGGGCTTGAGAATGTGTCCTATGATACATTTACAGAAACCAATGCATTTACCGGTGGTCATTTTAACTTTCTTACTATTGATTATGAAAAGTTTGATACCGCTGTTGGTTGTAATTGGGTGGACATAAATAGTTTTTTTAAGCTATATTATGAGTGCAAATCAAGGACTAATTATTCAGTTAAGCAGCAAGAATTAAAGGATTCACTTGCCTTTACGAAGGATGTAGATATGGTATCAATTGTTCATAAAAAATTGATTTCTTTTTTAAGTGAACGATTAGCATCAGGTTTTGGAATAAATCGATTTTCAGTACAGACCGGTAGTGTTGCTTCATGTTTCGAGTATTTTAATAAAGGTAATTTACCTGGCTTTGCTTATGAGCAAATGTATGATGGTGAAGCTTTTCAGGGGAAAACAACCTTCAGTTTATATGACTTACTTACTAATGATTCTATTTTAGAAAAAACACTAAGCTTAAGGGGTGCGGAGAGCTCTTTGCATGAGTTTCCAAGTTATTATGCACTATCAGAAGAGGACTTGGTCTGCATTCATGAATTTAAGGAAAAGTTAGAGGAGGTGGATGTTTTAAGTATTATGGATTCTGATTTTATAACCTTTGTAAATCATGCGGTCATTGAATGCGTAAAGTACCTCCCGGAAAGTGTACCCCAATATTTTAAGTTGGAGGATCAGCGGGATTTGATGACCTACTTGCCGGCCTATCGAGGAAACAATGCACGAATTTACATGAATTCGAGTAATTCAGCTTTGAATAAATTATTAGGTGAATTCAAGCGAGGAACAGCCCTGCAGGAGGCCAACGACTATGTCAATAAATGGCTGAAGGCGTTCGGTATTGGTGAAAAATGTACCATTCGGTCCGTTGAAGGAATTGCTTACAAGGTTGAGGTCGAGAATTCAAGAGGAGACGTTGTGGATATTGCAGACCTTGGGTATGGTATTTCACAGCTATTACCTGTAATTTTAAAGATCGCCCTTGCTCCAAATTATGACGAAGGGGCCATTTCTAATTCAATTGTAGGGCAAGTGATTCTGATTGAGGAACCTGAAACGAATCTACACCCGAGATTACAGTCTATTTTAGCTGATATGCTGGTGGAAGCTTACTTGGTTTTTGGTATTCAGATCATGATTGAGACCCACTCGGAATATTTAATCCGAAGGTTACAGGTTTTAATGAAAAAAGGCTTTGCCTCAATAGAGGCTAATGGAGAGCATCCGTCCTCTCGACTTGGCATTTCATTAACCAATAAACCCCAAGAAAAGGAATTGGCTTCCGATGATGTCATGATTCACTATGTGTCCACGGATGAGGAAGGCGAAACATCAGCTTATAAAATTAAAATTGGTAACAATGGTGTATTGTCCAAAGACTTCGGTTCTGGCTTTTTTGATGAAGCAACTCGCTTAGAAATAGAAACGATTGAGATGGGAATGTTGTACACTAATATTAAGGATTGATATGGTGCCATTAGATGTAATTATTGATCCAAAATTTTTGCTGAAACTTCATTACAGTATTGAGTCGGGAGAAGTTAAAGATTCTGTTTTGCATGACTTTCATTATAATTGGGTACAGATGAATAACCGTAAGTCCATCCGGTATTTCACCTGTTTAGATAATATTGATGAGACGGGTCGGAAAGTAATTGATTTGATATTCAGGCGACTGAATAAAGGTGGGGAAATCCTTTTTACTTTGGATCAGATGCTATGGAGCGTAGAGGGTGTATATAAAAATTCAGAAAAGCTATCCCCCTTTAGGCTTCATTTTACTTGCTTGGATAAGAAGCTGAGTCAGCAATTGGAAAATAAATATGGCTACAAGTTTTTGACCATTGATGATTTGACCAAGTCCTGGGGGCAATTGATGGCCTTCCAAGGGTATAAATCATGGTCTGTCAAGAATGATGATGCGCATTTAAGGTCTTGGGAGAAATCAACTTTCGGTATCCCACCCAAAATCCATAGCTTACTTATTCATGATTTTTATCTGTTTGAGGTTGTAAATAACCGATTGAATGAAAAGAAATTGTATGAGAATCTATTTGAGATTTTAAGGAACTTCAAGCATCGATTAGCCAGTCAGGCTCCAGTTGAGATCATGCTCGTTACCGCTAAGAATAAGAACTTCGATCAAAAAATGGAAGCTGAAATACATAAGCGAGTGGATTGTGAGCTATTAAGACTTTTGGGGAAAGATGGCTTTAAATTGACTATAATATTTATGGAGAAAAATTGTCAGCAAACTGATCGAGCTCATGATAGGTTTCTGATTACGAATAATTCATACATCGAGTCAGGAGCAGGATTCAATCTGTTTTATAATAAAACACCAAAACACAATACCATTATTCGCCATGCTTATGTGTTTCAGTCTGAAAAGGAAATGCGAAATGTAAATTATCGCTTAGATGCAATCAAGGATCAGTTAGATATGGCATCGACGACTGTTTATGGGAGCGATTGGCAGTTATTTAGGTTGCTGAAGGAGGTAGGGAGTTTTAAGTCATCTAAGGTAGAGGTTAGGGTAGGTTAATTTTGCTTATAGGCTTTAATTTTTTGTAAAATGGAAATTTATATAGTTGTATTTTTATTATTTGCTATCGTCGCATGCTATTTGTTGTATGCGGGGAGTCGTTGGGTTGGACCTATATCAATTATCCTTTTGGTGCTTTCCATGATTGCAACGGTTGTTATTTGGGAGGATATGGATGATGTTAGCAATGACAGGTGGATGAATTTTTGGATGGTAATTCAAGTATTTTTTTTGATTGGACTTGTGGGGTTTACCATATTTAATTTTTATCGTAAACCTGAGCGTCTAAGGTATGTCGCAGTGATTGATAAGGTCGCTGTTTATGTCTTTGGATTTTCAGCATTTGTGGTGTTATTTCCCATATTATGTGTCGGGGTGATTTATTTTATTGAAACCTTTGATAATATTAAGAGCACTTTTTTTGCGCGAATTGATGCCAGTGAAAAGAAGTCTCCTTCTCCTGTTGATTTATGGGTTGATAAATTGAATGAACTTCCTCATAATGATAGAAAGGAAATTATCTTCAATAGCGATGGGGAATCTATACTCTACATTTATAATTTTAGATCAATTTATAACCCCAGGGAGATATCACGATCCGATCAAGAATGGATGGCAAAAGGAGAGGAGATTCTTATTAAGAATAATTATGACTCTGTCCTATATACAGCCAAAAAGCTGGGAGTGAGAAAGGTGGTTCCTCTCTATCATGATCACTATGATAGGTCCACCAAGGTAGGATATTATATTGATGTAGATGAAGGGCGTAGCCGAATTGCTGATGATACTTTACGTGATATTGTCAATAAACACAGACCTTCTATTAAAGGGGGAGTACGAGAAGAGCGGCACTTATCTTGGAGGTCATGTTCTCATTATGATTTATCTGTTATTGATTTTCAGAAATTGCCGAGGGAGCACAAGTCAAAAAAAGGCATGGATTTTATTTATCAAGATACGATCAATGTGGGGGCCGTTAAAGTGTTGGAAGGTGTTCGAACAGCCGATTATTTTTATGTACCCACCTTTTATGCTTCATTTGAACTTCCAGACTCATTAGAGGTTAAAACGTTTTATCCAGGTGATGTTTTTGCCAATTCTAATGATATTGTTTCTCAAATTGAGAGCCGTCGCTACAGGGGTATGCCATTTACCCCTTATTCTCCCTTGGTATTTTCTACCAGGTTCAGATTGTTTAGGCCTAAGTCCATTGACGATGTTAGAGGGAAGAGGACACGCATAACCAATATTCATTTCATAATGGAGGATGAAGCGCATGAATTTCATTTCTTTTTTAAATTGGTATATGTTTTTGAAATGGACTATAAAGGGGATTATTTTGATAAGCCGAATAAAGCAAGTTGATTTTTGTGGTTTGCATTTTTTTAATTCTATTTTCTCCTATATAGGGAGTTTAGTTTATTTTTATCCATAGAAACAGATGGATCAAGAGGCAATAATTTCAATAAGGACATGAGGTACCCGCCCTGTTGATAAGCAATGCACAATAATTTTGTATATTTACCCTATCATTAGCAAAATGAACCACCGATGAACCAAAGAAGAGCATTACCTATTGGCATACAGACTTTTGAAGATCTACGCATAAGTAAAGATGATTACCTATACATTGATAAGACTCAGTATGTTTACGAAATGACAAAGCTCTCTAAAGGATATTATTTCCTTTCTCGTCCTCGTCGTTTTGGGAAATCCATGCTCTGCTCAACTTTGGAATCTCTTTTTGAAGGCAAGAAAGAACTGTTTGAAGGGCTTTATATCTATGATCAATGGAATTGGGAAGAAAGCTATCCAGTGATCCGAATGGATATGAGTGGGGTGAATTATAAGGACATTGAGTCTGTTGATAAGAAACTTCAGTTTGTCCTGACCACCAATGCCAAACAACATCAAATTGAACTCAATAAAGATGAGCTTTTAGGAGCTCAATTGATGAATTTAATTGAGGCTATTGCTCATAAATATCAAAATAAAGTGGTCATTATTATTGATGAGTATGACAAAGCCATTCAGGACACTTTATCCAAGGAAAATGATTTAGCCTCTGAAGCATTAGATGTGTTACGTGGTTTCTATTCCGCTATCAAAGCTTCTGATCAGCATATTCGTTTCTGCTTCATGACGGGTATCACCAAATTCACGGGAGTAGGATTATTTAGTGGCGCGAACAATTTCAATGACATCACTTTAAGCACTAAGTTCAGTGCTATTTGTGGTTTCACGCAAAAGGAATTGGAATCTTGTTTTGGTAATTATTTTGATGCGATCGATATGGAAGAAGTCAAGGCGTGGTACAATGGCTACAACTACCTTGGCGATCGGGTTTACAATCCATTCGATATTCTTTTATTTCTTAATCGTGAAGGCGATTTTGATAACTATTGGTGGGATACAGGGCAACCTCATTTTTTGACCAAAATGTTTGAGCATGGGAAGTATGAGACCTATGATTTAGACCATTTGGAGTTATCTTCTCAGGAGCTGAAACAATTCACCCTCACTAATCTAAACTTAGCTTCATTGCTATGGCAAACCGGCTACTTAACCATCAAAGAGGTTATTCAGGAGCCATTTGGGGGGAAGAGTTTTGTCTTGTCTCCGCCTAACAGGGAAGTGCAGATTTCTCTTAATATGCTCTTTCTAATTAGTTTAACCTCCGTAGAGTCCAATCGGACATTGAAGCGAAACGAGGCGGTCAGGAGCTTATTTAAAAATGATTTAGATGGTTTTGAGGCGAGTGTAAAAGCCATGTTCTCTGCCATTCCTTACAATAATTATGTACAAAGCAACCTCCAAAAATATGAAGGGTTTTATGCGTCGGTAATGTTTAGCTTTTTGGCTGGCTTGGGTCTGAAATGCAAGACGGAGGAATCCACCTCACACGGTAGAATTGACATGGTCATGGAAAGTCCTACGCATATTTATGTGATAGAATTTAAGCTCAATGCTCCCAAACCTACTGAAGGCAAACAAGGTGAGGCCATTGTTCAAATCCATGAAAAGAAATACTATGCGCCTTACTTAAATGATGATCGGAAGATTGTATTGATCGGGATGCATTTTAATGAGGAGAAAAGGAATTTGGACCATTTTGAGGTGGATGAGTTGGGCGCTTAGCGGCGGCACGTATAATAAATCTTGAAGTCGATTACTTCATAAAAGATACTTAGCCTATACATCTATATTGAATGCAGGAAGGCATCATCATAAGACCCTGAAGAAGGATGTTTTATTTTTGAGGGAAAAATGCTATTAATTATATTTAGTACGATTAAAATCATACTTTGCCATAAAAAACTAATTAAACATCATAAATTCATATTATTTTTTTAAGTGCAAAATCAGTATTCGTCCCTCGGGCTGTCCGAATCCCTAAAAAATGTGCTTAGGAAGCGCTAATAGGGGAATTCCATAGGCTGTATCGGAAAGTAATACTTCCGATCGTCTAAGAATAATACTACCGAAGTCCTGCTATCTTGCTGATAGTGGGGCTTTTGTTTGTAGAAGAGGTAATGATGTTGTCAAGGTGTTTTTTTGAATCTGAAAATTGTCGATAAATGAATCGTTAATTTGATTATCTTTATTGATCATTTTTATTCAATCGCATACGCAACATCAATGCTATGAAAAACCTTTTCTTAATCCTCGGAGGGATGATGATGTCCCTTTCGGTGTTGGCGCAAAATCCGTTATGGATGCGCTATCCTTCAATTTCTCCTGATGGTGAACATATTGCCTTTTCTTATCAGGGGGACCTTTACGTGGTCGCTGCTGCTGGTGGTGAGGCGACGCCAATAACGAACCATGTGGCGCATGATTTTTCGCCTGTTTGGAGTCCTGACAGTAAGCAAATTGCCTTTGCTTCTGATCGGCATGGTAATTTTGACCTCTTTCTGACGACCGTGAATGGCGGACGAGCCAAACGTTTAACATTCAATTCCACCAGTGAAATTCCGACTTCTTTCACACCAGATGGGCAATCCGTATTGTTTACTGCTCAGGTCTTGGATGATGTCAAGAGTGCGCAGTTTCCTTATGGCCGACTTGATGAATTATATGCCGTAGGGATCGATGGGGGACGTCCAAAGCAAATTTTGACACTCACTGCCGAGCATGCTCAATACAGCGCTGACGGTACAAAAATTCTTTATCAGGACAAAAAGGGGTATGAAGACCCATGGCGAAAGCATCACACAAGTGCGGTCACCAGGGATCTTTGGATTTATGATGTGGCCTCAGGGAAACATCAACAGATTTCTGATTTCGAGGGGGAGGATCGTACACCAGTTTTCTTTGATCAGGATCAGCGTGTGGCCTACACCAGTGAGGTCGATGGAACCCTGAATGTTTGGACTATGGCAGTGGATGGCCGTGATAAAAAGCAGCTGACCAAACTGGAGAACCACCCTGTTCGATTTTTATCTGTATCTAAAAGCAATATTTTTTGTTTTGGATATGATGGAGAGATATATACTTTAAAAGAGGGAGGATCTCCTGAAAAAGTTGATATTAAAATCAATAATGATCAGAAGTTAAACAATGTTGTTTTTGAGAAAAAATCAGGTGGAGGGCAGGAGATTTCTGTCTCTCCTAATGGTAAAGAGGTCGCTTTTATTTTAAGAGGCGATGTTTTTGTAACTTCTGTTGATTACAATACCACAGTTCAAATTACGAATACGGCTGAACAGGAAAGATCAGTGTCTTTCTCTCCCGACGGACGATCGTTGGTTTATGCCGGTGAGCGAAGTGGCAGCTGGAATATTTATGTTGCCAAACTGGGGAAAGACGAGGAAAAGTATTTCATCAATGCAACGGATATTCAGGAGGAGGTTATCACTGATGCGCCAGTGGAGGAGTTTCAGCCGAAATGGTCGCCAAAGGGTGATGCAATAGCCTATTTGGAAGAAAGAACCACCTTAAAAGTGATCGATCTGAAAACCAAAACCGCAAAAACCATTTTGGCAGGTAGCTTTAATTATTCTTATTCTGATGGGGATCAGGCTTTCGACTGGTCGCCAGATGGCCAATATCTGGCGGTTCAATATTCGCCGAACCAGTGGACTTCTTCGGACATCGGACTTGTGAAAGCTTCCGGCGATGGGCAGGTGATCAACCTGACGGAAAGCGGTTACAGCAGTACGGCTCCTCGGTTTGTAATGGACGGAAAAGCCATTGTTTATGCCAATGACCGATATGGCTATCGCTCTCATGGGAGCTGGGGGGCAGAAGATGATGTTTTTGCCATTTTCTTGACCAAAGCGGCTTATGACGAATTCAAATTGCCGCAAGAGGAATTCGACCTGTTGAAGGAAGCACGAAAAGCGCAGGAAGATCAGGAGGCTGAAGAAGAGAAGTCTAAAAAGAAGAAGGCTAAAAAAGGCAAGAAAGCGAACGAAGAAGTCGCTCATTTGGCGATTGATTTTGAAGGACTGCAGGAGCGTGTGATGCGCCTTACGATTAATTCTTCCTTCCTTTCCGATTACCTTTTGTCGAAAGATGGTGGCCAACTGTATTATATGAGTCGTTTTGAAGGTGGTTATGATTTATGGAAAAAAGATATCCGCAAAAATGAAACAAAGCTTGTTCTGAAGTTAGGTGGGGGTGGTGGAAACCTGCAGTTTGATGAGGAGATGAAAAATATTTTCTTTGAAACAGGTGGCCATTTTGCCAAGATGGACATTGCTTCTGATAAGCGTAAAAATATCAATTATCAGGCGGAATATTACCTTGATAAACAGGCTGAGCGCAGTTATATGTTTGAACACGTTTGGCGACAGGTTAAAAAGAAATTTTACGACCCAGAGTTGCATGGCGTGGATTGGGCATTTTATAAATCTGCCTACATGAAATTTATTCCACACATCAACAATAATTATGATTATGCCGAGATGTTGAGTGAGCTGTTGGGCGAATTGAATGCCTCGCATACAGGTTGTAGATATTATTCGAAGGCCGAGAATGCAGATGCTACCGCAACGCTGGGCGCTTTTTTCGATCAGGAGTATGAAGGCAACGGACTGAAAATTGCCGAGATTATTGAAGGCTCTCCACTGACGCAGGTGACTGCGGATATCAAAGCGGGAATGATTATCGATGCAATTGATGGACAAAAGATTTTGGCTGGACAGGATTATTTCCAATACCTGAATCATAAGGCCGGGAAGCCTACGAGATTGGAAATTTCGGACCAGGGAAAAATGCAAATGGTGGTGGTGAAGCCAATTGGTAAAAGTGCAGAAAATAGCTTGCTTTATAAGCGTTGGGTGAAATTACGTGAGGAAGAAACCCGGGAGGCTTCCAATGGAAAGATCGGTTACGTACACGTTCAGGGGATGAACAGTGCAAGTTTTAGAAATGTATATGCCGAAACTTTGGGTAAGAATTATCATAAGGATGCCCTGATTGTAGATACACGATTCAATGGTGGTGGCTGGCTGCATGATGATTTAGCCACCTTTTTGAGTGGGGAAGTGTATTGTACTTTTGCGCCAAGAGGGCAGAAGTTTGGTACTGAACCGATCAATAAATGGTCGAAAGCCTCTGCCGTACTTTGCTCTGAAGGGAATTATTCAGATGCACATGCTTTTCCATATACCTATCAAACCCTGAAAATTGGGCCATTGGTTGGGATGCCTGTACCCGGGACGATGACTGCCGTTTGGTGGGAAACCCTGCAGGACCCCTCGTTGGTTTTTGGCATTCCTCAGGTAGGTGTGCAGGATCTGGAAGGTAATTACCTCGAGAATCAGCAGGTAGAGCCAGAGTTTAAAATTGCACAAGACAAAGATGTGGTGATTCATGGGACGGATCAACAATTACGTAAAGCGGTGGATGTTTTGTTAAAACAAACCCAAACTCTGACCGTCGAATAGTAGCTTTATAATGCTGCTCAGTGGAAAGCACTTGCAGGGGGAAATCTTTTTTCCTCACGCAAGTGCTTTTTTTATTCAATATTCTCCATAAAAAGCACATTGAAGTAGAATCTTCAAAATCGCACGGCGGTTATTCTGTTGAACATAATGTAATAGGGATAAGTGAAAAGTTTATCGAGTAATAATCTACCTCTTTCCATTGAATCACCCTTCAATAAGTTGAAAACTTTATCCGCTGTGTAGCGCTGTAATTGATTACGGCCAATACCCTGCTGAATACCCTGCTGATGCTTAGGGGAGTGACTTTGCTTCGTTTGATATATCTTTGTAAAGAATAACGTCACTTCAAGCATTTCAAATTTGAGCTCGATTCACCTGAAATCGAGGATTAATGATAATACCACCAAGCCCTTAATTCCTATTCTTACGATAAGAAGAGCATGGGAAATTGTTTGCCATAAGCATTCGACTCCTTATCTTCGCCTCATTATTTTAACCATTGTATTTATTCAAACAGTGCCCGGGCGAGGCATTTTTTGTTTTTCATAGCGCAAAAGACAAACATGCTACGGGTTTTGATGATTAGATATTCAATAGATGGTCGAAAATTCATAAGGAGTTCAAGAAATTTTAAAAAAATAGAAAGTATGTTGAAGGCAGATGGTTCGGTGGATTTGTCAATCCCACGCCGAAAATATTTTATGGAGCGTTCGGAGATGACGAATTGCCCGGAGTGTGGTGCGGAACTGAAGGGGCAGTCGAGTGCGGTGCTGATCAGTGTGGTGTCAGAATTGGATGAAGGTACTTTTGTAACCAATAATAACGACAGCCATTTTTGTACAGCATGTCCCGTGGTGGCCTATAATATGGATCCGTTGCTTGCGTCTGTTCGAACCAGTGTGGCTGGGGCAGAGAAGGAAACGACCCGTTTTATGCTTCATGGCGTGGTGAATTTTGACGAGTACCCCGAGGAAGATCTGGAGGAAGACGATGATTTACCGGTGGTAGAATTTTTACCCGACTTGAGCAGTCAGCCAAGAAGTGCCGAGGATAAAGTAGGTCGCAATGACCCATGTCCGTGTGGAAGTGGGAAGAAATATAAAAAGTGTTGTGGCTAAACGTGTGTCGAATAGTGGTTGGTGTTGTCTATCCGCTGACTGAATTATAGTAAAAAAGGTCTGCGCCAGTGATTGGAGCAGACCTTTTTTATTCCGTCAATTACGAGAAGGCTATTTTATCCACGTCCAGCGGTGCCAAAGCTGCTCGAAAGGCCCTTGACGATGATGTTTGAGCCACCAGTTACAAAATGTAATTTGCACGATCAGCATGGCTATACCGATCAATAGACTCAGGCTTGTTCCACAATATTTGGCCAGGTATAATCCATAACCAAAATAAACAACCCCTCCAAAAATACTTTGAGTAATGTAATTGGTCAGGCTCATTCGGCCATAGGCTGTCAGGGGTTTAGTGATGCGTTTGAAAGTGGTGTTTTCAGCCAAAAGCATAAAAATGGATACCCATATCAGCGTAAAGGAAAATTTGAACCACATATCGAAAACAATACCAAGGGTTCGTTTTATTGCCAGGAGCTCAGCTTGCTGAAAGTGGTTTTTCGCAAAATACAACGGAATACAGCAAATGGCTACCCCCATAAAAATGCGTTTCCACCGTGCTATATTTGACGGGCTGTGTTTGAAAAGTGAACTTTTTCCAAAGTATAGCCCCAGCATGAAAAGCCCGATGGTTTGTGTGAACCGTCCATTTTCGATGGCCCAAAGCATGCTGAATTTTTGCCCGTTGGTGATATTGGAACTGATGGTTGTCCAAAAAGAATCGGTGTGTAGCGCATCCATTACAGGTTGCCAATATTGTGCATAAAGCTTGGCGGGGAGGCTGAAATCGCTATCAAAGGCCGACCTTAAGTACAACAGCCATTCAACGGGCTGCATAAGAAATACAAGGGCAGTGAATAGGATAAATTTTGCACTTTTATTTCTGACAAAATACAAGGATATGCCCGTTACAGCGTACAGCATGAGTACCTCGCCTGGAAAAAACAAGGCATTAAAACAGGCAAATCCACTGAGGAGCAGCAAGCGCCATAAATACCTTGGGCCGAAATCCTTGCCAAGTTGTTGCTGCTTGTGGTTCATTAAGTAAAAAGTGAAACCGAACAACAGGGCGAAAATGGAGTAGGTTTTGCCCGCAAAGAGGAAAAACATGCCGTCCCATAAATGTTGATCCAACTGATTGAGCCAATTGGCTTGGCTTGCCTTGTCTGGGAAGAAATAAAAATTGAAATGCTCAATATTGTGTAAGAGCATAATTACCATGACCGCAAAACCACGAAGGATATCAATAATGGCGATGCGTTCTTTTTTTAAGGAGGGGAGGTTAGTCTCGGTAGGGGTACTACGCAAGGTTGATGTCATCTGTCTTTGATTTTTTTTCAAATATATCACAATATTAAGAAAACCACTGTGATATTCGACAGGTCATAAAAAAGCCTTTCCCCGAAAAACAGAGAAAGGCTGTAAATATTGTTATGAAACACCTGATGAAACAGCATTTTGAACTTACTGCCCTTTTTCCTCAAATGTCATATTGATATTGGTGAAGGCGTAATTCAATGACGCAAAAGTCAATGCGAGGTCTTGCTGTGCCAAAGGGGATGCCCACAGGTCAATATATTGATTCATTTCCTGGTCAGTAATATTTCGATACGAATACAAAGACATCATTATGACTTGTTCTTTGATTTTCTGTTCAAAATTAGCGGGGAACATCGCTTTTAAATTCGACGAAATTTCTGCCTCACTCAATCGATCTTCAGCGGGTAGTTGTGCGTTAACACCCGAAAGGATAGACGTCATCATATTTTTGAGTATCGAAGTCATGTTCTCGGAAAGCCTTGCCGTTTCATCTAATTTTATAAGCTGCTGAATTCTTTCTTGACTTGGCGGATCAGACTCGAAAGCCTGAAAGTAAGCGATCATGTCCTGCTGCTGGGCAGGATCATTCGCCTTCAATTCCTCTTCCATCACCTTCTGAATCAGAGGGGTCTCATGAAATTTGATGTAGCTCTTTAAGGTCTTTTTATCAGATTGCTGACCAAGGTATTTTTTGATATTCTCGAGCATCTTTTCTCCATTGAGCGTATTGGTCATAGTGGTGGAGAATTGTTGAAACTCTTGAGGAGAATTGAAGCTGTCTTTTTTCTCCGCAATTTTAGCATCCCTCAGCTCATCTATCTGACTGATTGCCGCGGACAGGCCTGAAAGGGTGATGTATTGCTCTATTACTTTTTCGGGGGTGCCAGCAAAAGTATTGAAGCCAATAGCAAGTAAAGCAAATAATATAAATAACTGTTTTTTCATAGCTAAATTATTGTAAATCAATGGTTCTGTCGATAACTTTTAAGTTATTTTCTGAATTGGCCTCAATGCTCTCCATACTGAGTAAAGGCCATCCATAAGCATGGAGCTCGGCCCCTATATATTTGATATGGGTAATCTTTGGAAGCTCCTTTACGTTGATGTTTCCCAACTTATAATGAGAAGCATTTTGCTTCAGGTACTCATGGGTGATGGCTGTAAGTTGATCGGAGTCACTTTCTTCAACCGATCGAAGCACAAAACTGTCGTTTTCTTCAAAAATTTCATCAAGAAAAACAGACATTTTTATCTGTAAAGGACCCGTTCCCAATCGGTTTTCACGATCAACTACGGCCTCATACACTTCATTAAGTTCATATTGCAGCCCATGAAAATAATAGAATTGAGCGTATTCCTTCCCAAACTCATTGGTGTAGTTGTTCAGAGATGCCAAATGGTGAGTTAATTTCTCCAGATCAAATTTATAATCCTGATTCTTTTTAGCGACTTTCTTGGCTTTTTTCAGTGTTTTAGACATATGCTTATTAATCGCCTTCCAATTGGAAATTCCCAGAAGCTTGCCATTCTCATCCGTTTTTACCTGAACAGTAAGACCTTCTTTAGCCATTGCTGAAAGATGGTGAATAGGGTTTGGTTGATTGTCTGTAAAATCGCGATAATGCCAATTGATCAGATATTCTGTGGCTGTGGAATCGGCAATGCTAATATCTACAAAATACTTTGTTTCGTTGCGGTCAAGGGTGTCGGTGTCCTGTATGCGGTAACTTTCTTCAGTAATCAGATAAGTCTGTTTTTCACCAATGTCCCAGTAGCCAATGACCTGAACAGTAGAATCGGCCATATTGATTTGAGCATTAGCAAAACTTGCCAACAAGCAAAGGGAAAAAAGAAAAATAAATTTTTTCATGCGTAAAAATTCGTGAAGGTAAATGCCAGGAATTACTGGTCAAAAGTTGATAAACTTACTTAATGTAAATTTAATATTTATATTTGTTTTGCTCAAAATTTTATCACATTTATGTCTACGTTAGCGTGTGGAAATGATATTAATAGAATAATATTCAATCCTATTGCTATGAAGAGCGAAGTCTATGCGGAGTGAAATGATGGAATTTCTGAATTTTGTTATTCACCTTCCTGTATTTTTGCTGATTGATTAATTCGGTGGGGCAATTTTCATTCATCGGCCTACTGTTGATTCGATTAATATTCTGAAAGTCAGTGATTAAAGATGATGCAATTATTGAGAGAGGTGATGATATCGAATTGACGTTTAACAATAGATGAAAAAGTGCCATTGTATCGGTACAGTTTTTTTGATGTCCATAGAAATGGATGCTGTTAAGCTGTTTACTGTAAGCGGATTCCCCTTAGAGGCGAGGTGCATTTTGAAATGGGCGTTGTGTTTGTTCGCAATTTTAGGGTTTTGCAAGACCTGATTCGCAAGACTACTGTTGCGGATTAATTTTTATGTTGAGCTCAATGAATATATTTTCTGTTCAATGAACCTAAGGGAATACAAACATCGTTTTTTTTATTTAATAATAAACGATAAACACCTTATGATTCGCCCCCAACCAACAGAGAATGAAGCGCAAAGATTGGCTAAGCTGAAAGACTATGAGATTTTGGATACGCCTGATGCTCCCGAGTATGACGATTTCACCAGAATCGCCTCCGAAATTTGCGGTACGCCAATTGCTTTGATTTCTCTTGTTGATGATCATCGGCAGTGGTTTAAATCCAAGGTCGGCGTTGATGCTACAGAAACGCCTCGGGAACTCGCTTTTTGTGCCCATGCCATCAACCAGCCCGACGAGATTTTGGAGGTGAATGATGCCCGTAAGGATGAGCGCTTTCATGACAACCCGCTGGTCACTCAAAATCCCCATGTAATATTCTATGCGGGCTCGCCCTTGGTTACCCCAGAAGGCTATGCCATTGGTACTTTATGTGTGATCGACAATAAGCCCAGGGAAATGTCAACGGGGGCGAAAGAGGCCCTTAATTTATTGGGAAAGCAGATCGTGAATGTTTTGGAGTTGCATCGGAAGGAGCGGGCGATTCGGTCGATCAATGATCAGCTCAAAGCAGAGATTGCCCTGCGGAACAAGCGAGAGGAGGAGTTGATTGAGGCCCGAAATTCCGCCATCGAGGGGGAGCGGGTTAAGGATCAGTTCTTGTCCTCCATGTCGCATGAAATACGCACCCCACTGAATGGGATTATCGGCATCACTAAATTGCTCAGTGATCTGGACTCTATTCAGGGGCAAGCGAAGGAATTTGTAGATCATATCGATTTTTCTGCCAAACACTTATTGCGGATCGTGAATGATATCCTTGATTTTGCCAAGATCCGTCAGGAGAAGGTTTGTTTTGAAAATACTGATTTTGAATTTGAGCAGTTTATGGAAAACCTGAGCCATAACCTTCGTCCAAATATTCAAAAAAAGAATATCGGCTTTTCCCTGAACATTGCGAATGGCATTCCAAAAATTCTTCGTGGCGACGTGCATCGCTTGGGGCAGGTGCTGCTGAATTTAGCGGGTAATGCGATTAAGTTTACAGAAAAAGGCGAGGTGAAGATAAATGTGTCGGCGGGGGCTGTTCGTGAAGGCAAAATCCGACTGAATTTCGAGATCTGTGATTCAGGCATTGGCATTCCCGAGGAGAAAATTGCCCATATTTTTAACCCATTCACACAAACAGATGAAACCATCGCCAGAAAGTATGGCGGTACGGGTTTGGGCTTGCCGATTTCCAAACAACTTATTGAACAGATGGGGGGTGAAATTGAAGTAAAAAGTGTGCTGAATGAAGGGAGCACGTTTAGTTTCTACCTCTATTTTGCGATTTCAGAGCTTGATTTAATAGATACTGAGCAGGAGCAAGAAATTAAACCTGAAGATATTCCTGCGCTGAACATTCTTTTAGTGGAGGATTTTAAACTCAACCAGGTGGTGGCCAAACAGCATTTGCGGAAATTTGGATTTAAGGTAACCATTGCGGAAAACGGGCGTGAAGCGTTGAATTGTCTTTCTGAAAGTGTTTTTGACGTTGTCCTGATGGACATCAATATGCCTGTGATGGATGGCCTGGAGGCGACCAAAATTATCCGCGCTCATCAGGCATTGAAAGATCAGTATATCATCGCGATGACGGCCTCTGTTCGTGAAGCAGAGGTGAAGCGATGTTTTGATGTGGGGGTGAATGATTTCGTTTCCAAGCCTTTTGAACCAAAGGATTTGAGAGACAAAATTCTGAAAAGTTTGAGGGTCGGGAAGTAGGTGGTCGCCTGAGGGAGCGCCTTATTGCTCCACCTCTTTTTTGTTGATCTCTCGCCACGCTCCTTCAGGAATGTCGAGCGAGAGCCCTCCAATTTTGCAGCGGTGTAGGGCCGTAACTTTATTTTTTACCGCAAAAAACATTCTTTTAACCTGATGAAACTTCCCTTCAGTGATGGTCAGTAAAACCTGTTTTTCATTGATCATTTCTATTTGTGCAGGGGCCGTAGGCTGTTTTTCCCCTTGCAACATTACCCCTTTTTCAAGCTGTTCAATGGCTTCTTTGGTTATTGGTCGATGGAGTTGAACTTGATAGGTTTTAGGAACCTTGCCCGCAGGTTGCATGATATTAAAGGACCAATGCCCATCATCGGTGGCAATGAGTAGTCCTGTGGTGTCGGCATCGAGTCGGCCTACGAGGTGCAGTTGATCGGTGTCGGGGATATTGGTTAGTGAAAAAACAGCAGGGTAGTGCTCGTCTTTATTGGAGCATATGGTGTCGGCGGGTTTATGGATCATATAGTACCGGAATGGGCGAGGGGTCAGGACTTTTTGGTCAAAAACAACCTGATTGGAAGCATGAACCTGATGGTGGGGCTCTGTGATTTTTTCGCCATTCACCTGAATTTTTCCTTCCGCAATAATCAGCGACACTTCGGTAATGGTCAGGTCTGTACATTTACATATGAATTTATCCAGTCGCATGTTTTTGCTTTAGGGCAAAGGTAAAAAAAGAAATGTCAGCTTGAAATTTCTACTCGATTTAGAAAGGAAAATAGACTGCACTTTGGTGGCCTAATTTTACGAAGGATCAAATATTTAAGTAAGATGATGTTTTTAGGATGGATTGTGTTGTCAATAATTGTGGGAATGCTCGCAACAGACAGAACCGTTGGGTTTTGGGGTGGTTTTTTACTGAGTCTGATTTTGTCACCTTTAATAGGTTTTATCATCACTATTTTGAGCAGCGAGAAGGAGGATATACAATATCAAAAGATATTAAGGGAGGAGCAAATGCGGGCGATAGCCAAGCGGGCGGTCCAAGATCAGGAAGGTGAATAAAAAAAGGTTAGCCGTAATATTGTGGCTAACCTTTGTTGTATTTAGTTCTAATTTGCTGTTATTCGCTTACATAGGCATCGTTGTGGACGGCCTTTACTGCTCTTCCCGATGGGTCGGCAGAATTTTTGAAAGACTCATCCCACTCGATTGCTTTGGCAGTTGAGCAGGCTACCGATGGACCTCCAGGAACACATTTAGCAGCATCCTCTAAAGGAAATAGCTCGTCAAATATTTCTCGGTACAAATAGCCTTCTTTCGTCAGTGGCGTATTGTATGGGAAGCGATAACTCGCATGTTCCAGTTGATGGTCAGAAACCTTTTCTTCTGCAACTTCTTTCAGGGAATCAATCCAGTTGTATCCAACACCGTCTGAAAATTGCTCCTTTTGGCGCCAAACAACCTCATGTGGCAAGTAATCTTCAAAACATTCACGAAGGACGCTTTTTTCCATTTTGCCGTTGCCACACATTTTATCTTTTGGATTGATGTTCATAGCCACATCCAAAAATTCTTTGTCCAGGAATGGTACCCGTCCTTCAATACCCCAGGCGGCCATCGATTTGTTGGCGCGCGCGCAGTCAAACATGTTTAAGGCCATTAATTTACGCACAGATTCTTCATGAAATTCCTGAGCGTTAGGTGCTTTGTGGAAATACAAATACCCGCCAAAAATCTCGTCAGCACCTTCGCCAGAAAGCACCATTTTTATACCCATCGCGCGGATTTTTCTCGCCATCAGATACATAGGCGTAGAAGCACGGATGGTGGTGATGTCGTAAGTCTCGATATGGTAAATCACATCCCTGATGGCATCAATGCCTTCCTGGACGGTATAAGTTAATTCATGATGAACGGTCCCGAGGTGATCCGCTACTTTTTGTGCTGCGGCTAAATCCGGAGCACCTTCCAAACCAATTGCAAAGGAGTGCAGTCGTGGCCACCAAGCCTCAACTTCATCGTTGCTTTCGATTCTCATCTTCGCAAATTTCTGCGTAATGGCAGAGGTGATCGATGAATCCAAACCGCCAGAAAGCAATACACCAAATGGCACATCAGACATCAACTGTCTTTTTACCGCTTGCTCCAAGGCTTCTTTCAATTCTTCTTTGTTTGTTTCTGCATCTTTTACCGCAGAGAATTCCATCCACTTGCGTTCGTAATAGCGCTGTGGAGCTTTGCCTTGCTCAGAATAGACGAAACTTCCTGGAGGAAATTCAGAAATACTTTTACAAACAGGAACAAGAGCTTTCATTTCTGAAGCAACATAATAGTTGCCGTGTTCATCAAAGCCTTGGTACAAAGGAATAATTCCAATGTGATCCCGCCCGATCAGGTAAGCATCTTTTTCGGCATCATAAAGAACGAAAGCAAAGATACCGTTCAGGTAGTCGAGCAGTTTTTCCTTTTTCTCCTCATAAAGGGCCAAAATTACCTCACAGTCAGACTCTGTTTGGAAATTATAGTCAACAAATAATTCTTTCTTTAATGCTTGATGATTGTAAATTTCACCATTTACGGCCAAAACATGGGTTTTGTCGTGGTTATACAATGGCTGTTCGCCGCTGTATAAATCAACAATGGCTAAACGCTCGTGAGCGAGAATCGCTCTGTCTGATGCATACACCCCTGACCAGTCTGGACCACGGTGGCGAAGTTTCTTGGAGAGTTGCAAAGCCTGAGTCCTAAGTTGCTCAGGGTCTGATTTGATGTCTAAAATTCCAAATATTGAGCACATATCATCAATAGTTTATTTTTATCTTTTTTCAAAAAGGAGTAAGCTGAAAAAAGTGCCCTAATTCTCGTAGGGCGATTGTTTGGTTAAATGATTGTCGGGAAATCATCTTCAATTGTGTAATTGTTAATGAATATCCCTTTCTGTTAAAACAAATTAAACGAATTTAGTTTTTGATTGCAATAAATATAATGAAAATAATGAATATATGCATAGGTGATAAAATTAGCCTATTTTTTTTAAGGGTTTGATAATTGGGGTTTGGTGAAACGGCCTCTGTTGCCATATTTGCAATATTTTCTGAATTTGATCGATTATATATCTATAATTTGCTGAAATTTTATGGCTCTTGTCCTCTTGACTGGTCCGTTTTTGAACGAGCCCTTAATAATACTCTATATTGAGCCGCTTCTGAATTTTTGATTCACCGTTTTAAGTCCAGGCGCTCTTGGGGCTCCTGAGATAAAAGGGACCATAGACATGGGGGAGGAAGCACAAAAAAAGGCCTTACTTTGCAGTAAGACCTTAGCGCATTATCAACTAATAATTTTTTATTCAAATCTTTCGAGCATTCGCGTGAATTGCTTGGCATTTTTATATCCAGGCTCAACACTTGTTGCGTCTTTTTCTGGTTTCAGTAACAGAATGGTAGGATAGCCTGGTACCTTGAACTTCTTGGCCAACTCAGCATAAGTAAGGCTTTCCCCCTTATAGGTAATTCGTTCCGTTGATTCAGCATCAATTTTCACCGCATAAAAGTCTTTATTGACCGCCTGCACAACATCTTTATCTTTGAAGGTGGTTTTGTCGAGTTTTTTACAATAGCCACACCATGAAGTATAAAAATCAATCATGATATGCTTGGAAGGATTTTTCTCGACCATTTTCATGGCATCCTCAAAAGAAATCCATTTAATTTCTTTGTCCTGACCACGCCCAGCGAAGGAAGCGGTACTGATTAAAAGGCAAATCAAGGCAAGTATTAAAGGCTTTTTCATCATAACGTTTCTTGGTAATATATTTATCTACGAAGGAAAAGGAGTTTACGACAGCGGTAGAGGGTCGGCTATTGGACAAACACCTCTACTTTAGGGGTATAATCGAAATATTGATTACCAAATCAAGGATGATCAATGATTGTTTCGATATTTCCGTTTACTTGCTTGTTGCGGAGAGAGTTGCTTCTAAAGTTGCCTTATTGGTACGTCTTTTATTGCGTGATATGTAGCCATCAGTAGGAGAAAACAAAAAGGCGAGCATAAAGAGCAAACCACCCACAGAGGCCATTGCTCCCGCAATAGACCCATCGACGGCATAGGCGATATAATACCCGAGGACGGAGGTCAGTACCCCAATTACGGCGGCATAAATGAGCATTTTTTTCAGTTCATGGGTTAACAGGTAGGCTGTTGCGGCAGGGGTTACCATTAGCGCAATGACCAATATGGCACCGACGGATTCGAAGGATGCCACCGAGACAAGCGAAACCATGCCCATAAGTGCATAATGCCAAAGGGTGGTAGAAATGCCAATAGCGGCAGCAAAGGCAGGATCAAAAGTAGACAGATACAGCGCCTTATAGCAAATGCTGATGAAAGTGATGATGACCACCATCACGATAGCACCAATCCACAGGGCGCGTGGGCCAAGGATGGTTCCTGCATCGGTAATCCATAAATCAATTGGAACATAAGCAATTTCTCCATACAAAACACAATCCTGGTCGAGGTCTACTTTTCCAGCGAAAACGGTAATTAAAATTACACCTACTGCAAAAAGCCATGTAAAGGTTACGCCAATAGAGGCATCAGATTGTAAACCGCCTTTATGATGAAAAAATTCAATGATAAAGGTGGTCAGGATGCCGAAAAGGGCTGCGCCAGCGAGCATCACCACCGAATCTCTTGAGCCGGACAGTAAAAAGGCGATCACAATACCAGGTAATACGGCATGAGAGATCGCATCGGCCACCATGGTCATTTTCCGCAAGACCAAAAAACAGCCGAGCAAACTGCAGGAAACCGCAACGCAGGCTCCTGTAAGAATTATTAATAGATCGTTCATGTTGAGTCAGCTTAATGGTAAGGGATTTCTTCATCGTGAGGGTCACGGTCGGGGAAGTCGAGTTTTTCTTCCAGCCGTTTTTCCAGCTCAGGTGTGATAACATGCTCCATTGTTTCAGCACTGTCATGCACGTGGTCAGGGTCGAGGTTCAGGTAAGTGGTAAGGTACACTTCCCAAAGTCGGTGCAGTTTCACAACCCTTTTGGCCCTTGCCACCCCTTCGTTACTCAGTCGGAAGCCTTTCTTTTCATTGATCAGGTAGCCGTCTTTTTGAAGGGAACGAAGTCCTTTTTTTAGTTTCCGAAGGCCCAGATTCGGGCGAATTTCCAATAATGCTTCCGCGCTGTAATGCTTTTTAATGTCCTCTTTGTTTTTTCCCAAATAGAAAAATGACTTGAGAATATTCTCCGTCAGGATTTTGTGCTGGTTTTCATACTGCCTGCGGAGTTTAAAAATGATGCCTCGATTTGGCGCAAATAAAATGGAAATCAGGGCAATTGTGGTCGCGATGACTACGATCCACGGGCCTGTTGGCATGCTGGGAGCCACGTAGGAAATCATGGCGCCACTGAATCCCGAAAATGCACCGAAGAGGGTGGCGAACCAAACCATCTTAGGCAGGTGATCGGTCCAGTATCGGGCCGCTGCAGGTGGCGTAATCAGCATTGCTGCCATCAGCACAACTCCCACGGCTTGTATGCCAATCACCACCGCCAAAACAGTGAGTGAGGTCAGTAAAAGCTCCAGCCATTTTACGGGCAGGCCTGTGGCGGAAGCAAAATCCCGATCGAAGGCAATTAAGGTGAGCTCTTTGAAAAACAGTAATATCAGTGCCATAATGGCCAGTCCGACCGTCAGGAAGATGATCAAGTCGGAGCCGACCAAAGAGGCCGCTTGTCCGAAAAGAAAATGATCCAGCCCCGACTGATCAGCATAGTCACCATGCTGAATGAAAGTCATCAGCAAAATGCCGAAACCAAAAAACACTGACAGGACCAGAGAAATGGCCGTGTCTTCCTTGATTTTTGAATGCTGACTGATGAAATTAATCAGCTGAAGGGAAAGCCACCCTGTGGTAAAAGCACCAATGATCAGGTAAATAGGGTTTTTTACGCCCGTCAGTAAAAAAGCCAAACATACCCCAGGCAAGACCGCATGTGCAACGGCATCACCGATCAGGGCCTGCTTTTTCAGAAAGGTGAAACAGCCCACCAAAGCCGAGGAGGCGGTCAGGATGATGGCTCCGAGGGTTACCATCCGAACACTTGGATCCTGAAAGGAAAGAAATTCTAAAAGCGCTTCCATAGTTGTTAATTTTCACGGTTAGGGAAGGCCTGGTTTTTCAGTTCCTGAGAAAGGTCGGTCAGTAAAGAAAGGTTACCGCCATAGGTTTCTGCTACAATCTCATTGGTCAGTACCGATTTTGTTGGTCCTGAAGCCACCAGTCGGGTGTTAAGCAGGATAATCCAGTCGAAATATTTTTGGGCGGTTTGTAAATCATGGTGCACTACAATGACTGTTTTGCCCTTTTTTGTCATCTCCTGCATCAGTTCAACGATGGCTTTTTCGGTGGCCATATCTACCCCCACGAAGGGTTCATCCATAAAATACAGATCGGCATGTTGTGCCAGTGCACGGGCAAGAAAAACCCGCTGCTGTTGGCCGCCGGAAAGCTGAGAGATCTGGCGGTGGGCAAAATTCTCCATATTCACTTTATGCAGGCATTCCATGGCAATGTCGAGGTCGGCTTTTCTTGCGCGGCTGAACAGCCCAATCTTGGCGTACCTGCCCATGAGCACCACATCTTTTACCAATGCGGGGAAGTCCCAGTCAACAGTACCACGCTGGGGCACATAACTGATACGGTCACGAACTTCATCGAGCTTTTTATCGAACATTTTGACGTACCCACTGGCCATAGGTAGAAGGCCCATCATGGCTTTGATTAAGGTGGATTTTCCAGCGCCATTAGGCCCCATAATGCCCACAACAGCTCCTTTTGGGAGGCTCAGGTCAATATCCCAAAGTACGGGTTTACGGTCATAGGTAACGGTTAAATCGTGGACTTCCGTTACGGGATTTTCTACGTGATATATTTTTTTGCTCATAGTGGTTGCTATTTGAGTGCCTGAACAATTGTTTTTAAATTGGCGCGCACCATGCCGAGGTAAGTTCCCTCGGGGGTGCCTTTTTCGCCCATGGCATCGGAGTACAGGCTGCCTCCGATTTTCAGTTGGTGCCCCTTTTGCTGGCAGGCCTCAACAACAGAAGAAATCGCTTTGGGAGAAACCGAAGATTCTACAAAGATGGCTTTGATGTTTCTTTCGATAATAAAATTAACCAAATCGACACGGTCACGAAGACCAAACTCCGACAGGGTTGAAATGCCCTGCAGTCCGCGCACTTCTATACCATAGGCTTTGCCAAAATAGCCAAAGGCATCGTGGGCGGTGATCATGACCCGCTGTTGTGCAGGAATCTGTTGAATCTCGCGCAGGATTTGCTGGTGTAATGCCTGCATGTCCTTGCGGTAACTGGCTTCGTTGGTTTCGATCATCGAAGCCCAGTCAGGGTATTGTTTTTTTAGGGCAAGTGCAGCTTCCTGTACAGCGATATCCCAGATGGAGAGGTCGAACCAGATATGCGGGTCGTGCAGGTCGGTGTCGTCGATGCGCAACAGTTTGTGTTCAGGAATCGATTGTGCCAAAGCGACGACGGGGCGGCTTCTGCTGAGTTTTTCAAGCACTTCGCCCATTTTTCCTTCAAGGTGAAGCCCATTATAAAAAATCAGGTTGGCACGAGCCAGCCGGTCAATATCGCCATGGGTCGCTTTATAAAGATGGGGGTCCACGCCAGGGCCCATCAGCGAGATGACATTCGCGCTGTCCTGCACAAGTTGCTTAACCGCATCGGCAATCATGCCTGTGGTACAGACAATATTTTGCTTGCCATTATTCATCTCAGGATGACGGTCACAGGCGGAAAAAAAAAGGAGGCTGATTGTTCCTGCAAGCAGGAGAAGGGTGTTATTTTTCACTCACGTAAATGTTTTTTGCGACTTCTTCGGAAATATATAATGTGCGATCGCTAAGAATAATTTCAAGGGAATTATCAAAAGGTATTCGTTCCTTAATCATGATATCGGCATTGATGCTCGCCTTAATCTTGTCGAGGTATTGTAAAAATAAAGGGTTGTTTTCTTTTACCGCAGCAATCACCGAAGGGGTGTTGACCTTCAGTTCGGAAAGCAGAATTTTTGGAATATCTTTGATATTTCCTTCTGCATCTGGGATTGGGTCACCGTGAGGGTCTTGTTTAGGGTAACCTAAAAATTGATCCAATCGGCTGATGAGCAGGGCGGAGTCAATGTGCTCCAGTTGCTCGGCCACCTCATGCACCTCGCTCCAGGTAAAATTAAGGTGCTTGACCAAAAATACCTCCCATAAGCGGTGCTTCCGAATGACCAGCAAAGCGATGTTCATCCCACTTTCAGAAAGCGTTGCCCCCTGGTACTTTTTATAATGAATCAGGGCCTTATTCGACAGCTTTTTCAGCATATCGCTCACCGATGCGGGTTTGGTTTTAGTCAACTCTGCGATCGAGGTGGTACTGACCCCCTGTGGTGTTTCGAGTTGTAACTGATATATTGCTTTAAGATAATTCTCCTCTACAAAACTTAAATCCATACTGTTGTTGCGGTTATTATGGGGGGTAATTTAATATTTAGATTGATCTAAAAAAAAGTTTAGTCAATAAAATAATATGGTTCGTAATTCAGTTTTGAATAATCTTTGATTGTAAGAAGTTTTGTTGTAATTTTTATTGGAAATGTCAGCTATTTTTCCATCAGAATAGTTAAGAACCTATCAAGGGAACACAACTGATTTCGATAATTATATATCTTTGAATAATTATCTATCAAAATGTGAATTAGAATATTTTTAGATGTACGTTTGAGCCTCGTTTAAACCTATATCTTATAACTTCATAACAATTACCATATGCTTATTCGTGATCGGATAAAAAAGATTTTGGAAGTCATAGGTGACGGCATGTTTGAAAAAGAGGAGGTCACCTCTTTGGGCGTGCTTTCGGCTATCGCAGGAGAGAGTATTTTCATGTTAGGCCCTCCTGGTGTTGGAAAAAGTATGATTGCCAAGCGGCTGAAGCATGCTTTTAAAGAGGGGCGATCTTTTGAGTATCTCATGAATAGGTTCTCCACCCCTGATGAAATTTTCGGACCTATTTCCATCAAAAAACTCAGTAAAGAAGATAAATACGAACGCATGACGGAAGGCTACCTGCCTGGTGCCACGGTGGTGTTTTTGGATGAGATCTGGAAGGCAGGACCAGCAATTCAGAATGCTTTATTGACGGTGCTGAATGAAAAGATTTATCGCAACGGGGACAAAGAAATTAAAGTGAAACTCCAGGCCTTGTTTTCGGCCTCCAATGAGTTGCCGGAAGAAAATAGCGGTCTTGAGGCTTTATGGGATCGTTTTCTGATTCGATGTTTCGTAGATCGGATTCTTGATGAAGAGAATTTTTACCGAATGCTCACCGAGCCCCATACCTCCAATAGCGTTGTGCTCGAGGAGTCTCTGGTTATTCATCAGGATGAAATCACAGAATGGGACCTGGCCATTGAAAAGGTGCGCCTGCCCAAGAATATTTTATTAACCCTGACGACCATCCGTAAAACCATTGCCAAGCATGGGCAAGGGTTGAAGGAAGGCGAATCTCCACTTTATGTATCTGACCGTCGCTGGGCAAAAATTGCACGTCTGCTGAAAACCTCAGCATTCCTGAACGGTAGGGAGGAAGTCAACCTTGCGGATTGCTTGCTGATATCGCCCTGCTTGTGGAGTAAGCCATCGGAAATTGAATTGACAAAAAAGTGGGTTTCCCAGGCAATTTTTAAGGTAGGTTTTCCTGCAGAATTTAAAATTCCTTTGGTGGAGGCGCAAATTAATTCTTTCCGAAGTGAAGTCATGGAGCAGGCTTTTGAGGTGAAGCTCATGGTAGAGAATGTGCCGCAGGTGATTAACGGGCAATACCATACTGTAATGGAGTTTCCGGGTTTCCACAAGAATATTCTTGCCGAGGATTTTGAGTTGCTCAGCGGATCAGTTCAGGAAATTACCCTGTATTCAACCGCTGGAGGCGAGCAGACCTTCAAGGCGTCAAAGATTTCCAATATTGAAATAGAGATCGAGATCAAAAATCATTTTCAGCGTTTTACGCTGGTGAATATTGAGGAAACGGTAGAGAAGCATATTCGAAAGAAGGTTTCTCCAGCGACGATTGAAATTCTCAATAAACAAAAAGCAGACATTCTGACTTATTTGGACAAAGTGGCCACAACACTGGTGGAAGTTCGGGAAACAGGTAAAGACCATGAATTGTCTTCGATCTTCCTGACCAAAAAACAAACCCAGGCCATGGATTTCAATTTACAGATGATCATGAAGGAAATTGTTTCACGCAAGACCGAGGTAGAAAAGATAGGAATGCAGTATGCCTGATTTTAAAACGCAGTTAGAGGAATTTAAGCTTTTTGGACGCTTTGGGAGCGAAGCACAACGCACCGACCTGGTGGCTTACATGGAGGCTATATGTAGCAATAAGCCCTATGAAGGAGGCGAGTTGTCGGAACACCTGACGGGCCCGATCAAAGAGGTTTTGGATACCCCTGGGCTGCAAGAATACATGCTTGGGCATGCTGATTTTCAGAATTACGTGTTGTTGGAAATCATTCAGCAACTCGATGCTAAATCTGTTCATAATATCGAGCGGGGGATCAAAAGGCATAACCGCTGGAAGCGGGTGTCTTCCGAGGTATGGTATAAGTTTTTGGAATTTCTGAATCATATTTTCGCCTCTTCGGTTTTTGATATGAATCATCGGGTGTTGGGTACCATTGAGGTTAAGAAGCTGAAAGGGAAAATTACCAAGAAAGGCGATTTTACCAAAAACACCAATTCACTGATTCAGACTTTGCGCCAAAATCTGATTCCGCATTGGTCCTCCGAAAGTGGGCAATGGAAGGATGTTCCTTTTGATCTGTTGGCGAAGTATGAGTCACAGATGCAAAATCATAAGGCATTGGATGAGCTGGTGGCTAATTTGGGACGTATGGATCGTGCCATGACGCAGTCAACGTTCAAAGAAGTGGAGGAAACGGAAATCCCCTCACTGGTGAAAAATCCGATTAAAGATAAGGAAGAAATCAAGGGAATAACACAAGGGGATGATTTGCCCTATGTGTTGCCTGGAGAAATAGCATTGCTGGGGCAGCCAGAAACCGAAGACCTATTTTATCAGCGGTTTGTGGAAAAGAAGTTGCTGGAATTTGACCTGATCGCCGATGCGAACAATGATGCCAACAACAAAAAGAAGGCGCCAAAATCCAAAAGTGAAGACGGTAAAGGGCCTATTATTTTGTGTGTGGATACCAGTGCCTCAATGATGGGGAAGGTGGAAGAAGCTGCCAAAGTGATCTGCCTGGCCATGATGAAGCGGGCTTTGGTGGATCATCGCCCATGTTATGTGGTTGCTTTTTCCCAAAAAATTGAAGTGCTTGAATTGAGCGGCGTCAGTGATGAAATTGAGGTCTTATTACAATTCCTGAGTATGTCGTTCCATGGTGGTACCGATGTTGGGGAAGCCTTAAATGCATCCCTTGAACTGATGAAAAACCAGAAGTTTCACAAAGCCGACATGATCATGCTGACGGATGGTAAAATCCCGATGATTGATCCTGGCTTGCGATCTCGTTTGCTGAATGCCAAAACTCGAGGGAATCGTTTTTTCTCGATTATCATTGCTGGGACAGCTTATGAAAATGTACATTTTCCAAGCTTTACGGCAAACTGGCGCTATAACCCCATGAATGGGGATGGTTTTCAGCATATGGTGGAGGAGCTTCGGAAATTGTAAACTTAAAGGTCGTCTTCGATCTGATGAATATCAATGGAATCAGCCGTTAGCGGTTGGTTCCATTTGTGTTTTAGATAGGGGCTAAGGCACAATACCAATCCCAGGGCAATTCCCCAATTACACCATTTTTTTCGGTAACCCCAGAAACCAATCAGCGATAGGGCAATCAGCCAAAAGCCCAGCACCATCATTTCGTCGAAATATTGAATGCGATGCATCGCGAAAGGCTGTTGAGCCAAATATTCCAAAAAGCGTTCATGTTGTTCAATAATATAGCTCAGCCACTGGCCAAGGGGTTTGGCGATGACAGAGAGCGGACTGATCACGATCATTAGCCAGCCTGCTACAAAGAAAAATGGAATACTGATACTGACTAAATAATTGGTCAGGAATCCCCAGTTAGAAACCTCCTTGAAATAAAACAGGATAAGTGGAAGGGTAAATACTTGTGCGCAGCAACCTACAAGTGGAATGCTGACAAGTACCTTGGTGATCCTGCCTTTAAAGTGTCGGAAAAGTGGAGGAAATAACCAGCCAATTCCCAACACAGCCAAAGAGGATAACTGGAAGCCTAAATCAAACAGTAGATTTGGTGAAAAAATCAGTAATAAATAGCAGGTCCAAAGTAAAGCATTCAGCAGGTTAAATTGTCTGCCTGATATTTTAGCAAAAAGGAAAATCATTGTCATTCCTACCGCACGATAAACGGAGGCGCGATCTCCAACGATATAGCAGAAAGAAAAGAGGAAAATCATTATGAGGAGCGCCTTGGGCCATGGCAAATAGCGTTTTTTCGGATTGATTTGAAGTAAGAAAAAACAAAAGCCCAAAACGATACCGACGTGCATTCCGGATACCGCCAAAGTGTGGGCAATACCAGTTTGCCGATAACGGTTTTTGATGGTGTCGGTATGTTGGTTGTGCCCCGCCCAGCACAAAGGGGCTAAAAGTCCTATGGCTTTTGGTGTGATATTTTTCCCCAAAAGATCGTTTAATAAGTTTTTTATTCTCTCATTTTTTATATTGGTTGTTGGGCTGGAAGTGTAAGCTATGTAGCTATAATTATTGTGTTTTTTGTGCTCCAGTAAAATTTCAACGCTTGAGTTTAATGGCGGTTTTTGTTGCGTAATTTCTAAAAAACATACTTCATTTTTAGGAATCCATTGTTTTTTGAATGTTTCAGTACTTTTAAAATAACCTGTTTTACCTTTGAATTTAAAAAAGTGACCTTTCAAGATCAGCTGTTGTTCAGCTGAAATTTTCGCATCAGATTGTTGGGTAAAAGGGATCAACAGGCTAACCGAAACACAAAGCAATATTTTTGGCCACTTTGTCGCTTTTTTTAGGAATAGCCATGATGTAAGAAAAATCACTAAAATCAATAAAAACGCAATACTATGAATTAAATCGATGGTTTTCGACCCTATTATTCCTAAAATTAAGCTGAAAAGTAAAACAGATATCTGTGTTGTCCTCATTATTAGATAGTTAATTTTCTGTGTTTACGAGGGCGTGATGAAAATGGCATATTTGGCATTAAATTTTAGGAAGTTATGTTTTATAGACTTTTCGATTCATTCCAAAAAAATATATAGTGATATTGTACCAAAGTATTTATCTATAATACTTGTGGAATCAGCGTTTATGAGTCAGTCAATTAATCCGAAGGTGAAAAATAAGGAGGTCCTTGAATTTTTGCTCTCCTCACCAGAGAGAGAGGATTTGCTGTCCTTTATTGTAAAGGAATTGGTTGGTTCGCTGAATCATAAAGTGACAGGTAAGAGCCTGCTTTATGTTGATACCGAAGACCAGTCGCTGGTGCACTTTTGCACCATGACAGAGGATTTTGATCTGGCGGGACGCTATTGGGATGCTTTAAGCCTGATTCAAACAGACATCAAAAAGCATCAAAAGCACATTCCACTTTATACGCCTTTTGATACCACAACTTGCAAGGCAGACCCACTCTTTAGTTCACTCGCAGATCTTCACATGCCTTACCATTTGCTGGCGCTTCCCCATCAGGGGTGTGGTATGTTATTGCTCGTGTTATTTTATCAAACCCCAAGCTTAGCTGTTCATGTCCCTGAATCTGACCTGCATTTCCGTTTTTTGGTAGAACGGCTTGTCGGTATTTTTCATAAAGAGCGAGCGAAGTCTGTGGGTGTTGACCTTCGTGCTGTCCCTAAGCGAAAGACCTCCACTTTAGGGATACTGGTGATTAACCGACAGGGAATCATCCAGAATTTTAATCCTATCGCCAAGAAATTACTTGGGTTGGAAGAATCTCCACTTGGCCTGTCAGTGCTTCGATTTACCCCCGTTCGACTTCGGGATAAGCTGATTGCCATTTTCCTGAATAAGAACAGGAGTCAGAATCACTTCGAGGAGGTTGAATACTACTCTCCGCTGATCATCAATCAACAGCAGACCACTACCAACTTACGATGGTGTTTAAATTGCTCCTTTCAGGGAAATCAGGAATTGATTTTGATTGAGATCGAGAACCCTGGCAATATTGAAAATCCCCAAAGTTTTCTTAACGGCAACTTCAAGCTGATGCGGAAGTTGCTCGAGAATATTCCCGGAAGTATAGGGGTGATAAATTTCCGGGAGAACTTTCTGGAATTTCCCGATGATGGGATTTTGAAGAAAATGGGTTATCTCCAAATTGCTTCCGATATCGATATGATTGAATTTGTATCGAAGGTGATTCATCCTAAGGATGCTGCCTGGTGGAGCAACCTGATTCGTCAGTTTAACATTAATCAGCCCAATGAGAAGATCGTTGAGTTCAGGGAAGAAAAAGGCAATTACCTTCAGGTGTTGTTGAAGTTCGTGCCTTTTCAGTTAGAGGATGAACCTTTCGGAGAAAATGCCCTGGTACTTGCTATGGATGTTTCTCATTATTTTGATTCAGAAAAATCATCAGAAACAACCTTGGATACGCCCGAAATTTTGCCACTTTCGTCGGGTTACGGCTCATGGCAGTGGTCAAGAGCGGAAGGTTTGCGGGTGTGTTCAACTTTGGCAAGCCAGTTAAAAATGCCTATTGACGATCGCTATGATTTTCATGAGCTTGACCATTGGCAACGATTCTTTTCAAAAAAGTCACTGATTAGTCTTCAGCAATTGATAGATCGGGTAGTGGCAAGAAAAGGTCGTCGTTTTCGGTTGCATCTGCCAGCGATTTTGGCGGATGGCAGTCAGGTATTATTGGATATCAGAGGGGAAATTGATCAATTTTCAGATCAGTCTTATTATTATAGAGGGATCGCTTTACAGGAATCATTGGTGAACGAAGTG
This sequence comes from Persicobacter psychrovividus, assembly GCF_036492425.1. Classification (NCBI taxonomy): domain Bacteria; kingdom Pseudomonadati; phylum Bacteroidota; class Cytophagia; order Cytophagales; family Persicobacteraceae; genus Persicobacter; species Persicobacter psychrovividus. The sequence goes on from NZ_AP025292.1 coordinate 1,389,178, forward strand.
CTGACCGCAACGCCGCCTGTGTTGCAGTCAGACCTGTTTTCTATACAGGACTTTCCTTTGCCAATCTGTGAGACGGATGAATTTTTAAATATCACGGATAAAAATACGAGCTTTGACCGTTGGTTTGATGTGTCGATAGATAGTGCTTTGACTGATGTTGTAGAAGTGGGCAGTAAAAGCTTGAAGTCGTATTTTGCTGATGCCATAAAAAATCATGAGGAGTTCTTCAGCCTTCAGCTTAGTTTTAGCATGCGAGGAGATCGTTTGTCTAAAATTGATCTTTCCGCTTTGCTGCAATTTGATGCCAATCAAAAGTTTTTGCGTGCGGTGATAACTTTCGCTCATGCCCACGAGGCAATGATGGAAAAATTTGAAACTCGCGAACAGGAACTGAAAGAATTGAAGGCCAGTCAGGAGGATTATTTCTCGAAAATTGCTCATGAGTTGCGGAACCCCATCAATGGGATTATGGGCTTGAGTGAGCAGTTGCTTCGATCAAAAATGCCTGAGGATGACAAAGCGGGTATTCGCCATATTTATTTCAGTGCGCAAATGGTGTATAATTTGTCGAATGACCTATTAGACCTTTCGAAGGCCAAGTCGGGGATGGTGAAGTTGGAGTACCGTGATTTTGATTTCTTCCAACTGATTCAGATTCTTGAGCGCACCATTAAAAATCAAAAGCATAATTACAATAATGAACTGAGCTTTCATATTGCAGAAAATATTCCGCAGTATATCAACAGTGATGCCCTAAGGCTCAATCAGATCTTATTGAACCTGCTCTCGAATGCCCACAAGTTTACGCTTGGTGGTAAGGTGTCGCTGGAAGTTGAAATGGCGGGAACGGAGGAAAGTCCCAAGCTGAAATTTATCGTTCGGGATTCTGGTATTGGGATTCCCAAAAGTCAGATCTCCAAAATATTTGACCCTTACCGACAGGCAACAAGAGATGTAACCCGTCGTTTTGGTGGGACAGGTCTGGGGTTGTCGATTACCAAAAGTCTGGTGAGCGTATTCAATGGCGAAATATCGGTAGAATCGATAGAGGGAGTAGGGACGACCTTTGAGGTGATTTTGCCTTACCGACCTTGTAAAGCGCATCGTATAGAGAGCCCGCAAGCGTCGAGCAGCTGGTCGAGCTTGAAAGGGCTGAAGGTGCTTTATGTAGAGGATTCTGTGGTGAATCAGTTTTTGATGAAGAAAATATGCGATCAGGAAGGGATCATTCTTCGTACCACGGCTTCGGGTTTAAATGCCATGGAAATTATTAAGTTTGATACCAATTACAATATCGTGCTGATGGATCTGAGCCTGAGCGATATTACTGGTTTCGAGGCCACACAGGGGATTCGTTCCCTGGGAACAAAATATCATGCGAACATTCCTATCGTAGCACTGACAGCAAGTACCAAAGATGATTTGGGGCAGAAAGTGATTAAGGCAGGGATGAACGATATACTGCTGAAGCCCTTTTCAAAAGAGCAAGTGTATCTTGTATTTGCAGAATATGCGCTGCCATTTAAAGGATTGAAAAAATCCATGCACCTTGAGCCCGTTCAGCACCTGCAAAAAAAGGTGATTGATTTTGAACGAATGAAGACGGTATTCACGCAAGAGGATGAATTTAGTGGTTTTATTGGAGTGGTTATTCGTGAATTTGAAGACGCTAAAGAAGATTTGATCGACAGTTTGAGTACGCAGGATGCAGTGATCTTTCATAAAGTGATGCACAAACTCAAAAGTAGTCTGGATGTCTTTCAGATGGAGGAACTTAAAGCCTATCGGGATAGTATTCAGGAGGTTTTAAGCAAAGGAGAGCAGCTGTCGGTAGTACAAAAGTCAAATTTTGAAAGTGCCTATTCTAATGTGTTGGAGGAGTTGAATAATACGATGGGTGCATTGTTTACAAAATAAGGCGGGTGGTTCCCAATAAAAAAGAGGTCAGTAAAATTTACTGACCTCTTTTTTATTCTTTAATCATTAGAAAATGTTTTTGCTGATTTTTAATGATCGATTCCTCTTTTTTGTTAAATCCCAAGGTTTGGTATAATGGAACGGCCTCTTCCGAGGCAAACAAATAAATGGGGAAACCTGCGGTATTCGGGTTGCATTGTATATCCTCAAGCACGGCAACACTCATGGCTTTGCCGACCCCGCATCCTCGGAACTTCGCAAGCACGGCAAATTTCTCAAGCCTGATGCCCATTTCTGCAAAGCGCCACCTTGCCGACCCACAAAAGGTGCCATCCTCATCATGCGCAATGAAGTGTTCAGAGACCTGCTCAAATTCATCCACTTCATCTTCAAAGCGGCCACCTCTTTCGTCAACAAAAACCTGTTCTCGAATGGCAAGGGCTTGAATAACTCCTTCAGGAGTTGAAACTTTATTTACCTTTATCATAACTGATGGTCTATCAAAATAGAATTATGTCCCCGAAATTTTTCGTTCCGTTTAAACTGATAAATAAAGAATATTATTGTTAGAATCAAAAATGATTTTTAACTTTTTGATTTTATGACCTTGTTTTTTGTTGGTCTTCAAATTGATCGTAAGCGCGGATAATGTGTTTTACCAACTTATGACGAATAACATCTGAAGCCTGTAAGCGCACCACGCCAATACCTGAAATACCTTCGAGAATTTTTAACGATTCTTTTAGTCCAGATTTCTGTTTCAACGGTAAATCTACTTGCGATTCATCACCTGTAATGATCACTTTGGAGTTTTGCCCCATCCGTGTCAGGAACATCTTAATTTGCATCGGTGTGGTATTTTGCGCCTCATCCAAAAGAATAAAAGCATCTTTTAAAGTTCGGCCACGCATATACGCCAAAGGTGCAATTTCGATGATATTGTTTTCCTGAAAAATCTTGAGTTTTTCTGCAGGAATCATATCATGCAGGGCGTCGTAAATCGGACGTAAATAGGGGTCAAGCTTTTCCTGAAGATCGCCAGGTAGGAAGCCCAGATTCTCACCTGCCTCCACGGCTGGTCGGGTAATAATGATCTTTTTGACCTCCTTATTTTTGAGGGCTTTCACCGCCATAGCCACAGAAATATAGGTTTTTCCTGTTCCTGCAGGGCCTAAAGCGAAAACCAGATCATTCTTTTTTACCGTATCAACCAAAGTTTTTTGGTTCTCTGTCCGTGCTTTGATCGTGATGCCTTTGGTGCCGAAAAGTACCGCGTCATTTTTCAGATCTGTAAAGACGGGCTGGTTTTCAGAAAGGTAATCTTTGACGACCTCAATGGTGATTTTGCCGTATTTTTTATGATGATTAATCAGCATATTGATCAAGTCATTGATCCTGAGGATCTCATGGCCTTTGCCTTTAATGCGGATTTCGTTGCCCCTTGAGACGATCTGTGCATCTGGAAATGCACTACTGATTTCGTTCAGGTTCAAATTAGCGACTCCGAGGATGTCAACAGGGGAGAAGCCTTCTAAGGTTATTACTTTTTCAATCAATGGCTAATTGAGTTTAAAATTTGCGAATCAAGTCTATTGACGTATTTTTGCCCTATTACAAAGCTAATGATTTTTTTGATTCAATTATGGGACTGATAACATTCTTGTCAGATTTTGGTGTTAGTGATCACTATGTAGCGGCGGTAAAAGCGCGAATACTACGAGTGAACCCTGAGGCGAAGATCGTAGATATAACCCACCAGATAAAGCCATTTGATATTATTCACGGCTCCTACGTGCTTGGTGCTGTTTTTCGGGATTTCCCCGAAGGCACGGTGCATTTGTTTGGTGTAGATTCTTTTTCCACTGCCACTACGCGCCACATAGCAGTAAAGCTTGAAGGGCATTATTTTGTTGGGCCAGATAACGGTTTATTGAGCCTGATCAGTGAAGAGGCCCCCAAAGGGATGGTGGCATTGGAGCTTGAAGACGGGCTTTCTTCAGCCTTTCCGTTGAAGGAAATTTGTGCGGCAGCGGCGGCGCGCCTTTCGTTGGGTGAAGCACTGCCAAAAGTAGGGACTTACACTTCGGGACTGGAAAGATTTATCAGCAGAAAACCACGCCTGACCAGCGATCAGATTATTGGGCATGTTTTGCACGTGGATGGTTATGGAAATTTGGTGACCAATATCAGTAGGGAAGATTTTGAGAAGCGTACTGCCGGCCGAAAATATACCATCAGGGTGGCGCGTGAGCGATTCAAGGAGGTGCATCAGGCCATAAGTGATGTCGATTACGGGGACTGCTACCTGATCTTCAACAGCCGAAATGTGCTGGAGGTGGGGATCAATAAAGGGAATGCTTCCCAGTTATTGGGGCTTCATTTTGAGAGCCTGATCAGTGTGCAATTTGAAGAAGAGGAAGCGCAATAGAAAAATAGGGGAGAGGTTATGGTTTCTGAAAAATGAACATTTGCCTCTCGTAGCCTTTATCAGTAAAATAAAAAATGGGGGGAAGAACGTTGAGCTTTGCTTTATGGGCGATCTGGTGCATTTCGGCGGCTGTGGGCTGTTCTGCGCGTAGTACGCCCCATTGCTGACGTAAAATCAGCCGTTGGTCAGACTCATAATCGCCCACTTTTTGAACTTTTTTCGCTGGAAGGTCGATAAAAAACCGGCCATTTTTTTTCAGTGATTTGCTGAAATGGGTTATTCGTTCAATTTTTTCATCATAGGAAAATTCCATGATCCCCGACCACAGCCACAGGAATACATCCGTATCGGGTAAATTCAGGTTGGTCATCAGGTCAGCGCAATCAGTCGGGGTGCCGTGTCCGAGGTGGGCATTGGCATAATCCGCAAAGCGCTGCGTGCGTTCAATGCCCAATAGCTTGTTGCTGAACCCCAGGGCGCGCAATCGGTACAAACTTCGGCCATAGCCAGAACCGAGCTCTACAATTTGCTGGGCATCTTTAATTTGCTCAAAGATGGTCTGTATATCTATACCACTACTAAAACCCGTGATTTCCGCAAAATTCTGCAGTTGTTCCACTTCCATTTCCTCATAAAATGGGCGGTTTAGTAAGTTTAAAGACATATTTAGTTAATTTTATGGTATAGATTGCGTCTGTAGATTTACAAACTTATTAAAAGATAATAAACAAGCACATCAATTTAAAATATATTTGAAGATGAAGAATCAGATTATTTTGGGTATCGTCCTTTTCGTGTTTGCGATGGGCAATACAGCTTTTGCCCAGAAGCAACATAAAAATACAAAAGATGGTATTCAGTGGATGACTTTCGAGCAGGCGATTAAAGCCAATGAAAAGGAACCAAAGAAAATTATGATTGATTTATACACTGACTGGTGTGGCTGGTGTAAAAAAATGGATAAAACCACCTTTGAACATCAGGAGGTCGCAAAGTTTATCAATGAGCATTATTATGCCGTGAAATTTGACGCTGAGCAGCGTGAGGACGTCAATTATAAAGGACATACCTTCAAGTTTGTTCCCAATGGACGCAAAGGCTACAATGAGCTTGCCGCAGCACTCACAGGCGGGAAGATGAGCTATCCGACGATCGTATTCATGGTTCCTGTGGAGGACGCTGCTGAACTGACGCCTATCCCTGTTCCAGGTTACCGCGGACCGAAGGAGTTTTATCAGCTGGCAGATTTTATTGCTCAGGAGGCTTATAAAGATAAAACAAAGACTTTGGAGGATTTCTCGAAAAGTCATCCTGTTTCTTTTAAGGATTAATGTTACAGCAGGAGTGATCAGTCGGATTGTTAAGGACTGAACGCTGTTGATTTCAGGTACCTCAGGAAGATTTATTTCTTCATATCAGGTTGCCGTTAGGAATTCCTACTGATGCTAAAAAAAGCTCGATCGTTATTGATCGAGCTTTTTTTATGGTGCTTTCTATCGGTGAATGATCAGTTTGTCAGTCATCCATTGCCCGTGAAGTTTATATTTTATCAGGTACAAGCCTGGCGTTGTATTGTCAAAGATGATCTCCGTTCGGTGTCCATCATAATGTTGATCGAACTGAATTCGATGGCCTGAAACATCAAACAATTGAATGCCCTCAAGTTCTGCATCAATATACACCTTGCCTATATTTGGGTTGGGGTAAAAGCTGTGGTGAATTTGCGGAAGCTCGTTGTCCAGCGGAGGAACCTGATTGCTTTTCAGGAACTGAAGCCTGATCATCAAAGCACCTTCAACATCCTGATTTTGTACCCACTCGCCATTGGTATTGAAATACATTTGGTCGCCTGCATCATGGTTTTTATCGAGCCCTACGGGGATACGGTCATTGGAGCTTTGCTGGTAACCTACATAAATATCGCCGTTAACCGCTACCGAGCCCACATTGTAAGTTGTGAAAGGCTGCTCGAGGGTACCTGGTGTGGTGGTTACTGTTCTGGTAACGATCGGGTCGTCGTTCAGGTCGCGCCAAATTTTCAGAGTGATCGGTTGCCCTCCCTGTGCGAAGCCCTCACTTCGCCAGTTGATTTGTACGGCGGTGAGAACGTCATTGGTCGGCACATTGAATTTGTAAGCCAGCTGCCCTTGTTGTTGTGCAATTCCTGCAGCATATTCCGCCTCGCCATCATCATAGGCCAGAATGTTGTCAATCACGGTATAACTGACTGTCGTGTCGTTCATCTTCAGGTCGATGCTGTCCGCATAAACATTTCTTCCGAAGGCATCCTGATACCGCACCAGCAGGGTGTCGTTAGAGGATATTTCACATTTCATGGCCAGGTAAAGCGAGTCTGAATTGTAGGCCAGCAGCTTGTCGGGGTCAAGGGTGGTGCTTTCAAAATCTTTGAAGGTAAAACCGTTGATAAGCCCCAGCGAGGTGTTCAGGTTGGTCTGCTCAATCACCTGATTGGCGATGGTGTCTATGACTTCAAAAGTATAGGAAACCAATTGTGTCTGGTTGTTGTGATTATAGGCCTGCACCTTACTGCCTTGTATAAAAGTATCAGGATCTGTTTTGAATTGCTTCATAGGGATCATGGTGTAAGGAGTGAATGGGCTCGAAGGTTTTTTGGTCAGGGTTCTGTCCACATAGGCCTGATCGTTGACCGTTGGATTTTCAGGGTTTTCGAGGAAACGTCGCTGATCCAAATGCACATAATTCAACAGCCAGTTATCGAAAGCGCCAGACTGGTTGCCATAAGCCTGAATTTTAAATCGGAAGCCTTCATGTAAGAATGCGGTGTCCACTTTTACCGCAAACATTCTAAATTGTTGGGTAGACAGGCGCGGATCGCTGCCGTCAATTTCCCAAATATCGTCATAGGTGCCTTCTTTTTCGAGGAATGAAATAATCAGTCGATCCCTGCCATTGGGCGCGTTGGCCAATCCTTTAGGCTGAAGGAAGAAAGTCAGGTAAGTGCTGTCGGCGGGTAATACCTGCGATAAATCGATGGCCTTGGAAGTCAGGGCGTCCGTAGGGCCATAGGCGATACCGTTGGTGTTGTAGGGTACGCCACTTGCGTCAACGCCATCAAAAACCATCACCTGGTAACTCGGGCTATTGATGTCAATGCCAGAGCGCACGGTAACTTTCTGTTCATCTTCCCACCAATGCGGATTCGGCAGGTGGTCGCTTTGCGAAACATCATCAAAGAAAGGCAGCTGAAGCGTATCGGAAGAGCTCATGGCAAGGCGTGCATGATTTGCTTGTTGCGCTTTCATCAGGGGCCATTGCTGGATTTGAGCGTGAAGTTGATGAATGCCAAAAAATGAAATGAGAAAAAGAGCCTTTAAATATTTATGCATGGTATAGGAGGATTCAAAAATCAAACGGCTTAAATATACTGAAATGCCTATGGAATCAGTATTTTTTTATGGAAAAAGAGCAGGGGTGGGCGGAAATAGCACAAAAAAACACCCTCCACAAAATGAGAAGGGTGTTTCCTGGTACCCGCGGAAAACCGCTGTTTTAAGAGGCGGCGTACGGTTAAAAGGTACTTACACTGTCGGCTTGTTCAACAACGGGTGTTACCCACAAGTCAATTTCCTGTCCGACATGTACTTTTTCGTTTTCAGCAGGGCGTTGCTGTTGCACCACATAATCCAGCGAATCATAACGCTCACGTGGCTTAATATTGCCCACTTTCAAAGAAGCGCCTTTGATGGCCAGCTCCACTTCATCCAATGGTCTGCCAACATAGTCCTCGACCTCAAAGGTGCGTTTGCCATATCCATCACCAACCACAAGGTCGATCGTCGATCCCTTGGCAATTAAAGTTCCTGCTTCCACAGGGCTTCCTTTATATTCCTGTTTCAGGACGGCATTTTCCGCCAAATCTGGCTCATAAGTGATTTCTCCCATTTTCAGCTTTAGGCTGTTCAGCACAATCTGCGCATTGGTCAGGGAGCCATCCACCAAATTAGGCATCGGTACCTTCGGCGGGTTCATGGCATTGAGGGTGAGGTAAATTTTTCTGTCGGATTTCACCTTTGTGCCTGGCTCAGGAAATTGCTTGATGACTGCCAAAGGTGGCAGGTCGGCAGAAAATCCAGAATCAGCATCCACCTCAAAGCGCAACGAACGGGCGGAAAGCTCTGTTTTCAAATCACTGAAATTACGCTCCACCACATTGGGTACCGTAACGGTTTGGCCGTGTTCGGTAATATTGGGAAGGTAATAATAGAAATAGCCGATCAACAGGGCTGACCCCAAAGCACCAAGAACTACCCAGTGCAGCAGGATGTCAAGGAAAGATTTAGGCTTAAAAAAAGACATATTTTTGTGTTTTTATGGAAGGGTTTATCCCTTGAATTATTTCGTGAAAGCGGACTCAAAGTGAGTCTCTTGCTGATGGGCCTGCTGGCTGCGTTTCATTGCCATGGCAATCAGCTGATTGATAAGCGCAGGATAACTGATGCCCGAATGTGCCCATAATGAAGGGAACATTGATACATCCGTAAAGCCAGGAATCGCATTGATTTCATTCACCAGCACGCGGCCATCGTTGGTGTAGAACAGATCGGCACGGGCGAAATCATTACACTGAAGGGCTTTGAAAGCCGCCACGCAATGTGCCATCATTTCCTGATGGGTACTTTCTGGAAGATCAGCAGGGACCTGAATTTTGGCACCTTCAGGATCTACATATTTCGCCTCAAAAGTATAGAAAGCATGTTTGGGATTGATGATCACTTCCCCTGCATAAGATGCGCGGGTATCCTCGTTGCCAATAATGCCACATTCAAGCTCACGGCCAACCACAAATTCCTCGATCAGCAGCAGGTTGTCGTATTTAAAGCCCTCGGCAATCGCTGTTTTGAAGGATGATTCATCGGTGATTTTTGTAACCCCGACAGACGACCCCAAATTGGCAGGCTTGGCAATGCAAGGCAAGCCGAGGTGTTCTTTCACCGCCTGAAAAGTGATCTCTTCTTTTTGATCTTTGCGGAAAGCCAAATATTTGGCGACAGGAATATGATTCGCCTCAAGGAGGTGTTTGGTAATGACCTTGTTCATGGTTACTGAAGCCCCAAGGACGTCGACGCCCACGCATGGCAGACGTAAAATTTTCAGTAAACCCTGCACGCTGCCATCTTCACCATCCGTGCCGTGAAGCACTGGGAAAACCACCTGCAGGCGAACAGCCTCCTGCGTATCAGTATTCAAAAGGAAAGGGTCTGAAGGATCAACATTGAGTTGAACATTACCTGTTGGGGCAAAGGGCTGGTCTGGGGTCATGCCAAGGTGCCAAGCGCCTTTTTTGTCGATACCGATAGGGAATACATTGTACACCGAACGGTCGATATTTTTTAGAACATTGGTAGCGGATTTGAGCGAAATTTCATGCTCAACAGATCTGCCACCAAACAGAACGCCAACGTTTAATTTATCCTTCATTGATTATAATTTCATTTTATATTATTGCCCAAAAATAGAGAATTAATTGTCAAAAACGGTGCGGCCTCCCTCAATATTCTTGCACGAATGGAAAGAAATTTAGCAGGCAGCGGCTATGGGATAAAGAACCTTTTGACCTCATGGTGCTGCGGACTGTTGATTTGCAGGAGGTAAATCCCTGAGGCATAGCCTTGTGTGGGTAGTGAGCAGCTGCCGTGCAGTACACCTTCGAGGATTTTACTGAAAACCTGACGGCCATCAATACTGACGATCCTGAGCGCCACGTTGGCCGTTTGGGGCAGTTCGTAAACCAAATCATAAACGGCAGGGTGGCTCCCTTTGGTGGTCAGTCTGAACATTGGCTCATCTCCTCCCGAAGGGGAAATGGTAAACTGAGATTCATTCAGTTGCAGTAAGCGGTTGATTCCCACAGGCTGAATCCTGAGGTTCTTCATTAACAGGGAGGAAGAACTGTTATTCTGACCGTCCAACACCAGACGAATGGCCTGATTTCTGAAGGGCGTCAAGTCGATATAATGCTTTTTATAGCTTTTTCCTGTGGTATTTTCAAAATCGTTGTCGGTGAAGGTTTTAAGGTGCAACAGGTTTTCATTTTCAGGTTCGGAAATCAGCACACTGAATTGTGGCATAAAGCTGCTGTTTTCAGGGGTAACAGCGGTTTGGAAAGTAAGTGTCAGTGAATCTGATGGTGCTCCATCAAGGGGGAGCAGTGGGGAGATCAGGTATTGGGAACTGACGGATTGCTCCTCAAGGGCAGCGACAAAAGATTCGTCCTCCTGTTTTTTGCTGACCCATTGGGCCCCTTCAAAATTGGGCACCTGCCAGCCATCGGAATTGATGAACGGGTTATCAAATGCATGAAGATAAGGCAAACTTGCTGTCGCTGAATTGGCGGTAAGTTGTTGTTTTTTTTCCGCAAGAATTAATGCCGTATTCGGTTGGTGATTCACGCTGTCCACGGTAACGGTGAATAATTCGGACTGTTCAGGGAGCTGCGTTAATTTGAAAGCAAGGGTATCCGCGGATTTGGAAGCAATATTTACCTCGGTGGCTAAATCAGCCTTAAAACTGCCAAAACCAAGGTGGATATTGACGCTGGTGACCTGATTTTCCCCAAAATTTCGAAGGACAACTTTTAGGCTCGTCCGATCGCTGTTGGCAATCACTTCGGGGCTCAGGATTGCCCCAAGGCTAATGGCATTCTCCTCGAAATCTGGGTCCACCAAACCGTGACTGTCGAGCAACGAGGCTCTTCGAGGGCTGTTTTCCAGAACAATATGGGCTCTTGTTGCCTGATCATGGGTGAAGGCGTTCATACAGGCGTCAAAGGTGTAATCCATATAGTTTTCATACATATCCTCCGTGCCGCAGGAAAAGGGTGGATTGGCACCAAAGTTGGCGCAGTCGCCCTGTGTTTGCCTTGACTGTGGAGGGGTGTCAGTACAAAAATCATCGGAATTACAACCGCCCGCACCACTCACGTGCAATAGCCCAAAGAAGTGGCCGATCTCGTGCGTCAAGGTTCTTCCCAAATCATAGTCAGGGTCAATGTCGGGAAAGTTTCCCTTGGCGATGGATCCGCAGGCAATAAAATTAATCACCACTCCATCCTGCAGCGGGGCGCTTGGGGTGCCTACACCACCAATATCTGTTTCAGGCCAGGAAGCATAGCCAAGAATGCCATCACGCAGGGGGGCTACCCAAATATTGAGGTAGTCTTCTGAAGGCCAATAGGAGTAGGATTTTAGCTCGGCATCGAGGGAGGAGTTGCCCGAAGGGTCGCCCCAGTTGTTTCTCAGGCCATTTACTCTGGTGATGCCAGTTGTAGGGTTACCGAAAGGATCCTGTTTGGCCAAAACAAATTCAATGTTCAGGCTCGAAGCCACATCCTGAAATTCGGGACGGGTGAGGTTGGCATCGGCATTGGTTCTCTGGTAATCTTCATTGATCACGTCGAGCTGGGAGAGGATCTGCGCGGTGGAAATGTTGGAGCCCTCGCCAATTTGTTCGCCAGGGCGGTGAATGATATGAAAAACCACAGGAACGCGATAGCGTGTTTCATCCTCCTGTACGGCTGTTGAACGTAGGCGCTTTTGTTGCTGAATTTTCTTGGTGGTCATCCAATTTTCAAATTGCGAGGAGGGCGCATTGCTGGAGGGTCCGCTGTAATAGTTTTCTGAGGAACAGCGGGGTTTTATGGGGCCGACATTCTGCGCAAATGAAGGGAGGGACGTCAGCAGGAGAAAAAATAGGAATATATTTCTCACAGGATTGGGGTTACTGTGGTGGAGAATGAAAAAGCTATAAACCAGCTCTGCCTTCAGATTGATTTATAGCTTTTTAAAATTATAAGTATACTTATTTTGAAAGAGGGGTCAGGTTAATCGCAATCACTTCTTTGATGGAAGGGACTTGCTTTTTTATCGCTTCCTCGATGCCTGCCTTCATGGTCATCGGCGACATTGGGCATGAGCCACAGGCCCCGATCAATTCAACTTTGACCGTATGATCTTCAATGATCTCAACGACCTTGACATTTCCGCCGTCAGATTCAAGATATGGACGGATACTTTCCAAAGCCAGCTCGACCTCCGATAACAATGGGGATTCTTTCATGACAATTATTTTGTAATAATAACTCTTTCAGTTTTGTCTAAATTGGCATTGCGCATCGCTACTTGCTGTGCTACATTTTGCGCCAACACATCGAAAGCCTCGGATGTGATACTATCTTTCATAACGGCAGGGTACCCACTGTCTCCACTTTCGCGAATTTCCTGTACCAGAGGGATTTGACCCAAAAATGGCACCTTGAAACGTTCGGCCATGTGTTTTCCCCCATCTTTACCAAAAATATAGTATTTGTTCTCTGGCAATTCTTTAGGAGTAAAATAAGCCATATTTTCAATTAAACCTAAAATCGGTACATTGATTTGTGGCTGCTGGAACATCGATAGTCCTTTTTGTGCATCTACAATGGCGACTTTCTGTGGGGTAGTAACGACAACGGCTCCCGTAACGGCAACATTCTGGATCAAAGAAAGGTGGATGTCGCTGGTGCCTGGTGGTAAATCGACCACTAAATAATCGAGCGCTCCCCATTTGGTGTCGCCCAGAAATTGCTTGATGGCTGAAGTGGCCATAGGGCCCCGCCAGATTAGCGGGCTGTCAGCAGGAGTAAGAAATCCGATCGACATGACCTTAACGCCATATTGCTCAATGGGCAAGATCCAGGTTTTTTCGCCTTCTTTTTCCATCTCAGGTTGCTCATGCTCACAGTTGAACATGGTTGGGGCGGAAGGGCCATAGATGTCAGCATCCAGCAAGCCTACTTTGGCGCCTGTACGTGCCAAAGCGACAGCAAGGTTGGCAGAAACCGTAGATTTCCCTACGCCTCCTTTTCCCGATGCCACAGCAATAATGTTCTTTACTTCAGGTAAAAGGGGTGTTTTTGCCTGTGCACTTGTTACATCGTGTGTCATCTCTGGAATAACTTCCAGCTCACTATCGACCAACTGATGGATAGCCTCAATACAGTTATTTTTGATCAGCTCCTTGAGTGGACATGCGGGAGTGGTCAGGACCACCTTGAAGGCTACCGTAGGGCCTTCAATTTTAATGTCCTTGATCATGTTAAGGGTTACCAAATCTTTCTTCAGATCGGGGTCTTCAACCGTCGCAAGGGCTTTTATAATTTGTGATTCATTGATTGTCATTGATATATAAATCTATGATGAAGCCAAAGGCATTGATGTTGGTGGGTGGATTGAGTCCCTGGGGCACTCAGTCCTGTTTACCGACATGAAATTTAGGCTTTAAAAGATAAACAGACTCAAAATTAGTTATTTTTTTTGAATTTATATTTCATTATTCCTTCGAGCCCACATTTTAAACAGCTTGTATGGCTGAACTATTAGTTTTGTGGTAAAATAAAGCTAAATTTATTGTATAGAATGTCTTTCAGGCAGCATCTTCCTGTTTTATGATAGGGATATGCTTGATAAATCAGTACATTTGTAGGCTAAATTAGACAGGGATTTTTAACAAGAAAGTAAAGCATTGGGTATTAGTCAAAATACTGTTCAGCAAGTAAAAGATAGTATGGACATCGTGGATGTGGTGTCGGATTATGTCAGCTTGAAAAAAAAGGGACAAAACATGTGGGCTCCTTGCCCTTTCCATGAAGAGAAGACCCCTTCGTTCTCGGTGGCACCAACGAAAGGGTTTTACAAATGCTTCAGTTGTGGAAAAACCGGCGACCCAATACGCTTTGTGATGGAGATGGAAGGGATGGAATTCCCCGAAGCCATTCGCCATCTGGCGCAAAAATATGGCATTCCGATTGAGGAGACCAAACTGACAGAGGAAGTTAAGGAGGCCATCAGTTTCCGTGACCGATTGCATCAGGTCATGCATTTCGCCAAAGAACTCTATGTTCAGAACCTGTGGGAAAATAAAACCGGACGTGCGATAGGTTACAGCTACTTGCGCGAACGGGGAATGACCGACGAGATCATCAAAAATTTTGAGCTCGGCTATTCACTTGAAGAGTGGGAGGGATTTAGAAAGTCGGCAGAGAAGATGAACTATACTGTTCCTGAAATGGAAGGAGCAGGGATGGTGATTAATAAGGATGACGGCAAAAAAGTTTTCGACCGCTTCCGTGCCCGCGTGATGTTCCCTGTGCACAACCTTTCTGGGAAGATCATTGCCTTTGGTGCAAGAACGTTATCGACCAATAAAAAAGAAGCCAAATATCTTAACTCACCCGAAACAGAGATTTATCATAAATCTCGGGTGCTTTATGGTATTTATCAGGCAAAAGAACGCATCAGGAAAGAGGATAACTGTTACCTTGTAGAAGGCTATACAGATGTTATATCCATGCACATGTCGGGTGTGGAGAACGTGGTGGCCTCCTCGGGGACCTCCCTGACCGAAGATCAGATTAAACTGATCAAGCGTTTTACCAACAATATTACCGTACTTTTTGATGGCGACAGCGCAGGGGTAAAAGCCTCTTTGCGTGGGATTGCCATGATTTTGGCCGGAGGGCTCGATGTGCAGGCGGTCGCCTTTCCTGAAGGGGAAGACCCGGACAGTTATTCCCGCAAGATTGGGCCGAACGCTTTCCGTGAATACCTCAGCGATAAGAAAACCGACTTCATTACCTTCATTACGAATGTAATGCTAAAGGATGTCGGGAACGATCCGCTGAAAAAAACGCAGGTAGCCCGTCAGATTTTGGAAGTATTGGCCAAAATACCCGACGCCATCAAGCGGGATGTTTACCTGAAAACCTGTGCCAAATTACTGGAGATTTCTGAAGAAGCCCTGAAAAAAGAGCTGCAGGGAATCTTTGAGGAGGAGCAAAAGCGCAGTCAGTACCGTCCGCAGACCGGAGGAGCATCAACGCCACCGCCGTCAGCGCCACCACAAAATTACCCAGATTACGAGCCCGACTGGGCACCCTCGCCAGAGGAATTGATGGCTATAGGTGAAATTCCTGAGCCTTCAAAAACAAATGTCCCAGTACAGGAAACGGCCTATTCCGCAGATGTAGAACTTCTTCTTCGTCATGAGCGTGAAGCCCTGCGCATGTTATTGTGCTATGGCCAACTGGATGTGGAAGAAGGGAAGTCTGTGGCAGTGTATCTACAGGAAGAATTGCAGGGCGTGGACATTCTTGAAGAACGCCATCAAGGAATTTTTGAGGTATATTACAAACGCCTTGGTCTTGATCAGGATGTTTCGGGCACTGCGATGCTGGGAGCTACCGAAGGTGAAGAACGAGCGTTGGTGGATACCCTGATTTCCGTAAAATATAAATTGAGTGGATGGATGGATCGGCACCAGATCAATGTGCCCGTGGAGCAGGATAACCTGGGGCATAATCTGTACAAGGTTATTGTTAACCTGAAGTCGGCACATTTCGACCGTATGGAAGGACAATTGCAAGCACAGCTTGAGGAAAGCCATATTTCTGGCGATGAACAATTGATGATGGAAACGCTTGCAATGATTGTAGAGCTGCAAAATATGCGTAAGCAACTGCATCAGGAGGCACACCAGAACAGGTACAAACTATAACGGTTTCTCATCCAAGCATGAAAAGTAAAGACAACAAACATATGAAAAACGAACGACTTTTAGACCCCGTAGAGGAAGGCATCGAGGCCATCCGCAGAGGTGAGGTGATTATCGTAGTGGACGATGAGGACCGTGAAAATGAAGGGGATTTTATTTGTTCAGCTGAAAAAGTAACCCCTGAGATTATAAACTTTATGGCCACTCATGGTCGTGGTCTGATCTGCGCATCCCTGACAGAGGAACGATGTGCTGAGCTGGGGCTTGATATGATGGTCGGGAAAAATACGGCAGAGTTCGAAACCGCCTTTACGGTTTCTGTAGATTTGATCGGCCATGGTTGTACCACAGGAATTTCTGCCCATGATCGTTCAAAAACGGTGCGTGCATTGGTGGACCCCAATACCAAGGGGACAGATTTGGGCCGACCAGGTCATATCTTTCCTTTAAAAGCCAGAAATGGTGGGGTGTTGCGCCGTTCGGGGCACACTGAAGCAACCATCGATTTGGCTCGCCTTGCAGGAGACCAGCCAGCAGGTTGTTTGGTGGAAATCCTTAACGAGGATGGCTCCATGGCTCGTTTGCCTCAGTTGCGGAAAATTGCGGATAAACATCAGCTTAAATTGATCTCTATTGAGGATTTGATCGCCTACCGTATGCGTCACGACAGCTTGATTGAGCGTGAAGTGGAGGTGGCTATGCCTACTGAATATGGGGATTTCCGCATGGTGGCCTACAAGCAAAAAACAACCGGGGAGAATCATTTGGCTTTGGTGAAAGGAAGCTGGAAGGAAGATGAGCCGGTATTGGTGCGTGTTCATTCCTCCTGTGTTACCGGCGACATTTTTGGCTCTTGCCGATGCGATTGTGGCGAGCAATTACATCGGGCAATGCAAGCGGTAGAAAAAGAAGGAAAGGGTATTGTTCTTTATATGAATCAGGAAGGTCGCGGGATCGGACTGGTCAATAAGCTGAAGGCCTATGAACTGCAGGAGCAGGGTTACGATACCGTGGAGGCCAATTTGAAGTTGGGCTTTAAATCGGATCAGCGGGATTACGGCGTTGGGGCACAGATTCTCCGTGACCTTAATGTGAGTAAAATTCGCCTCATTTCCAATAATCCCAAGAAACGTATGGGACTGACAGGCTACGGATTGGAGATTGTCGAACGCGTTTCTATTGAAGTGAAACCTAATAAATTCAACGAAACCTACCTAAAGACCAAGCGTGATAAAATGGATCACGAAATTCTGAAAGGGAAGTAATGGATGAAAAATATACAAAACTGCAGGTTATTCACTTGCAGTTTTTTTTGTGTTCAAATTTTAGCACCACCGAAGCCCTGTCATGTTCATGGCTTGTTTTTGTTGATCCCTTTTTTTTACTGATGTATTTTCAGCCGACCTTTACAAGGGGTTGAATCAGTTAGTGGCTATTCGGATTATTACATCGATATTACACCGCTTCAGTAACTTAACGAACAATAAGGGGGTTGTTGATAGTACACCAACCTGTTTAACATGCGCCTTTTGATAATTATGCTTTGTAGTTTGTCGCTGAGCTTTCCCCTGCAGGCGAAGCATTTTTATGTTGATAAGAATAATCCATTTTTTGATGCTTCAAAACAGGGGGTTCAGCCAGGAGACAGCATCATGCTTGTTGCGGGCAATTATCCTTTTGTTGGATTGGTGAATATTCGGGGGAGTGCGCAGCAGCCGATATTGATCCTTGCGCAGGGCGGACAAGTAACAATTGGAGGCCAGGGACACCACTATGGTGTGAGTATTCGTGACTGTCAGCATTTTCGGTTTACGGGCAAAGGACTCCCTGGTATTTCGAATGGTATCGTGATCACAGATCAAAAAAATACAGGTCTGGGAATAACAGGAACGTCATCAGATTATGAAATTGACCATATTGAAATTTCTAAAACAGGCTTTGCAGGTATTCAGGTAAAGTGCGATCCTATTTGTGATCAGCCATCTACTTGGGCAGAAAACTTCACGATAAAAAATATCCGTATTCATGATAATTTTATCCACGATACTGGCGGCGAGGGAATGTATATTGGTCATACGGGGCACGCCATTAAGCAGGGTAACTGTAAAGGGTTGCACCCTCCGAAAATGAGCAATGTTTATATCGCATTCAACACGATTGAGCGTACTGGATGGGATGGAATTCAGGTGACCAATGCCATTGAAGATGTTGTGATTCTGGGAAATCAGCTTATTGATTTTTCGCAGGCAAAACACCGAAATCATTCGTCGGGCATTTTTGTGGGAGAAGGCAGTTACAATGTTTCGGTGTCCAATAATCAGGTGATCAACGGCAACGGAGCCTCTTTGGCCCTTTTTTCTGCCAATGCCATGATGGTGTTCAATAATTACATTTCCTTCAGTGGTGCTGACGGAATTTACATCGGGAAACGCATCAGCAACCCCGTCGAGCAATTGGTTATTACGGGCAATACGATTGTCAACCCCAAAGACCATGGTATCATTACCTATAATAGTACCATCGGCTTGACGGTCATCAGGAACAATATGATTGTTGAACCACAGAAAATTTATGAGTATAAATTTAAGAAAAAGGCCCGTGCCTATATCATGATCCCCGACCATGTTACTGTGCGGCTGGACAGTGTGAAAAATTTGAAAATCCCCCAACTTGATGAAAAGGTAGGGGAGCAAATTCGAATGAATAACCCGCGGTATGCCGATAACGACAAGCTGTTTAATTTTATTTTCGACAAGAAATTTAATGCTGAAACTGCTGATTGATGGTCTTGTGGATCGAGAATGAAAGGATTTGGATTTTTTTCTTTAATCCCACGACTTTTTTGACATAAAATCGTTTTATATTTAGTGGAATAAGTCAACCTCCTATACAATGAAGCAAAAATTTCTTTTCGCCATATTTTTCATTTTCTGTTTTCAGCAACTCAAAGCACAGTCGTCGAGGCAGTTCCCCTCAGAGATGTGGCATCTTGGGGAGTTGGTGTTACTTAGTGGCGATACCCTTTCTGGCGCATTAAAGTATGATTTTGGCAATGATGCCGTTTTGATAAATGCCAAAAATAAAATCAGAACCTACAGTGCCCGAAAAATCCTCTTTTTTGAAATTTATGACTCCACAGTGGAGGATTACCGCGAGTTTTTTGCCATTCCTTATCGGGTAAGGTCGAATTATAAAATTCCAGTGATTTTTGAAGTGCTGCACGAAGGTCCGCTGACTTTACTCTCACGGGAAGAAATTGTGCAGGAAACCACCGCCCAAAATTACAACTATGGCTATTATGGTGGATTCCCTCAGAATAATTATTACGCCACCCAAAGAAAATTACGACACGATTATTTTTACCTTGACCTGAAAGGGAAGGTCGTTTCTTTTGATATGAAGAAGCGAACACTACTGCATATCATGCGGCGGTATTCTTCCGAGATTAAGCGATTTGTTAAGGAGAACAGACTCCATTTCAATGATCAGAATGATCTAATCAGGATTACCGATTACTATAACACCTTGGTATCGGAAGGTAATTCTAAAGTAAAATCATAAAAATGGAGGGGTTAAGCCCCTTTTTTTATGGGCAAACACCTTTTTAGCATTTATCTTTGCACAAAACGAATTCAGTAAAACTTATGAATAAACCATTAATCCTAATTACGAATGATGACGGTATCACCTCGCCAGGCATCAAGGTTCTTGTAGAAACCATGGAAAGAATAGGGGAGGTCGTCGTTGTGGCGCCCGATTCTCCACAATCAGGTATGGGGCACGCCATTACTATTGGCGAGGTTCTGCGGGTGAAAGAAGAAGTACATCTTTTTGGGGATGTAGAGGCTTTCAGTTGCTCTGGAACCCCTGCCGACTGCGTGAAAATTGCTAAAGCGGAAGTTTTAAAAGGTAGAAATATTGATTTGGTGGTCAGTGGGATCAATCATGGCGCCAATACTTCTATCTCGGTACTTTATTCAGGAACGATGTCAGCGGCGATCGAAGGGGCCATCGAGGGCATTCCATCCATCGGATTTTCTTTATGTGAGTTTGGTTGGGATTCTGACTTTTCCCACGTGGTAAGATATGTTGAGCGTATTGCACGCAAGGTATTGGAAAATGGCTTGCCAAAAGACATTACCCTGAATGTCAATTTCCCTGTAAAGCAGGAGGAACCTATACGCGGCATTAAGGTCTGTCGACAGGGCCGTGCCGTTTGGCAGGAGGAATTTGATAAACGCACCGACCCAATGGGACGAAATTATTATTGGATGGCTGGGCAGTTTAATAACCAGGATACTGGCGAAGACAATGACGTCTGGGCAATCGAAAATAATTATGTAGCGGTCGTTCCTACTCAGTTTGATTTATCGGCTTATAAGGCGATTGATTTGCTGAAAACGTGGGAATTATAATTACCAAAATATTGATGAAGCCTGAGGTAACCCTGCCTCGGGCTTTTTTTTGCCCAAACTATTTTTAAATCTTACACAGATGAAAATAATAATTTTATTTGGTAGATATATTTTATTCAATATATATGCGGTTTGAAAGGTCAAAATTCAAATTTGAATGAAAAATGATGATCATTTTATGAGAATGTTTCATCAGAATTAATTTCAGTATGTCTAAGATTAACTATTTTTTACACCACCCACTAACTTTTCTAACAACATTTGAGCACGATTTAATCGTAATAAAATTAAACAACTCAAATATGAAAAACCTAATTGCTTTGCTTTCGATAATTACATTATTCTCCTGTTCAGAAGATGTAGTTCCTCAGTTTATTCAGATTACTCCATACGAAATTCAATCTCAAACCTCCCAAATTGGGGATGGTAGTATGATGGTTGGTACGTGGCGAGTAACCCAACTACAATTCGATAATTATAACTCAGTAGATACTTTGTATGCAAGTATGGAGTTAGTGTTTGGTAAAAATGGCACTGTTGTGGTGAACGGCTCAAAAGTAGATGGGCAAGGGGTATGGCAAAGTGATCCTAATAACAATCAGTTATTTGTTGCGGGCTTACCTTTGGTGTTTAATACAAACCACCGTTTAAACGAAGAACGAGATCAGGGGAATCCGGCTTGGTTTATTTTTAACGACAATAATCAATTAGTAATATTTGATAATAACGATAGAGAAAAATTTATATTGACTAAAGCTAATTAAGAAGGCGCCCCTCGGGGCGCTTTTTTAGTAGGGGTCTACATCGCTGATAATATGCGTTTTTGCAAAAGCTTTTTGAGCGTAAGTTTCAATGACTGCCTGCTGAATCAATGACTTCACCCTTTTTAAATCCACACCCTCCCGCTCAATTTTTATGGTAATTTCCCGAAGGAATAAGTTGCGGATTTTTGAAATATAAGGGGTCTGTGCACCGAGCACACGTTGCTTACCAATCCATTCCTCCAACACGGCATTTAAATACAGGGCGGCCTGCTGACATACCTGCTCATCGGGATTTTTTATGGTAATTTTTATCAGTCTCCGAAAGGGAGGGTACTGAAACTCTAAACGTTCGGCGAGTTCCTGTTTGAATAAACCTTTAAAATCCTGCTGAATTACTTTTTGCAAAACATCCTGATCTGTTTGTCTGGTTTGGATAATAACCCTTCCTTGTTGTGAGGCTCGGCGACCAGCTCGTCCTCCCACCTGTGTAATCATCTGATATGCCCGTTCATTGGCTCTGAAGTCAGGGAAACGAAGCATTCTGTCGGCATCTACCACCCCCACTAAAGTTACCCCACCAAAATCAAGTCCTTTGGTTACAATCTGTGTACCGATCAGAATATCAATTTTTTGTTGTTCGAAATCATCGATAATCACCTGGTAGCTGTTTTTGTTCCGTGTGGTATCCAGGTCCATACGTTGAATACTGTAATCAGGGAAAATATTTTGCAGATCTTCTTCAAGCTTTTGGGTACCAAACCCCTGAGTGGATAGCTTTACCGACCCACAGGCAAAACAGTCCATCGGAACTTTGTCCTGATGCCCACAATAATGGCAGATCAATTCATTGCGGTGCTGGTGCAAGGTCAGTGAAACAGCGCAATTCGGGCATTGATGGGAGGTGCCACAATCTTCACAGATAAGTATTGGGGCATAGCCACGGCGGTTCTGGAAGATGATCACCTGCTCGCCTTTACCCACCGTTTCCTTGATCGCATTGATCAGTACGCTGCTGTAATCACCAACCATGGTTTTCTTTTTGCGCTCCCTGCTAATATCTACCAATTGCATTTTTGGAAGTTGGGCATCGCCAAATCTTTCTGTCAGTTGTACCAAATGGTACTTCTTTTCCTGTGCCAAAAAGAGCTGCTCGAAAGAGGGGGTCGCTGATCCCATAATAATGGGGCAATGGTGTAAGTGCGCCAGGATCAGTGCCGCATCTGCTGCATAATATCTGGGGTTGGGCTCATGTTGTTTGTAGGAAATCTCGTGGGATTCATCAACGATGATCAATCCCAAATTGTCAAAGGGTAACAATAATGAAGAGCGCACCCCGACGACAAACTGAATTTGCCCATTAACAACACCATTCCATACCTCTACACGTTCTTGGTCAGAATATTTTGAATGGTAAATTCCCATCTGTTCCCCAAAATAATGTGCCAGTCGATCTACGATCTGGGTGGTAAGGGCGATTTCTGGCAACATCAAAAGCACCTGTGTGCCTGCCTCAAGCGCTTGCTGAATGAGGTCTATGTATATCTCTGTTTTCCCTGAACCTGTTATTCCATGGAATAATACGGGCTTACCACTTCCCATGCCTTCGATAATTTCGGCTTTGGCTTTCTCCTGCGCTTCGGTAAGTGTAATGGTGGATCTGTCAGGGATTTGGTCACGGCCGAGGCGGGAAACCTGTACCTCAAACTCCTCCATAATCTGATTTTTTACCAGCGTTTTAATGGAAGATGCAGACACATTCTGTGCGACCAAAGCCTTTTTTTCCAAACCAACATTGTTGAGTTCAGGGTGATCAAAAATATTGACAGACTGAAGATATCGCATCACACATTCCAGTCCTTTTTGCTTTTTTTCAAGCAAGCCAAACAATTGATTTAAGGCGGTTTCTTCTGCCCAGTGTGCCTTTAATCGGACTCTTTTTTCTTTTTTAGGATTGTATTTTTCTTTGACATGTTCAAAGATGATGATGGCCTGCTTCTCAATCAGGGATTTGATATGTGGGGCGTACTGCTTTACACCGATAATTTTAGGCACCTCTTTCATGTCTACATGTGGGTGCTGACTCAAATGCGCTAAAAGCAGCTGCTCACGCTCATTCAAGGGCTCTTCTGTAGTCTCTAAATCGAAATCAGGGTGCAGCTGAACCCGTGATTCCGAACTGATTTTCATGCCTGAAGGTAGTACCGCTTTCAACACTTCCCCAATAGTACAAAGATAATAAGAGGCCATCCAGCGCATAAATTGGATTTGAACAGGACTGACTATGGGCTCATTATCGAGGATATTATCGATAAATTTGGTGTTGTATTTTGGGGGATTTTGATGAAGTTTATTGATGATTCCCGTGGTGATTTTTGAGCCAAACGGGACAATTACTCGAAAGCCGACTGAAAGAAAACCTACCATATTAGGTGGGATTTCATAGGTAAATAACTTAGGAACAGCAACAGGCAAGATCACATCGGCATAATGCGCAGGTGATTTTGGCGTATCGAATAAAGACATACTCAAATTTTTCAGGCATAAAAAAAGGCAGTAAAAAAATTACTGCCTTTAAATTTATCATTAATTCTTTAAAACAACCCGCTAAAC
Organism: Persicobacter psychrovividus; assembly: GCF_036492425.1. Classification (NCBI taxonomy): domain Bacteria; kingdom Pseudomonadati; phylum Bacteroidota; class Cytophagia; order Cytophagales; family Persicobacteraceae; genus Persicobacter; species Persicobacter psychrovividus. The sequence continues at coordinate 1,412,880 of NZ_AP025292.1, forward strand.
TGGCTCAAAACCACTAAAATTAATATATAAATAATGACCGTTCCAATGGCCTGACGCTTATGATAGCGGCGGTTTTTACCTATAATTTTATCCCAGGCGTAAGTGATAATCAGAAAGGCAAAGGCGATATTTATGACCAAATTCACCACAATTATTGGCAGTAGCGGCAATAATGCGGAAGCGTCTGCCGACTGAAGTGCCTTAAAATCAATCGCAGCACTCTCGGGCATTAGGGCGCCGATAAGCGTGCTGATCACGATGTAGCCAATAACGAGAATCCAGGTTAAATTAATACCCTTCGTGTCTCCTGTGCGCCGTAAATTGGAAGAGAACAGGATAATTCCTAACAGTGGCGTGATGAAAATCGACGTCAGAGCAATGGATACCTTTGAATACAAACTTGGTACAGGCTGCAATTTTTTGTCTTTAATCAGCTTGCTGATCTGCTCCTCGTTCAGAACAATTTTCTTGCTGCCATCCGTTTGGTTGGTCACCTGAATGCCTTCTCCCTCTTTAATTTGCGGCTTCGGTCGTTCTTTGCGATCTTTTATTTCTTGTGCGGCCGCTTCAACGTAGAGCGCTGCATATTTTTCTCTATTCTTGATAACCTCCGAAAGTTCTTCGTCGGTCATTTTGACCATGGTCCCTTTGAAATAATTTGCCAACTTTGATAATCTTTTGGTGGACACTGTAACTGTATGCAAAAATGATGCTTAATGCTAAAAATTGGGGTATGCCTATTTTTTAACACCTGTATTTTTGCGCAAAGTTTAATTCATACTTGAATTAATGTAATAATTGCCAGCAGACAATGTCGTGATTTTTAATTTCAATAATACCCGTGAAGATATGAAAAATCTTGAAGGTTTGGGGCTATTTCCCTGCGGCTGTTCTTAAATTATTTTGAATAGTGCTACATTCCTCCATTACCGTCTGATATTTTACCCATAGATTTGCACGGAATTACACCTTTTACAAAATTCTCCCTATTTGATGTTTTGCCCAAGAATTTAATCACAGCAAACCACCCCATAGGATTTCATTCCTTAGGGGATGTGGCATAACGATGATTGCAATTAATCAAACCAAATCAAATTTGCTCACACCCATTTAATCCGAAGTAGAGGAGGGGCAGCATAAAATTTGGATATAGCGCTTCCATGGACAGTTGCGCAACAGCCTCTCGATTCCCTAAAAATATTCTGTGCGAAATTGTACAATCTGTGGACGTTAAAAATACCCTGAATTGAAGGGGCAATAGCGCTTATGTCAGGAATTTTTCTTGTTGCGCCTTCAGCGACTGAATTTCAGCGGATAAGTCAATATGGTTGGGCAGGGCAGCCATTTTGGACAATGTTGTGCGAATGAATTTTTGGTGTTCAGGGGTTTGCGGGAAGAATGGGCGATGCCGTGCGGCTTTTTTCAAATTCCCGACCAACCTAACCTGTGCCTGTGCCGAAGCGCTGAGGTAGGTGGCCTTGAAGCGGTCATAAATGATCTCTTCGGCCAAATGGCTGGGGTGGGTAAGGTCATCCGCATAATATCGATAGTCGCGCAGTTCGTCCATCATAATCTCAAAAGTAGGAAAATATTCGCAGCAGGAGTGCTGACTGACAATTTCATCCACAGCCAATTTCAATATAGCTTTGGATTTACTGTTTTGAACAGCGCCATCTTTCAGGTGACGTACAGGACTTACTGAAAAGAGGACCTGAATATCGGGCTGAAGGTTTTTTATTTTAGGCAACAGTTTTTCAAATTCGGAAGTGATTTGAGCAATGGTCAGCATTTTTCGGTCAAATGCTTTGGCGGGTATTTTATGACAGTTCCCTACCAACTGTTGATCACTTTTTCGGTAGTAAACAAAAGCAGTGCCGAGGGTAATAATGAGGAGTTTGGATTCGAGAATTTGTTTTTTTACCTGCCGCTGTATTTTCGTCAGTTTGTCAATCAAAGCTTCCTTCGAAAGCTCGGCACAATCGGAATGAAAATGAAAATGTCGCCACACCGATTGTACTTCTACAAGATCATGCACTTGGATGGGGTGCTCGTCCATTGCCCAGCTCAGGGCATTAAACACACTTGCAGGGTTGTACAAAGGCCCATAGGGGTTGCTTAAAACCTGAAAACCTCCCTCCTGAAGTCGGGAACCAGTAACTTCGGCGAAACAAGATCCTATGGTTAAGACTTTATCCGCAGGCTGCAGGCTGATATTTGTTGTGGGATTTGGAACTGCCGTTGTCAGATTCATAATGGTAAAGGGCTCGTAAATCAGCTGATCGATTTCCTAACTTGATGAGGGGTGAATGGTGTTCCGTAAAATGAGGCTGTTGCATGACGACATGCGTGATGCGACAGCCTCTTTATCGGTTAGTGGTGTAAGCCGAAAATACCGATGTTTTTTTAAATATAAACGCAAGAACCACCCATTATTCTTTGGATGGATAGCTGGATTAGGCGTTATCGTGGGCTTTGTTTTTAGGGGTCAGTATAAACAGTCGTTTTAATGCTAAGAATTTTTGATTATTCCATAAACTTCTACATCCATACCTAAATATGTAGTTTCGAATAGCACTTTCATTCCATTTTTGACTGCTACATTTATCGAGTCATAATTTTCCTTATCAATAATTGAAACAAGACGGTCTGCTTTGATTTTCTCAAAACCATATTTTTTCATTTGTTCGGCTAATTCTGTCCCATATCCATTTTTCCAAAATTTGGGCAGTAAAGAGTAAGCGATCTCAAATTCATTTTTGCTTTCCAATGTTCTTGGTATTATACCACCAACTCCGATGAATTCATCTGTCTCCTTCAATTCTACCGCTAAATGTCCTAAGCCTTCCTTTTCATACCTCTTCAGTTGCCTTTCTATCCATTCTGCTGCGAGAGTATCAGGTTTTTTTGACAAATCAATTCCTAAAAATTTTAATCTATCATTACCTACAAAAAAGGCTCTCCACGAAGGAATATCTTCTATCTCAAGTTTTCTGAATTTCAGTCTTTCTGATTCTTGTTTAAAGTAATTCATTTTTTACTACATCTGTTCTAATTGTAAACAACTACTCGCTAAACCCACTGTCATAAACCGATTGATCTATGGATAAAAACTGAAATTATTCAACAGACAGCTCCTTAGTCGGTGGTTTTTGCGGTGATGAGTTCGTAAATCAGGTGACTGGCCAGTTTAGCCGTGCGATCATCAATATCAAATTTCGGGTTGAGCTCGGCAATATCCATGCTCAATAATTTCCCTGATTTGGCAATTCGACGGACCATGGAGGAAATCACTTCAGGAAATGTGCCGCAGGAATTCAATGCGCTGACTCCTGGAGCGAAAGGCGCGGAAAAGACGTCCATATCGATGGTCAGGTAGATGAAATCACAACGATTGATGAATTTATGCACCGTATGCGCCAGGTCGTGAATATGGCTGATGTGCATCTCGTAATAAGGCACATGGTGCACATTCAGCTCTTCAGCAGTCTGAAATAATTTTCGCGTGTTCGCCGCAGGGTTAATACCCATGACTTCATACAAAAAGGGGGTGTTTTCTGCTTTGCAAAGTTCCGCAATTTGAAAAAACGGTGTTCCACTCGAAGGGCCTTCGGTAGGTGTCCGCAGGTCAAAATGCGCATCAAAATTGATGATCCCCAATTTTTTGTCAGGATGGTGTTTTTTCACCCATTGATGCAATCCCTGATAGTGCCCAAAAGAAATTTCATGTCCTCCACCAAGGACGATAGGCAGTGTGTTGCGTTCCAAAAGCTGGCGGACGCGTTTGCCAAGTTCTGTCTGCGCATGCTCCATATCGTGATTGACACAGGAAACGTCGCCTGCCTCCAGGAGTTTGACTTTCGCCTCGTCGAAATGAACGGCAGTACTGCTCATTACTTTTCGCATGACTTCAGGGCCTTTGACAGCGCCAATACGTCCCTTGTTTCTTTTTACACCTTCATCACTGCGGAAACCTAAAAAGGCAAAACGTTTACTTTGGTCATCTAATGGAGAGGAGGCGTCAAGGTCCAAACCTTCCACTACCTGATGCCAACGGTGGCCTAACGATCCGTCTTCAATATCAACTCTTCCATGCCATTGGCGTAAATCGGGGCTTGTGTAGCTCATGAGAATGTAATTGGTTTTTAGATACCGAAATTTAGTTATTCTTAGGCTGAATAGAAATTACCCTCACCGATTTTTATTTTTTGTCCGTTTTCGACCTAAAAAAAAGCGATACCAGTGGATGGTATCGCTTTTTAGAATTCAGTTATATTGTGGGTGAAAATCGGCTATAATTTCACCCAGGATTTATCGTTATCCATAATTTTAACGGCCTGAATAAAGGCTTCATTTTGTTCATTGAAAATCGGGTAGAAGCCTTCATTATCCCAAATGCTTCTCGCAACCTGCGCCTTAATTCGAAGCTTGATCATATCCTTTGAAGTTTCATACTGCTCTTTATTGAACTTGACATCGAGCTCTTCTGCCGTTTTGATCAAATCTTTAAGCATCGCCTCTGAAACTCGGAAATTCTTACGGAAGTCTTCATACTTCATTGCCTTTAATTTCTTGGCATTTTTCTCTGAATATTTGATCGTGTATTCTCTCAGCGCATTAGAGTAGAATAGCTTCACGAAGTAATCGCTTTGGTTTGCGGTATCCAATGGTACGAAATAATCAGGCATGATTCCACCACCACCATAAACGGTTCTTCCATGAACGGTTTTATATTTCAGGCTGTCATTCATCTTAATGCTGTCGGCGTGGAAAAACTCACCGTGTTCATACCTGTTGAGCCTGTCATTGAAATAATCCTCCATATGTTTGGCGTCATAAGGCTTTTGAATCGAACGACCACTTGGCGTATAATATCTACTGATTGTGAGTCGAAGTTCCGAGCCATCATTCAGCGGAATAGGCATTTGTACCAAACCTTTACCGAAGGAACGGCGACCAACAACCAAGCCGCGGTCATTGTCCTGCACAGCACCCGAAACAATTTCCGAAGCCGAGGCACTTCCTTCATCAAGCAAAACAATCAATTTTCCTTTTTCAAAAAGACCAGGGCGTTTGGCGTAATATTGCGTGTTGTAGCGTTTTTCTTTCCCTTTGGTATAGACGATCAGGGCGTCGTTGTCCAAAAGATCATCTGCAATTTTTACCGCCCGATCCATATAGCCTCCTGGGTTACCCTGAAGGTCAAGAATCAGTTTGGTCATGCCTTCATTTTTCAGCTTTTTCAAACCATCATGGAACTCCTGATAGGTGGTTGCCGAGAAACGGCTGATCTTCATATAGCCAATTTCGTGATCGACCATATAAGCGACCTCTAAAGAATTTTGAGGGATTTTATCTCTTACAATATCGAAGTTTAGGAGTTCCTTCGAGTTTTTGCGGTAGATCTTGACATTCACTTTGGTGCCTTGCTCACCTCGGAGCATATCCACTACGTCGCGGTTGGAGATTCCCGTAGAAGCAATATTTTCGCCATCGACCTCTACAATTTTATCCCCACTTTTTATCCCTAATTTTTGTGAAGGCCCACCACTTAATGGAGAGACCACATATAGAGTATCGCGTAAAATATTGAACTCAATACCTATGCCATAGAATTTTCCTTCAAGCTGAGATTTTGACATTTCTAAATCCTTGGCAGGGATATATACGCTATGCGGATCTAATTTTTCCAGCATTTTTGAGATGGCAGTTTCCACCAAATCTTCCGTGTCTACTTCATCGACATAATCCCGCTGAATATAGCTGACAATATTGGAAAATTTATGAATGGAACTGATGAGTGAGTTGTTTTTGGGTGATTCATTACCCGCCATGGTGGCGCCAATTAAAATACCTGCAATTAAGCCCAGGGCGATAAAAATCGGTAATTTAATGTGAAACGCTGAATTTTTCTTGCTACTCATTCTATAATGTAATGTTAGATTAATTGCAAAGTTGAAATGCGAAAGGGTGAGTTTCGCCTAATAATTATAAAATTAGGCATAAGTTGGGCATAATCTTTAATTTCCCAAAATGGGATTAATGAATTCTTTGCTTTAAATGCCAATTCTAAGGTATTTATTAGATAAGTACGTAATATAAGTTAAAAGTTATGGGATTTTTTGCGTTTGCACTTTACAATTATAGCAGTGCCAAAATTACTGTTGATGGGGCAGGAGCGACTTTTAAATGTAAAAAGCCAAAATATGGGGCTGTTTTGGACTTTTTAAAGGGGGTGTGGCCTCCGATTATTGCAGCTTTTTAAACTGACCAAAAAATAAAAGTGACGGATTTATTTGCTTGCAAATATATTTTAATGCTACATTTGGAGGAAACTTTAGGGGTGCCTGATCGGCTGAGATTATACCCTACGAACCTGATGTAGTTAACCCTACCGAAGGGAAAAGTGAAATTCTTCATGATGTGTGTACCCTCCTGAGCGGTGGTCATTCCTATGGTTTTAGGCGTTGATTTTTCAAGCCTGTATTAGATTTTAATCGATACCATGCTATTTATAGCATTTTACCGATTCAATTTTTCATTTTAGGAGATGATAATTTACCTCAACGAAACTGCAAAGGAGTGCACGGAAAATCTTTCCCTTGCCCAATTTTTAAAATCTGAACAACTTATTGAAGCCTCGGGTATCGCTGTGGCGGTAAATCAGTGTGTTGTTTCACGTGCCGATTGGGAAACTCACCTTTTGCAATCCGAGGATAAAGTTCTGATCATTCGAGCAACACAAGGAGGATAAACCATGAAAAAACCAGAAACCACACCTACTACGGCGACCATTACCCGTTCGCCCTTTCCAGCATCAAAAAAGGTATATATCCAAGGTGAGATTCACCAGGATGTAAAAGTGCCCATGCGGGAGATTTCTCTTAGCCCCACCAAGATTTTTGGGACGGAAAAGTTGGTGCCCAATGAGCCCGTGGCTGTTTACGACACCTCAGGAGTATATACCGACCCTTCAGAAAATGTGGATGTTCGGCAAGGGCTGAAGCCTCTGCGTGAAGCGTGGATCCGTGGACGAGGCGATGTGAAACAACTCGAAGGAATCACTTCAGCCTATGGTAATGAGCGGTTAAATGATGCCTCTTTGGATGAGTTCAGATTCAAGGCACTTCGGAAGCCGCTGATTGCCAACAGCGAGCAACCCGTTACCCAAATGTATTATGCCCGACAGGGAATTATTACGCCTGAAATGGAATATGTGGCCATTCGTGAAAATCAGCGACTCGCTGAAGTGAAAGACCGCGGCGTGGAGCATGAGGGCGAGAATTTTGGGGCCATGACGCCAAGAGAAATTACCCCAGAGTTTGTGCGTCAGGAAGTGGCTTCAGGCCGTGCGGTGATCCCATCGAATATTAATCACCCAGAAATTGAGCCGATGATTATCGGTCGGAACTTTCTGGTGAAAATCAACGCCAATATCGGTAATTCAGCCGTAACCAGCTCCATAGAAGAGGAGGTAGAAAAAGCAGTATGGGCTATTCGTTGGGGCGCAGATACCGTAATGGACCTTTCAACGGGGAAAAATATCCATGAAACCCGTGAGTGGATCATTCGCAACTCGCCAGTTCCAATTGGTACCGTACCAATCTATCAGGCCCTTGAAAAGGTAAAAGGGAAGGCTGAAGATTTAACATGGGAAATTTTTCGCGATACCCTGATTGAGCAGGCAGAGCAGGGAGTGGATTATTTTACCATTCACGCAGGGGTGTTGTTGCGCTATGTGCCCATGACGGCTAAACGCCTGACGGGTATTGTTTCCCGTGGAGGCTCGATAATGGCCAAATGGTGCCTGGCACATCATCAGGAAAATTTCATTTACACCCATTTTGATGAGATTTGCCAAATCATGAAAAAATATGATGTAGCCTTTTCTCTTGGAGATGGATTGCGCCCAGGCTGTTTGGCGGATGCCAATGACCGCGCGCAGTTTAGCGAGCTTGAAACCCTTGGTGAGTTGACCAAAAGAGCATGGGCTCAGGATTGTCAGGTGATGATTGAAGGGCCTGGCCATGTACCGATGCAGATGATCAAGGAGAACATGGAAAAAGAATTGCGTGACTGTTTTGAAGCGCCATTTTATACCCTCGGACCATTGGTTACTGATATTGCCCCTGGCTACGATCATATCACTTCAGCTATTGGTGCCGCACAAATCGGATGGTATGGTACGGCTATGTTGTGCTATGTAACACCGAAAGAGCACCTGGGGCTGCCCAATAAAAAGGATGTCAAAGACGGCGTGATAACCTATAAAATTGCGGCTCATGCTGCCGATCTTGCCAAAGGACACCCTGGTGCTTATGTCCGTGATAACGCCATGAGTAAGGCCCGCTTTGAGTTCCGCTGGGAAGATCAGTTCAATCTTGCCCTTGATCCAGACACTGCAAGGGAGTTTCATGATGAAACCCTGCCCGCTGAAGGAGCGAAGGTAGCCCATTTTTGCTCGATGTGTGGGCCAAATTTCTGTTCGATGAAAATCACGCAGGAAGTGAGAGACTATGCCGACAAAAATGGCCTTGATTCTGAAGAAGCGATAGCCAAAGGTATGGAAGAAAAGAAGCAGTTATTTGAAGCTACGGGTAAAGAAATTTATCAATAAATGAAAGTGCGGCTCATCTCACCAACGCATGCTTTAGTCGATGAAGCGGCTTTGGTGAGATCGCTCTTTGATCAGGGGCTGCATGCTTACCACTGGCGAAAGGCACCATTTAAGCCCCAAGATTTTCAGGATTTCCTGAAGCAGCTGCCCATGGGTTTTCATCAGAGAATATGGGTGCATTTATCAGAAATACCTGCTGAAAGTATTGGTGAGGTGAACATTCATGCCAAAGGGGAGCTTGCGGAGCAAATTTGTGCTGCTGAAGAAAATGAGCAGCAAAAAATGCTTGCCAAAGGTAACCAATGGAGTACTGGAGCACACACGATAAGCGCGCTGAATGCCCGAAGAAAGTGGGCTCCTATTTTATTGGTCAGTCCTGTTTTTCCGAGTATCAGTAAAAATAGTTATCAGCCTGAAGATGCCAATTTCGGCAGTCAATGCCTGAAAATATTCCCCGATGCAGTTGCTTTGGGCGGGGTAGGGAAACCCCAAATTCCAATTTTAAAAGATTGGGGATTTAAGTCCTGCGCTTTGATGGGCAGTATATGGGCGGGGGCTGATGAACCACTGGAGAATTTTAAGCAAATAATGACGATTATCAATGAAAGTTGATCGAACGACAGTCCTGAGCATTGCAGGTTTCGACCCTTCTGCGGGTGCAGGTGTGCTTGCTGATGTAAAAACCTTTGAGCAACATCAGGTGATGGGGCTGGCCGTTCAAACGTGCTGGTCTGCGCAAAACGAGCAGCATTTTGAGCAGGTGGGCTGGCTGAAAACCGAGGAGATTATTAGTCAGCTGAAGGTTTTACTTCAGCTTTACAAGCCGCAATACATTAAGGTTGGACTGGTGCCTTCATGGGTTGCTTTGCGGGATATTTTGCAGGTCATCATTTCACAGGCACCATCAGCAAGAATTATTCTTGACCCTGTACTTTCTGCTTCTGCAGGCTTCGAGTTTCATCAGGAAGGACATCGGATTTTTAAGACAGAAATTCTTCCTCAACTATTTCTGATTACCCCGAATGCCGAGGAGTACAAACAATTGTTTGGTAGCCAGTCCGTGGAAAAGTGGCCATATGCCGCTCATCTTTTACTGAAAGGAGGTCATCGGGAAAACCACCTTGGTGAAGACCTGTTGGTGGAAGGAGAGGGAATTTCGGTCATCAAAAGTAATCGGGGGAAGTTACCTGCCAAACATGGTACGGGCTGCATATTAAGCGCAGCGATTACCGCCCAGCTTGCTTTGGGGCAGGACCTGAAAACCGCCTGCCATTTGGCAAAAGAATACCTTGAACAGCGAATGGCCTACCACGAAGGGCTATTGACATACCACCATTTATAAGTATGGAAAGATTAATCTATATCAGTCAGGGAAAAACCCCTGCGATACAACTTGAAAATATTGCCTTTGCCTGTCAGGTGGGGGTGAAGTGGGTGCAGCTACGCCTGAAAGATTGTGATCCGAAGGAGGTGAAAAAAACAGCCCTTGCCGCACAGAAAATCTGTGGGGAACATCAGGTAAAACTGACGATCAACGACCATGCGGCACTCGCCTTGTCGCTTGGCATTCCTTCTGTTCATTTGGGGTTAAATGATATGCCCACAGATGAAGCGCGAAAGTTATTGGGGCCTTCGGTGGAGATCGGCGGTACCTGCAATACTTTTGACCACCTGAAGTGGCATTGGCAAAATGGGGTAGATTACGTAGGACTGGGCCCTTTTCGATTTACCAAAACCAAAACCAAGCTCAGTCCAATTCTTGCTATTGAAGGCTATCAGCGACTGATAAAACAAATGGCCATCGCCAAAATTGAGCTGCCTGTTTTTGCGATTGGGGGAATTAAAGCAGACGATGTTTACCCCCTTTTCAATGCAGGGGTTTACGGCATCGCGATTTCTTCGGAGCTTCATCATCATCCCGACCCTGAAGCCTTTGTGAAGTTTGTCGAAGGAATATTTCAATTAAAAAACACAACAACATGTTAACCATTGCCAACCGAACATTTCAGTCCCGTTTGTTTACAGGAACGGGGAAATTTGCCTCTTCCATAGAGATGGAAAACGCCCTGCTGGCTTCCGCTTCGGAACTGGTCACCATGGCTTTAAAACGGGTAGATGTCAATGATGAACGCGATGATATTTTATCGCACCTGCAACATCCGCACCTTCACCTTTTGCCCAATACCTCGGGGGTCAGAACTGCCAAAGAGGCGATTTTTGCCGCTGAACTTGCCAGGGAGGCCTTGCAGACGAACTGGCTGAAGCTGGAGATTCATCCAGATCCTAAATATTTAATGCCTGATCCTATTGAAACCCTGAAGGCTGCCGAAGCCCTGGTGAAAAAAGGGTTCGTGGTTTTGCCTTATTGCCATGCTGATCCTGTGCTATGTAAACGCCTTGAAGAGGTGGGGACCGCTGCCGTAATGCCACTGGCGGCGCCTATTGGCAGTAATAAGGGATTGGAAGCGGCGGCTTTTTTAGAGATTATCATTGAGCAAAGCAATGTGCCCGTGGTGGTGGATGCTGGTATTGGTGCGCCGTCTCATGCCGCGCAGGCCATGGAGATGGGGGCTGATGCGGTGCTGGTCAATACTGCTATTGCGGTCTCTGAAAATCCAACGCAAATGGCTTGCGCTTTTAAGCTTGCTGTTGAGGCAGGACGATTAGCTTATGAAGCGAAATTGGCACCAAAACAAGCAGTGGCACAGGCAAGCAGCCCACTGACGGATTTTTTAGCTGAACTCGGGGACTGATGGATTCATTTAAATCATTGTTTTCGGAATATCGATGGGAGGAGGTCAAAGCCAGGATTTATGCCAAAACGGCAACGGACGTCAGGCGGGCATTGGCAAGTAAGCACAGAAATCTCGAGGATTTCATGGCCATGATTTCCCCTGCCGCGGAACCGTTTCTCGAAGAGATGGCACAGCGCAGTCATCAATTAACACAAAAGCGTTTTGGGAAAACGATTCAGATGTATGTGCCGATGTATCTCTCCAATGAATGTCAGAATATTTGTACCTATTGTGGGTTCAGTCTTGACAATAAAATTCCGAGGCGGACACTGACGGATGCCGAAATACTTAAAGAAGCCTCCACGATAAAGGCGATGGGTTTTGAACATTTGCTGCTGGTAACGGGTGAGGCAAACCGTACTGTGGGTGTCCCTTACATCAAGAAAGCCATGCGCTTACTGCGTCCGCACTTTGCAAATTTATCCATGGAGGTGCAACCCTTGGAACAGCAGGAGTATGAAGAATTGATTGCGGAAGGGCTGAATCAGGTTTACATTTATCAGGAAACCTATCACGAGGCGGATTACAAAATTCACCATACCAAAGGGCGAAAATCCAATTTCGATTACCGACTGGAAACTCCCGACCGTCTGGGTAGGGCAGGGATTCATAAAATTGGCCTGGGGGTGCTGATTGGTTTGGAAGACTGGAGAACCGACTGTTTTTTCAATGCATTGCATTTGTCATATCTTGAGAAAAAATATTGGCAGACCAAATATTCGATCTCCTTTCCGCGCCTTAGGCCATTCAGTGGAGGGCTGGAACCTAAAGTAGCGATGAATGACCGTGAGCTTGTTCAGTTGATTTGTGCTTACCGCCTGTTCAATCAGGAGGTGGAAATGAGCCTCAGCACAAGGGAACATGAGGTTTTTCGAGATCATGCCTTCAAACTTGGCATTACTTCCATGAGTGCGGGATCGAAGACCAACCCAGGAGGTTATGCGGTGGCGCCACAATCGTTGGAGCAGTTTGAGATTTCCGATGAGCGGAGCCCCGAGGCGATTGCAAAAATGCTGCAATCCAAGGGCTACGAGGCCGTTTGGAAAGACTGGGACCTTTCCTATGATGTGAAATAGGCGCAAAGAAATGGGAGGTGCATTTAGCAACCTCCCCTAATTTTGGCTTTCGTGGAAAAGCCTAACACAGTATTTTAAAAGTCAAGAATTTTGAACTCGGTCCTTCGGTTTGCGGCATGCACTTCCTCTGGGCAGTCGCCGTTGGGGCAGGGCATTTTTGGCTGTGTTTCGCCATAATATTTATAGACCAGCCTAAAGGGCTCAATGCCGAATTTCTCAAAATAGGCCAGGGCGGATTTTGCTCTTTTCTGAGAAAGAACCTTATTGTATTCGTCCGTGCCTCGTGCATCGGTATGGGAGGAAAGTTCCAAAACGATGTCGGGATTATTTTTTAGGATGCGGATAACCTTGTTGAGTGTTGTCCGAGATTCAGGGGTAATGGCCGCTCGGTCAAATTCATAATAAATGTTCTCAATGTCGAGAATCTTATTTTTTTTCAGTCGCTCCAGCGGAGAGATCCTATTGATGTTTCTCATTTGATTTAAGGGCACGCTTACGGTTTGTTCATGACTCATGAAGTCCGTTTTCTGAGCCAGAATGAGGTATTCGCTCCCTGGCTGTACGGAAAAGTCATAGTAGCCATCCTCAGACTCATACGATCTGACATCGCCAGTATTTACATCTTTGAGCACCACTACGGCTTTAGGTAAAATGGTATTGGAAGTACCGTTCACCACCTTGCCAGTAAGATGCGGGGTGTAGCCTTTACTCAGATAAATCTCCTTCTCGATGGTTTTATTTTCAGTGAACCCCTTGGTGTCGAAAGCGAGGGCTTCCGTGGTGTATCGTTTTTTATCGCAATTGACCTTATATGCAATCTCAGGATTCAGGCGGATAAAATATTCGCCAAATTCATCACTGACCCCACGAACCACTTTGCCTTTATCATCAATCAATTCAATGCTTGCCATGGGAATGGATTTGCCATTTTCTTTGTCCTTTACCGTAACATTGAGGTCAATCATGATATTCTGAAAATGGTAAATGTCGTCATTGCCATTTCTTGCCCCTCGGTTGGAAGAGAAAAAGCCCCGAAAATCTGTGGAGTCCCTGCCAATCAGGCAAATCCCAAAATCATCTTTCTCGGAATTGAAAGGGGCACCGAGGTGTTCCACTTCCCCATATTTATCACCTTCCACTTTTACCCTGAATAAATCAAGGCCGCCAAGCCCTGGGTGGGTGTCTGAGGAAAAATACAGATAGCCGTCATCAGCAATATAGGGAAACAGCTCATTGCCATTGGTGTTGATGCTTTTCCCAAGGTTTTCGGGCGTGCCCCATTTTCCATAAGGTGTTTTACTGCTTTTATAGAGATCTGTGCCACCATAGCCATCGCTATAATTCGTGACCAGATACATGGTTTGCCCATCTTTGCTAATCGTCGGGTGACCTTCGGAAGAATGCTTTTTATGAAAGTTTAAATGTTTTGGCTTGCTCCACTTTTCATCCCCTTCCTTTTGGGTGTACATTATCTGTAAGTTTCGCTGCTCCCGTTCGTTGGAGGTGTTTCGAGTAAAGTAGAGGGTTTTGGTTGCCTGGTCAAAAGTAGCCGGCCCTTCATGTAGTTTTGAGTTGATGGTTTTGGGCATTGCTGTGGCATCATCAATCTGACCAATACCGTTGAGTTGCCCTTCAAATAAGTTGATAAAGTGCTGATTATCCCATAAGTACCGCGATTTGTGATATGCGCGAGAGGAACACCAGATCAGTTTGTCTTCAACAACCGTTGGGCTGAAATCATTAAATTCACTGTTGAAATTAGTGGCTTCCGCTTTAACGGCGAATTTGTTCACCGACAGGCTGCTGTAGTTTCCACAGGCGCGTAATTTGGGCATAATGAGTGCGCGGTCTTCGGGATGGTAATTGAGGTATCGTTTCAGTACCACCCGAGCGGCCTTGTAGCTTTTTTGACTCATCAGCAAATCGGCATAAGGCAACATCAGTTCTGTTTTTGCAGGGTATAGTTTGATCAGTACACGGTAGGTCTCCAGGGCTTCAGGGTACCTTTTGGCCGCCATATAGGCCTGCGCCAGCTTTTGTGTTACCTCGCCACTGTTTTTTGTGGCCAGGTACTTACTGTATTCATCAATAGCGGCGGTGTATTCATGTTTTTTGAAATGCTTGTCCGCTTTGATCAGTGTTTTTTGTTGTCCAAAACCATTCAAAGCAATGATGGCCGTCAGTAGGGTAGTGAGCAGTAGTTGTTTCATTGTTAGAAATATCTTGGGCTGAAAATCGCTTCATCCATTTTAAAGAGGTCGAAGCCTATAAATATTTCATGGGTACCAATTTGTTGTGGGCCCAAATCCGAAATAGGATAATCATAAGCATAGCCAAACCACCATTGGGGTTTGGGGTGTATTTCTGCCATGACCGCCAGGCCGTCATTGGATCGGTAGGTGGCCCCGACCCAAAGGTAATCGTTGAAGATCGCCGTGATGTTGGCATCTACCTGAAATGGCCGCCCACTGACCTGCTTCATCAATACTGCGGGTTTTAGCTTAACAGATGAAGAAACGGGAAAAATCGCCCCAAAGGTGATGTACATATGGTTGAGCAGCTGTGCCTGTGCATCGGGGTTCTCCTTGTTCAGTCGGTGTTGCATAAGCTGAGGCAAGGAGATTCCAGCAAAGAATCGCTCTGAATAATAGTAAGCGCCTACGCCAACAGTGGGTAGAAGGAAGGATTCATTGTTGAGGCCAAACAATGGGTCGTCAGGGTCCTGAATATTGAGTTCATCCCAGTTGTTGTTGTATTGAATAATCCCCCCAGTTACCCCCAGGCGTAAGGAGTGTTTTTTGCTGAGCGGAATTTTATAGGAATAGCTCCCGTTAAAGCCGGTGGTTCGGTTAACCCCGAGCTGGTCGTTGTAAACGTTCATTCCCAGCCCCATTTTTTCTGTCGGTTGCCCGTGCAGGGAAAAGGTGGCTGTTTTAGGTGCTCCTTCAAGCTGCGTCCACTGGTGGCGATACAGTAAACTGGCGCTTACCCAGGCACGGCTTCCGGCATAGGCAGGGTTGTACATTAAGCCATTAAACAGGTATTGGGTGTACATCGGCTCTTGTTGTGCCTGGCAGAACAGGCTGAAAACAGAGCAAAGCAACGTGATATATAATTTTTTCATAGGTTAGCGTTGAATGGTGATGAATCCTGAAAACTCTTCATCAATGCCTACAATTTTGAGTACATAGTAATAGGTGCCATCGGGCAGTGGCCTGTTGCGGGAGTCGGTTCCTGCCCAGTCGTTTTTATAGTTGGAGACCTGATAGACTTTTTCTCCCCATCGGTTGAAGATCAGCAGCTGATTCTTGGAGAACTGTTCCAAATCTTCGATATAAAATGTTTCATTCAAACCATCCCCATTTGGCGATACCGCATTGAAGATGTTCAGGGCAACCTGTTGTGTGATGTTGATGGTTACCATAGCCGTATCACAGAGATCACTTTTGGAGTCGTAACAAATGGTGTAGGTAAACTGGTCCGTGCCCACAAAAGAGGTGTCGGGGACGTAAGTGATAAAGTCCGTTCCGGGATAGATTGTGCCATTTGCCGGTTGGGTAATTATTTTAAAGTATGGCGGCAGATCCATCTCCGAATCCCTCGGATATTCATCATTTTCCCACGGGCTAATATCCACCCCCTGATTGATGCTTGTTTCATAAGTATCGTCCACTGCTTGAAGGCCTTCGAACATGGATAATCTGATATTGGAATTTTTACAGTTTACTTTCTGTCCATTTTTCCTTTCACAAACTTGATAACAGATATCCACATAAGACGTGCTACTGCTTGGGTCTGGGGTATATTCCAGCATCAGGCCAGAGGTTAGTGTTGCGGTGCCAGGGAATTCAGTATCACAGAGAATGACGGTATAATTTTCTGGCAATTCATCATTGTCAAGGAAATCGATCGTCGATGCGCCTTCAGGAGCAATGACCTTTTCATCGTTGGCAAGGGTGAAGTCTTTGAGCTCTCCAGTGACTTCCACCATCACGAAGGAAGTTTTACATCGGCCATAGATATCACAAACCTCATAGCAGAAAATGATAGGCTCATTGCTTGGGGATGCCCCTGCAGTGTACAGGATACTAAGCCCGTCAGCAACCACAGTACCGAATGCGGGCTGGCTACAAACGGTTACCGATTTTATTTCATTGGCAGAGATATTATCATTTTCTGTTACGGGTACCAATACGGATTGATTGACCAATACACTTGCCTGGTCCGTATTGAGTTTCAGTTCCTCGGGCTTTTGGACATCAATAATTACAAATGCCTTAGCGCAGTTGCTGGTGATTTCCTCATCACAAATCTGATAACAGAATACCGCTGTTCCGAAGAAGGTTTCCGCTGGAGTGAAAAGGAAAGATCCATCATCATTCAGGTCGGCAATACCAACATCAGGGCTTAATGGCTCGCATAGCGCAACGGTTACCGGCCGGTCGAATTGGTCATTGGCTTTTACATCCACGATGACTGGGGTTTGGTGAGGCGTGGAGATAAAGTCCTCTTCAGCATCGAGAGCCTCCATGGCATTAATACTGATGAAAGCCAGCGCCTGTGTACATTGCCCGTCTTCACTACAGAGTTCATAGGTAATGATTTCCGTTCCTGTGAAGGTCGGTTTCGGTGTGAAGGTCAGGGTGGTATTGTCCAGACTCACGGTGCCATTCAAAGAAGCTGACACAATATTCATCGATCCGAAAGAACCATTAACGATGCGATCGTTGGCAAAAAGGTCGATAATGGCCACCTCTCCCTGCTGAATGTTTTTACTGTCGGTCTGGGCAATCACTTCAGCATTTGGCAGACGAACTTCATAGGTAAGGTAAGTTTCATCGCACTGGTCGGCAAAAGTTGGCTGGGTGTTACAGACCTCATATTTGATTTTGAAAGCCCCCTCTTGGTTGGGGTCTGGTGTAAATTTGATTTTTCCGTCTTCCACAATTGCAGTTCCAAAATCGGGCTGTTCAGTAATGTTGATGGTATAATTTGCGGGAATGATAAAATCCTCAATAAGGTTGGGGTTGAAAACCTCTGGCGCATCGGTGGGCTGAATATAATAGGTCAGTGGATAGACCTCAGGGATCTCGTCCGCAGGCACTTCCTGTCGATGCACAGTAATGAATACCAATCCTTCGGCACATGGGCCTTCGCTGGTACATAACTGATAGGTGAGGATGTCTGTACCGAAGAATCCCGCCTGAGGGGTGTACGTCAGTGTTTTGGTGTCGTCGGAGAGTGCTATTGTACCACCGTTTATAGACGTGGCATCGGTTGTGATGGAGGCAAAAGTACCACTGCCCAAGTCATCGTTGGCGAAAATATTGACCTCAGCGCTTTCCCCCTGATTGATGATTGCAATATCAGTTTGGGCAATAATACTGATGTCCGGAGCGGTGATGTCATAATTCAGAATACTCTCATCGCACTGATCGGTATAGCCTTCACGGGTATTACAAATACGATATCTTATTTGCGCCACACCAGACTGATCCGGTGCTGGGGTAAATTTGATGTTGCCGTTATCAACAGTTGCACTGCCTTCCGTGGGTTGTTCAATGATGGTCAGTTCGTAATTGTCAGGCAATTCAAAATCACTGATATTCCCTGGAATGAAAGTTTGCTCTGGGGCATTGCTTTCGATATTCAGTGTTAAGGCATGAATATTAGGGATTTCACTTATTGGAATGGCGGTACGATTCACGCTGATGAATAATTGCGATTGCGCACATACAGCTCCTTTTGAACAAAGTTCATAGGTGATAATCTCAGTGCCGAAAAAGCTCGGATCGGGAATAAATTTCACCTGATCGCCCTCGATGCTTACCGTTCCGTTGTCCCCACCTGAAATGATGGAAATACTTTCAAACTCATCATTTTCTATCCGGTCGTTAGCGACCACATCAACCGTAACTTCTACACCCTGCGGAGTTGTGGCTCCATCTGTCTGGGCAACAACAATAGCCGAGGGCGCATAAATGTCATAGGTAAGGTATGCCGATGCGCATTTATCAGTGTGTGCAGGATCCGTATTACAAATCTCATATTTTATGCTGTAAATGCCTGCTCCCTGATTTGCATCGGGTACATAAGTGATGACGTTGCCATTCAAATTGACGGTACCGTCTGTGGGCTGTTCCAGAATGGTGAGCGCATAGTTTGGCGGTAAATCAAAGGCCGTGATGGTGGCAGGGTCAAATGCAGGAATAGGGGTGTTTGCTGAAAGGTTATAGTTAATCGTGTAAATCACCGGACTGTTGTCATCATTCGCTTGAGGATTTACACTTACAAACAATTGGGATTGTGCGCAAGGCCCTTCCTGACTACACAGTTCGTATTGGATAATCTCAGTGCCAATAAAATCGGCATTAGGCGTGAATGTAATGGTTTTGTCGTTGACGCGAACCGTACCATTGTCAGAGGTTGGGTTCACCAACGTAATGGATCCGAATATCCCATTATTAATCTGGTCATTCTCATATACATTTACACTTGCAACTTCCCCTTGCTGAATGATATCACTGTCGGTTTGGGGTGCTACCGTGGTCGATGGATAGAAGCTGTCGAAGGTCAGATACGCTTCGCTACACTGATCATCATATTGTGGCAGGGTATTACAAAGCTGATATTTGATTTTAAAGGTGCCCTCTTGAGATGGGTCCAAAGTGTATTTAATGATTTTTCCATCAACGATTATGGCATCTCCTGCCTCAGGTCCCTCTATTAAGATAATTTCATAGTTGGGTGGCAATTGAAATTGCGGAATCTGGGCAGGGTCAAATACGAAAGGAACAGCATCGGGCTGGGTATTAACCTCGACAGGGAAAATTGACGGAATTTCATTCGGGTCGATGATGACTTCCACAACGGCAAAGGCTTCTTCACAAAGTTCAGGGTTGTTGGTGCTACAAACACTGTAACAGATGATTTCCTTACCAAAGAAGTTGTCATTGGGTACATATCGTATTTCATTTTCCGCAGTTATGGTTGCCGTACCATTGACTTGCGTGTTACAAATTTGCAGGCTGTAACTGTCATCTTCAGGAAGCTCGGTATCATTAATCAAAACATTAATGTCGATCGGGCTTCGGTATGGGGTTTGGGTTTCATCGTCGGTAAGCTGGACATTCCAGGCGGTAGCTACCTCAACATTAATGATATTGGAATGGCACTGCTCTCCAGTAGGATCACAAAGGGTATAGCAGATCGCATCCTGCCCTTCGAAGTCTGTAGGAGGCGTATACTGAATTTGCTGATCGGCCAAAACGGTTGCATTACCCTGGGTCTGACCCGTATTACAAAGGGAAATGGTGTATCCTTCCGGAGCTTTGTCGTTGATTGTAGGGTCGAAAGTAATGGCCGTGTTTGGTGTGGTATTCACATCATCTTCAAGGGTAAGCACGGTAATGTCATAGTCGAATGGGATGACAATTTCGCCTGTACTACAGGTCTCGTCCTCCGTGTTGGGGTTCACACAGACCTCATAGCAAAATTGCGCCTGTCCTGCTTCTGTAATATAGTCAGGAATGTATTCAAGAATTTTGTTATCGATAACTGTTACGGTACCGAGTTCAGGGTCTTCACATATGGTTAAGGTGTAGTTTTCCGGCAGGTTTTCTGCTAATTCATCAATGTGAATTTGAAAAGGGCCAAAGGTTGTCAGGCTGTAAAAAGAGTCTTTTAGTTTAGGCGCTTCATCGGGAATAACCTGTATGATTACATAAGCCGGGTCACAGGCTTTATTGGCACCTGTTCCAACACATAATTCATACTCAAGGGTGTCCTGACCAATAAATCCATTGACAGGCGTATAGGTCATGATGCTATCTTCGACCGTTAGGGAGCCAAACTTAAAGTGGGACAGGATATTAAAATCCACATTTGTATTGGCTTGGTCATTTTTTAGGAAATTCAGGGAAATAGGGGTGTTGGCGCCTGTATATCCTAAATCATCTTCAGCATTTGGGGCATCATTACAGGGAATTGTTCCTTCAAGCAGAGAAATGCCAAAAGCAATGCCACCCAGAGCGCCAGGCTTTGATCCATAAAATTTGTCGGCACTGAAAAGCACGCTGTTTTCCTGAATGGTTCCAGCCTCCCCGCCCGTTGCCGACCAGGTGGTTTGATTTAAATACTGTGCTTTACTGAGCGATAAGGTTCCACCACCGCCACCACCGCCTGGGCCGTAGGCATCCTGTACATTGCCTTTGTAGGTGTGTCCGCCATTTCCACCGTTGAGGTCGATCAATAATCCTCCCGCTACACCGTCGGCATCAATGAGCACACTTCCGCCGGCACCACCACCACCAGAAGCATTGTCAGTAGTGGAATTGGGGATTCTGTCTGCGGAAACGGTGGCAAGTGCGGGGTAGGAGCCTCCGTTTGCACTGATTTTGTTGTTATTCGTGATCAGGTAATTAGCGGAAAGAATAATGATCCCCCCACCATTTTGTCCTCTGGAATGACGACGGTTTTTAAAGGCAGAAGTACCAGAGTTTTGATGTCCGGCACCACCGCCACCACCCATAAAAATCTTATTGAAGGAGGTGAGCTTGAAATTGTCTGACAAAGACATCCCGCCAAGTCCACCGATCAGTTCCCCAGGGGTATTGCCATCATTGCTGTCATTATCTGTAGTGATTCGTCGCTTGGTTTGAAGTGCACGACCGCCCAAACCTCCAGCGCCATAATTCGCACCACCACCACCACCGGCATTGTGATTATTTCCACCACCACCACCGGTAATAATTTTCCCTCTTCCATAATTAGAAGGGCTTACGTCCTGGGTGACTGGGAAGGCCATGGATTCTCCTTTGCTACCACCTATTGCCTGATCAGTAAAGGCATACTCAAAGGTGTTTTCCCGATTTCCCCCTCTTGCTGTTTGTCCTCCTATATAGCCGATGGAATCTGCAATTACTGGTGCATTAAGTTCAAGTGTACCATGTGCAAGGAGAAAGACAATCCCACCTGTTTTACCGTCCCAGGGTTTTGCGGTCACTTCAGCGGTGACCTCAGCGTCCACCATGTCGGGGAGCCCAACCACCTGGACACCGAAGCCCGGATCATAATCCCGGAGGAGTTTATGTGTAAGTATAAGAGTGTCCCCGACAACCGTCAGGACCGTATTGACTTCGAAATTTCCAGCGTTAGCCATATCAACAGCATCGCCATATTCGTCGGTTTGAGCCGTATTGAAGGTCGCACCTTTGGATTGGTGGATCAAAATTTTATCGCCTATGGAAAAACCTTCCGGATTGGTGATTTTGAGCTTACATTTCTGCTCATTGATCCCGAGGACCTCGCCATATTCATTGACGATTCCTGAGAGGGGTACAGGGCTTTGTGCCTGAAGTGAGGAAGGTAATATGAAGAAAAGACTGAATAAAAGAATAGCCATGTCTCTTCCAAAGGATGGAGCAAGGATGTTCATTAGGTTAATGATGTTAGGTGGTTACTGTGTTAACCCTTTATACGAACACCGTGTGTTTTTAAACCCAAACATAACCGCTATGTAATTAATTAGAGGAGAATCCGTGCAATGGCCCTTTTTATAGCTGATTTAGGGCTTTAGGTGGGGGATACGGCGTGGCAGTTGTACTTTTTAATGATGTGCGGATTGAGGTGTTTTTGCGAAAAAAAGCGCAACAAAAAAGCCTGAACAAAATCAGGCTTTCAATTTTAGTCATTATACTGACTCATGGTTCGGTTAATTCCGATGCTACAGAATCCGTGAATCATCTCAATGGCTTTATCCATGAAAAGGGGGAGTTCTGCGAGATCGCCTCCTTCAAATTTCCCCAATACAAAGTCGACTTGCTTGCCTTTGGAGAATTCATTTCCGATACCGAATTTCAGCCTTGCGTAATTTTGTCCGCCAGTGAGTTCTTCGATATTTTTCAGGCCGTTATGTCCTGCGGCAGAGCCTTTGGCCCGCATACGCAATTTGCCGAAAGGCAGGGCAAGGTCGTCCACGATCACCAATACATTTTCCTTGGGGATCTTGAGTTCATTCATCCAATGGCGTACTGCTTTCCCACTCAGGTTCATATAGGTGGTCGGCTTAATCAGGTGAATGTGTCTCCCTTTGAATTTGTACTCAGTTTTGAATGCCAGACGGTCTGTCTGGAATGCTACATTTTTACTGTCCGCTAATCGGTCCAATGTCAAAAAACCAATATTATGGCGTGTGAGTTCATATTCTGGTCCGATATTACCCAGACCAACGATTAGATATTTCATGATTTTTAGATCATAATAATGAAGGAGGTCCCTTCAGATTGGCAGGAATAAAAAATCCCCACGTTAAAACGTGAGGATTTAAATTTTTTAAGATCAGTGGGAAGCTTATGCTTCTTCTGAACCATCTTCGCCAGCAGATTGCTTCGAACGCAATGCACGAGGAATCTCAACTGTAGCGATAGAAATAGTTGGGTTGTTCAAAATTTCAAGTCCTTCTACAGGTACTTCACCAACTTTAACTGATTTACCCAATTCCAAAGTAGAAATATCAACTTTGATGTTATCAGGCAAAGCGTTAGGCAAAGCTTTAACTTTGATTTTACGCAATTTCGTAACCAAACGACCACCAACTGCAACACCTGGAGAGCTTCCTTCGAAAACTACAGGCAATTCCATTTTCATTGGCTTATCGTCGTTCACCAACAAGAAATCAGCATGCAACAAATTTTCTGATACTGGGTGGAATTGCGTGTCTTGCAATACCGCTTTGTATTCAGTTCCTTCAATGTTCAATTTTACGAAGTATACGTTTGGAGTGTATACCAAGTCGCGGAACAAGTATGCTGGAGCGTAGAAGTGTACTTGCTCTTCACCACCGTAAAGTACAGCAGGAACATTACCTTCTAAACGTAAATCTTTAGCATCCTTTTTACCAAGGTTCGCTCTTTTAAACCCTACAACCTCAATAGTTTGCATGATAATAAATTGTTAAGTATAAATAAATATTAAAAGCCTGTTCTTGTTATTCACTCAAACAGGCGTGCAAATATCGGAAAATAAAATAAAAAAACCACAAGTATTTCGAAAATACTTGTGGTTTCAGTGATTTAATAACCAACTAAGAAGTTCGTCTTAAATAGACATGCCTTTGATGAACAAAGAAGAGATCGACTCATTGTCGTGAATCTTACGGATCGCCTTACCGAAAAGCTCACCAACAGACAATACTTTGATTTTTGAAGACTCCTGACGCAATGGAATGGTATCTGTAACCACCAATTCAGTCAAGGAAGAATTCTCAATGTTTTCATAAGCCTTTCCTGAAAGGATAGGGTGTGTAATGACTGCGCGAACAGATTTAGCACCTTTTTCCAATAGAATATCAGCTGCTTTGCACAAGGTCCCGCCTGTATCGATGATATCATCAACAATGATAACATCAGCACCAGTAACATCACCAATCACCTGCATAGAAGCTACCTCGTTGGCACGCTCACGATGCTTGTCACAGATCACCATATTGGAACGGAAAATCTTGGCAAGGTCACGCGCACGTTTTGTTCCTCCAACATCTGGAGCTGCGAACAAAAGGTTCTCTAAGCCCAAAGAAGCCAAATAAGGAACAAATACAGTCGCTCCTTCAAGGTGATCCACAGGAATATCGAAGAATGCTTGAATTTGACCAGCGTGTAGGTCACAAGTCATGATGCGATCAGCACCAGCAGCAGTAAGCAGATTAGCTACTAATTTGGCAGCGATAGGCACTCTTGGCTTATCTTTACGATCTTGACGAGCATAGCCAAAGTAAGGGGCTACAACAGTTACGTATTTTGCCGAAGCACGACGGGCAGCATCTACCATTAATAAAACTTCCATCAAATTGTCTGATGGAGCAAAAGTAGATTGAATGATGAATACATCACAGCCACGAACGGACTCTTGGAAGGCAGGGCACATTTCGCCATCACTAAATTTACTGATTTTTACATCACCAACCTCTGTACCATACTGGTGGGCGATTTTTTCAGCTAAATATTGAGACTCAGTACCGGAGAAGATTTTTACCGCAGACATTTTTTGAATAATATGTTCAAAGTGTTGTAACGATTTAAATAAGGCTGAAAATAGTAAGCTTCGACCTTATTCAAATTGTCCTATTCTTTATTAATAGCGATGCAAAGGTAAGAAAAAAATTAAAAATCACTTCTGAAAACAGAAATAATAACGCCGCACTGAGCGCTGAAAATCCCTTTTTTTACCTTTCGAAAAGCTATTTGCTAAGGAAAACACGCAAAAAGGGGAGTTGTTTGAAAAATACAAGGCAATTAGCTGACTGAAGGTGGCGGAATGCAATTTTTCTCTCTGAAATTAAAATCCTCGATAAATTAAAGTTTATAGCATTTTAAGTATAAAGACGTCTCTCGGATTCAGGAGGTGTCTGATATGTACATTTTCATGTTGTCGCTATTTTGCTGTCTTCAATGTTGATCTTTTAGGTACGAATTTGTGCGGATCTTTTTGCGCTCTTTTACTTGTGTAAATACGCAGGATTGTTTTCTATTTGAAGTGGTAAATACCGCTTGAATTCGATGTGGCGTTTCACTCACCTTCTTTCATCATCGGGGGATCCAACAGTTATTAAAAGCGGCTTTATTTCAGCCATAAGGCGGTATGATTTTTCTGAGCCACTTTCGACGATACAAAAATCCTGTTTGTTAAAAGGTTTATTGATAAAACTAATGATAGGATAGGCAATGCAAATGAGAAAAATCACAATATACACTTTGGAAACGATTGAAATTTGCATAGTTTCGAGCGTTTTTAATGTTATATTAACTTAACCTCAATCCTAATTGTCAATGCATGATCGAATAATAGCGTTATCCTTCGAGCTTTTCAGTCGTCTGGGGATACGGTCAGTGACCATGGATGAAATCGCAAGAAAGCTCGGGGTGTCAAAAAAAACCATCTATCAGTGTTTTCCCAACAAGGAGGCATTGCTTCTGGCTACGCTTGAACAGGAATTTGAAAAGCAGGAGCAGCAAATGCGCTCCATCATTGATTTGGCCGCTGATCCTGTCGATGCTTTTCTCAAACTGTCGGGTTTTGCTAAAGAAATGCATGCCCGCAGCAATCCGCTCGTATTGCATGAAATTGAGCGGTACTACCCAAAGGGCTGGACTGCCTACTTGGATTTTAAGCATAAAGTGGTGCAGCATAACATGAGTGCCCTGCTTCAGCAAGGGGTGGATCGGGCTTTTTTTCGCCAGGATCTCAATGTGAAAGTGATGGCAGTGCTACGCATGGAGCAGCTTGAATATTGTTTTCGTCCAAATTTGTTTCCCCGGGCGACCTTTCAGTACGAAGAGGTGTATCAGCAGATCGCGGATCATTTTCTACTCGGAATTGTAACGGAAAAGGGCCTTCATACCCTTCAAAATATTAACCAATCAAACAAAACAGCAAACTAATCATGAGACTTTTGATGATGATTGCCCTCTGCCTCATGCCATTTTTGGGTAGGGGACAAGGCTCGACTTCACTGAATTTGCAGCAATGTATCGACATTGCCTTACAGAATAATCAGGCCATCAATAAAAGTGAGGCCAGTGTTCGGGAATCTCAGTACAAAGTAAAGGAAACCATCGCCATTGGTTTGCCGCAGGTGAATGGGCAGGTAACCGCCAACAATAACTTTGCCCTGCGGACCTCTTTTATTACGGGTGATTTTTTAGGAGGAAGTGACCCTAACGCCCCGCCGTCAGCGTCACCAAGCGACCAAATTACGCCCATCAGTTTTGGGACCAGCTATGATGCCAACGCCACCCTTTCGGTGAGTCAGCTGATTTTTGACGGCTCCTTCTTTGTAGGACTTGAGGCAGCAAAAACCTATGTGGATTTGGCTCAGAAAGACCTGATTCGCGCGGAAATTGATGTAGTGGAATCGGTAAAGAAGGCCTATTACCTGGTACTGATCAATAAGGAGCGACTCCGCCTGGTGGAACAAAACCTTGGCCGATTGGACACCTTGCTGAATGAGACCCAATTAATGTTTGATGAAGGTTTCGCGGAGAAAATTGATGTGGACCGTATTCGTGTATCTTACAATAATATTAAATCGTCGCTGAAAAGCTCACAGCGAATGATCGAGTTGAGCCAAAGGTTGCTTTCTTTCCATATGGGAGTAAATGTTAATGCGCCCGTAGTGGTGGAGGAGCATATCAGTGATATTGCCTTTGATCCAAGTATTCTCGATGCGGACCTGGCCTTTAAATCTTCGGATCGGGTCGAGATGCAACTCCTCGGGGTTCAGGAAGACCTGGCCAAATATGAACTCAAGAACATTCATGTACAATACCTGCCAAATTTATATGCAGTAGGGAATATGGGGTACCTGACGGGGGCAAATACCATCGGTGGCCTGACCAAATTTGGGACGCAATGGTTTGGCTTCGGAACCATTGGGGTGCAATTGAGCATTCCGATTTTCGACGGACTCATGAAGCGCCAAAAAGCACAGCAGGTACGGATGCGACTTGAACAACTCGAGTACGATCAGCAGCAAACCGCCATGGCCATAGACAATGAGGTCTTTCAGTCGAAAGCCAATTTGCTTAGCGCAATCGACCAACTCACCTTTGAAAAAGAAAATATGACCCTGGCCAAAGATGTTTTTGAAACCACCCGCCTGAAATACCAGGAAGGTATTGGAAGTAACATCGAATTGGTGGACGCCAACAATTCTTATATCACCGCTCAGGTGAATTATTTCAATGCATATTACGATGCACTTTTAAATAAAGTCAACCTTGAAAAATCCGTTGGGCAGCTGTATCGCCGCGGTTTATAATAAGCAAACAACCTAACTATGAAATATTATATCTTTTTAATGATCGGAGGCCTTGTGGCAATTTCTGCCTGCAATGATCATTCCCTTGAAAACAAAAAAGAGGAACTCTCGGAATTGCGTGCCGAACTCGCAGAAACCAAAGCGAAAATTAAGGTCGTTGAACAGCAAATCCTGGACCTGGACCCCGATGCCTTTAATGCCTCAGGTTCGGTGTTGAATGTGGCCACAATCCCCGTTCGCAGCCAGTCTTTTGAGCATATGATTGATGTGCGTGGTGAAGTACAATCCCGCAAGAATGTGATGCTTTCCGCAGAAATGATGGGCCGTGTGGAGAAAATTAATGTGGTAGAGGGAAGTGTAGTGAAAAAAGGGCAGTCCTTGTTGCACCTCGATGCCGATCAGGTGGTCAATGGTATTGCTGAGGTGAAAACTTCGCTGGAGTTTGCCGAGAAGATGTACAAAAAACGTGCAGCGCTTTGGGAGAAAAAAGTAGGCTCGGAGGTACAGTACCTCGAAGCTAAAAACCAATACGAAAGCCTGCAGCGGAAATTGGCGACGCTAAATTCGCAGCTCGATCAGGCGAGGGTAAAAGCGCCTTTCAATGGGCAGGTTGATGAAGTGATTGCCAAAGATGGCGAGGTGGTTTCTCCAGGCATGCCATTGTTGCGTTTGGCGGGAAGTACTGATATGTATATCCGTGCGGAGGTTTCTGAGCGCTACATTGGTAAGTTTAAGCGTGGCGATCAAGTAACGGTACGTTTTCCTTCCCTGAACAAGACGGTAAATTCTACGATTGCCTCGCTGGGGCAGGTGATCAATAAAAGCAACAGAACTTTCACGATTGAAATTCGCCTTGACGGTGAAACAGAAGGCATGGTTAAGCCGAACCTGCTGGCAGTTGTTGAGGTACGCGACTATCAGGCTGACGGGGCGATTGTTGTTCCTACCAAACTGATTCAGAAGGATTCTGAAGGTTACTATGTGTACACCGTAAAAACCGATGGCAAAGCCCAGAAGGCACACCGCTCGCGTGTAGAGCTTGGTAAAAGCTTCCGTGGTGAAACGGAAATTACCCGTGGGCTGACTGATGGCGACGAGGTGATTACCGAAGGTTACCGTGAGGCGGCACAGGACATGACCCTGCAGGTATTGAAGCCTACGGCGGAAGTTGATCAAAAATAACAAGCACAGCCATGGAAGAGAACAATAAAAATAAGCTTGACAAGGAATTTGGGCTCACCAGCCTGGCCTTGAACAATAGCTCCACTGTTTTTGTGATGACATTGCTGATTGCCGTTGCTGGTATTTTTCAGTACATCAACCTGCCAAAAGAGAACTTCCCGGAAGTGGAGATGCCCACCATTTATGTGGGGACAGTCTACGCCGGTAGTTCGCCCGCTGATATTGAAAACCTGATTACCCGACCGCTGGAGAAGGAAATCAATACGGTAGAAAATATTGACAATATTAAGTCTACCTCCGTGCAGGGGTATTCAACCATTGTGATTGAGTTCGTTACTGGAACTGATGTAAAGGATGCCTTGGTGAAAGTAAAAGATGCGGTGGATAAAGCCCGTTCAGAACTGCCAACAGACCTGAAGCTGGAGCCTGATGTTTTTGAACTTAATTTCTCGGAATTCCCGATTCTTAACATCAACCTTTCGGGGAATTATTCCCTCACACAGCTGAATGATTACGCCGAATACCTTGAAGATGAAATTGAAAAATTCAGGGAGATTTCCAAAGTTGAGATCCGTGGTGTGGGCGAGCGTGAGGTGAAAATCAATTGCAACCCGTACCTGATGGCTGCCAGGGAAGTTTCTTTTTCGGACATCGAAATGGCCGTGGCCAATGAGAACGTCAATATTTCTGGGGGGGATGCCCTCTCTGATGGCGTGCGGAGAAATATCCGTATTCTTGGGGAGTTCAAAGACCCACAGGGGTTGCTGGACATTGTCGTGAAAGCCGAAAAGGGAAATATCGTTTACTTGCGCGACGTGGCGACGGTAAATTTCGACTACAAAGACCCAGAATCATTTGCCCGCCTCGGGAGTGAGTCCGTAGTGATGGTCGATGTAGTGAAACGAAGTGGGGAGAACCTGCTTGCCGCTACCGATAAAATTAATGCCCTTCTTGCGAAAGCAAAAAAGACGCACTTTCCGAAGGACCTGAAGATTGTCATGACGGGCGATCAGTCCAAAGAAACCAAAACACAGGTAAGCAATTTGGAGAATAACATCATCTCTGGGGTGATCCTTGTAGTGTTGGTGTTGTTGTTCTTTTTAGGAACAAGAAACGCCCTGTTTGTAGGAATGGCAATTCCGCTTTCCATGTTCCTTTCTTTCCTGATTTTGGGAATTATGGGCGTAACCATCAATATGATCGTGCTCTTTTCGCTGATCATGGCACTCGGAATGCTGGTGGATAATGGTATTGTGGTGGTGGAAAATGTCTATCGTATGATGGAAGAAGGCCTTTCACCGATCAACGCTGCCAAAAAAGGTGTTGGTGAAGTCGCTTTTCCAATCATCTCCTCCACAGCCACCACGCTTGCAGCCTTTTTGCCCTTGGCCTTCTGGCCGGGAATGATGGGCGAGTTTATGAAATATCTGCCCATTACGCTCATGATCACCCTTGGTTCTTCGCTGTTTGTTGCCTTGGTGATTAACCCTGTGTTTATCGCTCAGTTTATGCGTGTACAGGGAGATGGCCCCGTAGTGAACAAAAAACGGGTAAATTACTGGGGATTCGGACTGATCATCGTTGGCCTTTTGGTCTTCGGTCTTAAAATGCTCGCTACGGCGGGAATTCAGAACCCTGCAGTTTTGGAATCCAAAGTGGTACATTATAATGTGGTAGGAAACCTGCTTGGTATAACGGGGGCTATTATACTGCTGAACGTTTACGTACTGACGCCTCTGGGGGAAAAATTCCAGGCGACCTTCTTGCCCTGGCTTGAGAATATGTACGAAAACACCCTTGCTACCGCCGTAAAAGGCCGTTTGCCTTATGCTTACTTCTTCGGAACCGTGGGCTTGTTGGTCCTCTCTATTGTATTAATGAAATATTTTACGCCCAATGTTGAGTTTTTCCCTACGGGAGACCCGAAATACGTGAATGTTTTCATTGAATATCCTGTAGGAACGGATATCGAAGAAACCAACCAAACGGGACTAAAAATTGAGCAGCAGCTCGCCGAAATTGTTGCGCCTTATGGAGATGTGGTGGAGTCCATTATCTCGAATGTTGGCGCTGGAACAAGTGATCCCGGCGAGATGTCAGTGGGTGGAGGAAAAACACCGCACAAAGCCAGAATCACCATTAACTTCGTGGAATTTGCTTTGCGTGGCGAGGTGAGTACCCGCGAGATCATGAATAAAGTGCGGGAGGGCGTTGGTGGCCTTGCTGGGGTGTCCATTACCGTGGATCAGGATAAAGGCGGACCACCGACAGGTAAACCGATTTCTGTAGAAATTATCGGTCCGAAGTTCGAAAAACTGATCAGTATTACTGATGAACTGAAAAGCGAAATCAGTGGTGCCGGGATTTTGGGAATTGAAAAGCTGAAATCTGACTTGGAAGTTGGCAAGCCAGAAATGCTCGTGAATATCGATCGTGAAAAGGCTCGTCGATTTGGTCTCTCTACCGCACAGATTGCCATGGAAATTCGTACGGCACTTTTTGGTAAGGAAATTTCGAAATACAAAGAGGGTGAAGATGATTTTGAAATTCAGATGAGACTCGATAAAGACTATCGTTATGATATCGAGGCGTTGATGAATCAGAATATTACCTTTAGAAACCAGTCTGACGGACGAATCCATCAGGTGCCGATTTCTTCGGTGGCCACCATCGAACTGAGTTCCACATATGGTGGAATTAAGCGAAAAGACATGGACCGTGTGGTAACGCTTTCGTCCAATGTGCTCGACGGCTACAATGCCAATAAGGTGAATGATGAAATTCGCCAGGTGGTGGATGAATTTCCGGTGCCTGACGGCTACACCATTAAGTTTGGAGGGGAGCAGGAAAAGCAGGCGGAAGAAATGGGCTTCCTTTCCGGAGCTTTGCTGATTGCGGTATTCATGATCTTTTTGATTATTGTGGCACAATTCAATCAGGTAACCACACCATTTATCATTATTACCTCTGTGGTATTCTCTACCATTGGTGTATTCCTCGGCTTGGTGATTTTCCAGATGGATTTTATCATTATCATGACCATGATCGGAATTATTTCCCTGGCTGGAATTGTGGTGAACAATGCGATCGTTTTAATTGATTTTATTGGCTTGAAGAAAGAAGAAAAGTTACAAGCTAAACAAAATAGTGATTTGAAACAGGAGCAGGTTCGACTGACCACTTTGGAAATGCGACAGGCGGTTGTGGAAGCTGGGAAAACCCGTTTGCGCCCAGTGTTACTGACGGCAATTACCACCGTTTTAGGGCTTGTGCCGCTTGCTGTGGGAATCAATATTGACTTCCTTGGCTGGTTTGCACATTTCGATGCTGGTTTCTATATCGGTGGTGATAATGTAATCTTCTGGGGGCCTATGTCTTGGACGATTATTTTTGGTTTGACTTTCGCAACCTTTCTTACATTGGTCATTGTCCCGGTGATGTATATTATTGTCGAGGATATAAAACTAAAGATCAAATCAAGAGTATACTAATATGTAAAGGTTGATTGATTAAATTGTAAGGGGAGAAATCGTAAAGATTTTCTCCCTTTTTTTCTGCCCAGAATGTTGTGATGGCCATTTTTGAGAATGATTAACCTCAAACAATATTGGTTTTCATACTTCTGCTGATGAAACTGATTTTGACGTAGTTTCCATTTAGTTTGAAGGTTTTTCTGCCAGTAGGTCAAAATTATTCTCTGAAAAATGGTGTATTTTTGACAATTCCTTACGTACTCATTAATAAATCACATACATCAACCAACACTTTCAATTTTCATGATTTCATTTGAAAAAATTGTCCCTGTTTTCATCTTCCTGCTGATCATGCTTCTGCTTGATGTTTACATCTTTCAGGCCGTAAAGTTACTCGTAGGAAACCTCAGCAGCAGGACGATAAAATATGTTTATAACATCTATTGGGGCGTGGCCATTTTCTGCCTGTTACTGACCCTCGCTTTGGGCTTGAGTGGCCCGGCTTCCCCATTGTTGGCGCATCGGCAACTGATCCTCACGGTACTGACCATCACCTATTTCTCGAAAATGATCGGATCGATGTTTTTAGTGCTTGACGACATTGTTCGCGGTGTTCGGTGGATGGCCGATTTTCTAAGTTCAAAATCAGTATCAGAAACCGTTACCACGGAATCCCTTGCAGAAGAACGTTCTGCAAAAGGGGTAAGTAGGGGAGAGTTCCTCTCGAAAGCCAGTTTGGTGGGTGTTGCAGTGCCGATGGCCACCATGAGCTTCGGGATTATCTCTGGAGCACATGATTATCGTATCCGTCGCCGAACGGTTTATCTGCCAAATTTACCTCAAGCTTTTGATGGAATTCAGGTGGCGCAGCTTTCTGATATTCACACAGGCTCCTTCTTCAATAAAACAGCCGTGAAAGGCGGCGTGGAGATGCTGATGAAAGAGAAGCCGGACGTGGTGTTTTTTACGGGCGATCTGGTGAATAATGTTGCAGAAGAGGCCCGTGATTATGTGCCGATATTCAAGGAGGTAAAAGCGGACCTCGGGGTATTTTCTGTCATGGGGAATCATGATTATGGCGATTACCAGCGTTGGACTTCTGCGAATGCGAAAAACCGGAACTTCCAGGATTTTAAAGAAGTCCACAAAACAATGGGCTGGGATTTAATGCTCGATGAAAACCGTTTGATTACCGTTGATGGCGCCGATTTGGGCGTGATTGGGGTGCAGAATTGGGGGACAGGCCGTTTTGCAAAATATGGCCAACTTGACAAAGCCTATCAAGGGATGGAGCATGTGGCTACGAAAATTTTGCTTTCCCACGATCCAAGTCACTGGGATGCGCAGGTGCGCCCTGAGTATGGAGATATAGATTTAACCCTCAGCGGGCATACACATGGCTTTCAGTGCGGCATAGAGATTGGCGATTTCCGATGGTCTCCGGCGCAATGGCGCTATAAGCAATGGGCTGATTTGTATCAGGAGGGGCGCCAGTATTTGTATGTCAATCGGGGCTTTGGCTATATTGGCTATCCGGGCCGTATTGGTATTTTGCCGGAAATTACCATTTTGGAATTAAAAAAGGCCATTTCATAATTTGAAATAGCCTTGACAATTATTGTTTTTTCCAGTCGTCGGAGGTACTTACCTCGATGGTGCCATTTTTATACACCAGCAGGAAGTCTTCGAGGACTTCCTCTTTGCACCCTCTAAATCTTGCGCCTGCGGTGCTTTTAAAGAAAATCGGGTAAGATTGTCCGTATTTCCTGTTGAACCGTACAGCGCTCCCTTTTGCATCTTTGATCATGCCCCACTGAATGGGAATAGGCGTATTTTTACAGGGACCAAAAGCGTAATCGTATTTATAAAAGCCCGTTCCGTCTGCGTGGAGTTCAAGGTATCCGCCTTGTGCGCCTTTGTATGTGCCGACGAATTTTTTCCCGATCGAGGCATTGACCTCAATGCTTTTGCCATTATAGCTGAAGACCGTGGAACTGTTGTTGTCAAAAAAGAACAATGACATCAGTATGGTAAAAAATAACTTCATAGGTTGATGTGGGTTGGGGTTAATCTAATTCAAAAGGAACAAATTCACTGACGTTCCCATCGTATTTGTGCACTTCCCTGATAATACTCGAACTGATGGCCGCATATTCAGGTGAAGTGAACAGAAAGACCGTTTCGAGGTCTTTGTTCAGGTGCCTGTTGACTTGCGAAATACTGTTCTCATACTCAAAATCCGTGGTATTTCTCAGGCCTCTGAGGATATAATGGGCATTGATCTTCTTGGCGTAATTGGAGGTCAGCTCCTGATAAGTGGAAATCTTTACATTGGGATTGGCTTCAAACAGCTTCTCCATTTTTTCGATCATCCCCTCTACTGGGAAATACCGATTTTTATTGGTGTTATGGCCAATAGCAATGTGTACTTCATCAAAGAGCTTTAGCCCTCGATTGACGATGTCTTCATGCCCTTTGGTGAAAGGGTCAAAGGAGCCGGGGAAAATAGCGATTTTTTTCATAGGGGCTAATTAAAGAAAAACCTTTGTAAAGTTATTTACAAAGGCTCAATGAAAACACATCAAAATATGCATTTTCCTTTATTTCATCAAAATGATAGGGGTAGAAAAGCGTTTTTGGGCGCTGTCCCATCTCCATATTGGTAAAGACTTCTTTCAGCTTCTTAAAGTGCGGACTGTCATCAGCAATAAAGCCGTAAACCTTAATCGGGCAATGCCTACTCAGTTCCTGTTCACTCAGGATCATCATCAGGTACTGCACGTAATCATCAAATTTCTTGATCGCAAACTGATTGTAGAACCGCAGCTGTTGGCCCTCACTAACAATAATGTGCATATAAAAGCGATCGATCAATATATTCACTTGCTCGCCCTCGGTTTTGGTTTCCGAAAAACAACCGTTGATCAGGCTGTTGGCCTGATGCACAAACTGTATGGTTTTCTGCTCATACTTTTGCTGAAGCATTTCCACCAGATTATTGTGCGTGTTGAATACATTAATGACACTCTCATCCTGCAGGCAGGGCGAGCTGAGCGTTGTACTGTTGCTGTGAACCACCGGGCTCACCAATGATAAATAATTTGAAGCTTGTTCGGCTTTGAAGAATTTTGCAGGAACCAGTGCGAAGGTGTTTGATTTTATACAAACCGTCACTGTTTTCCAGAATCCTGCAGGCAAAAGGGGATGTTGCTCGATAATTTCATCGATCAGCATTGCGTGTTCCTGCCCGTTGTCCGCTTCCTGTAAAATAAAGTCATCTAACAAAAGACAGCGAGAATCCCTGCTGTCGATGATTAATGCCTGCATGTCTTTCCTGCCGATCTCCAGAAAGAGATCGTAGAAATGCAGATCATCGATTGAGAGCTTCTCGCTGTCTAAAATATGATGAACTTCTTGGTAATTAAGTTTACTAATGATATTCAAATTAATAATTATTCGAAGTTACCAGCAGTTGTTACTTCAGTTCTTGAACCAATTCTTAGTGGCTTACGCGCAAAGATATCGTTATCTTCTTTACGAGTAGGATCAACAGGATCGATATCTTTCACCTCGAAAACAGCTACATCGTGGTTTCCTTTTTTCACTTTTCCTGCCCAGATGTCGAAGCTTTTCGAAGAACCAGGAATCTTGTTCAATTTCGAAGGATCGAAGTTAGGGAATTTCTCAGGAGTAAAGATAGTATCACGTACGGCAACTTGGTCCAAAGTATCTACTTCAACCCAAACAGAATCCGCACCGTAGCTCAAAGATTTAATGTACTCTTTCTTCTGAATGATATACACTTTACCGGTGTCAGCAAAAGCTTTCAACGTATCGAAGTTGCCGGTGTACTCACCGTAAACTGACTGGTATGCGATCTCCGCCTCACGGATGGTCTTTAAACGCTCAATTACGGCTTTCTCAGTTACCTTGATCTTTTCCTTTAGATCAATGTCACTTTTAATACCTGAAAAAAGAACATAAGCCAAGCCCAAGGCCACAATTCCAGTTACAATAGTAAAAATCCTAGTCGTGTTCATTATTATTCTCTAATTTTTATGCAAGTATAAGCTTTATTCGGCCATAAGGCAAAGAACAAAACAATTAATTGTAAGTTAAAAATCTTTTTTAAAATGTCCTTGAAGTGATAAAATATCTTCCCAATTCGCTCCAAAATCAAAAAACTGATGACGGGAATTTACAGATATTTTTTGGATTTCTAAAAGAGAAAATAAATGTAGTTCTTCTATGATCTGATTATCAGTTGCTAACTCGGGGTCAAAACCTTTAGATAATTCCCCAGATTGCTGTTTTACCTGGTAAAACAGCTCTATGGCGTGCAGTGGCGGGGCGAGGAATTCATTGAAAAATAAGAATTTTTCCACCTCAATTTCAAGGCCTGTTTCTTCCAAAAACTCCGCTTTGAGCCTTGACTCAATCGTTTCGCCGTATTTTAAGCCACCACCGGGGGGGCTGAAAAAGGCCTGGCTTTCGTTGATGCTTTTGTGTTGGATCATCAGACAGCGGTCGTTTTGAATCAGCAATCCACACACCCGAAGGCGCAGTTGGTTGCCGAAAGTTTGCACAATGGCCTCTTGAGTGTTCATAATTTATCGGTGATTGTTTGCAAAATTAGGCAGGTAAAAGTTTATTTTGTGTTAAACTATAAAATGCCGATCGTTTGACAAAATTTGCATCCTTATTAACTTCACATTTTCCTCATCAGCCTACGGCTGGACAACACCAACTTTTTGGTTTGCTGGATGATTTTATCCGCGAGGAACAGCAACAGGTATTCATCCTGCGGGGCTATGCCGGTACGGGGAAAACCTCGGTCATCAGCGCCCTGACCAAAAGCCTGCCGTCGGTGGCTTATCGTTCGGTGCTTATGGCGCCCACTGGCCGGGCGAGTAAAGTGATGGCCAATTATGCCAAGCGGCGTGCTTTCACGATCCATCGGCTGATTTATAAACAATCGGTGGATGAAATGACCGGTAGCCTGTATTTTGAACTTCAGAAAAACAATGCCAAACGTACGCTTTTTATTGTCGATGAGGCTTCCATGCTCAACGATGACACCGGCTACCAAAAGGGAGGGCTGTTACAGGATCTCCTTCAGTTTGTGTTTGCTGACCGGTCGAATCGGTTATTGTTGGTGGGCGATGTGGCGCAGTTGCCCCCTGTCGGGCACAGCCAGAGCCCAGCGCTTGAGCATCACCATCTTGAATCTCGCTATGGTTTTCAGGTGCGTCAATTTGAGTTAAATGAGGTGGTTCGGCAGGCCGAGGGCTCAGGAATATTAAGCAATGCGACCATGTTGCGAAGCATGATTCAGCAGAATCACGGTGCCGGATTTCGGTTTCAGATTACCGGCTTCGAAGATATTTATCGCATGACCGGGCAACGTTTGGAGGATGGCTTGCGGTATGCTTATGATAAATTTGGGGTCGAAGGTACGGCCATCATTACGCGGTCAAATAAATCTGCCGTGCAGTACAATCAATACATTCGCCGGCAAATTCATTTCAGGGAAGAGGCCATAGAGGCAGGGGACTACCTGATGATTGTTAAAAATAATTACAGCATTTTGCCCGACGATGCGCCTGCAGGTTTTTTGGCCAATGGCGATTTTGTGGAGGTGATGAAGGTGGTCAATACAGAGGAACGGTACGGTTTGAGGTTTGCCTCACTGGAGCTCCGCCTGCTTGATGTGGATGGGCAGCTGCCTTTTGAAGCCATGGTTTGCCTTGATACCCTGACCGCCGAAACACCGGCAATGCCTGAAGATCAGTTCCGGCAATTGCAGGATCAGGTGCAAAATGATTATTTCGAAGAGGGACTCACCAAGGTTAAGTTCAAGGAAGCCCTGCGGAAAGACCCTTACCTGAATGCTCTTCAGATTAAATTTGCCTATGCGCTGACCTGCCATAAATCGCAGGGAGGGCAGTGGCCTGCCGTTTTCGTGGATCAGGGGTATTTGCGGGAGGATCAGGTGAACCAGGAGTGGATGCGCTGGCTTTATACCGCCATGACCCGTGCTCGTGAAGAGCTGTTCATGATGAACTTTAACGATAAATTCTTTTAAATATGAAATATTGCTTGCTGATTTTGGGAATGCTGATGAGTTCGGTCCTGCTGGGCCAACAGCTTCCTGATGTAAAATGGTCGACGGATTATCAGGATTTCGGGCAAGTGGTTGCGGGAGATTCCGTCGCCCTGACTTTTGATTTTGAGAACGCGGGTCCTTCGCCTCTGGTGATCTCCAAAGTGATTACCACCTGCGGATGTACCGTCCCTACTTACCCCAAAGAACCCGTGAAAGCCGGGCAGAAGGCACAGATATTGGTGCATTTCAACAGCCGGGGTAAAATTGGTCGGCAAAACAAACTGATCCGTGTGGTGTGCAATGTGGCGGAGGGCTATAAAGTGCTCCGTATTAGTGGGACGGTCATTGAGAAAGATTAGCAGCGATGCCTGTGGCTTTCACTTTAAATGTCTATCTTGCGCCTCGATAAAAATTAGAAAAATATACACAACATGAATAACTGGTTCCTTTGTAAAGTAAAGTATCGTAAGGAAGACGATAAGGGAATGTTGAAAAACATGACCGAGCAATATTTGGTGGATGCACTGTCGTTCACTGAAGCAGAAACAAGAATTTATGAGGAATTGGGATCTGTCATTCGTGGTGAATTTCAGGTAACCAATATGTCTAAAAGCCGCATTGTTGATGTTTTTGAATATGAAGACACCGACAACTGGCACAAATGTAAGGTGACTTACACCATGATCGACGAGGAAGCGAAGAAAGAGAAGAAGGTTTCTAACCTGATGATCGTTTCAGCAAACAACGTTCGTGAGGCCTATGACCGCATTCAGGAAAGCCTTTCCACCATGTTGGTGCCCTTTCAGGTTCCTGAAATTGCTGAGACACCTATCGTAGAAATCTTCAAATATAAGAGCCCAGACCAGCGGGTTCCTGAAGGTTTTAAGCCGGTAGAGA
Source organism: Persicobacter psychrovividus (assembly GCF_036492425.1). NCBI lineage: Bacteria > Pseudomonadati > Bacteroidota > Cytophagia > Cytophagales > Persicobacteraceae > Persicobacter > Persicobacter psychrovividus. Next base: position 1,451,838 of record NZ_AP025292.1, read on the forward strand.
AAAAAGAAGATTAATTCATCCCAACTTTGGCTTGTTCGCAAGTCAGGTGGTGACCATAAAGAATACAAAAGGAGCTTTTTAGCTCCTTTTTTTATGTAATATTTTTCGTATTTGGGTAATTTTTTGCGTTTCGAAGCATGTAATTTCGACGTAGGATGAGCGCCTTAAGAGTATGAATGCAGGAGAAGGGGCTTTGTGAAGTGGCTTTTAGAGCCCATTGACGGGTTTGTTGCCTCGTTCATACTTTTAAAAAATGATTCATCCCGATAAGTCGTCGGGATAGAAACACGTGTATGAATTATAGGGTTGTTATAGTGTATTTCGGGCGCTAAACACCAATCTATGAAAAAATTTATACTCCTTATTTTTCTTCTTGCACAAGCCACTTTATTGTTGGCTGGAAATGGCCGCTACCGCAGATATAATACAAATAATAATGGAATGACCCCATGGGTGATGTTGGGTGCAAAATCCACTTTCGCCTGGACGGAGCCTTTGGCTGGACAAATGGACCAGTGGGGGGTGCAGTTTAAAGGCGGCGTGATCTTGCCTTTCGCCGACCGCATCAATGTCCGCCTCGGGGCAGGTGCTTCTTTTAACAACTTCCGCGCCTACGAGATCACCACCATCAATAATGTTGATCATTCTTTTCAGCATACCCTTTCCACTTTGCAGCTCGATTTACCAATGCAGCTGATTATCAGACCTGATTCAAGATCAAGATTATATTTTATGGGCGGTTACGAACTCCATGTTCTTACGCCTGAAAAGGTAGCCAACCAATGGAATTTCGCCTTTTCTTCAACGATCGGTCTGGGATATCAAATGAGTGATTTTGTGGCCTTTGAACTTCAGTATATGCAGCAAGTCTACGCTGGGGAATATGCCACACAAAATCAAAATGCGATGCACATGCACCAAAATGCATTGAGCATCGGCGTTCAGTTTTCTCCTCAATTTTAAATTTTGCGATGATGAAAGTTTACGCTCTAAGTCTAACCCTCTTATTCAGTATCCTCCTTCCTGCACATGCAAGAGAGATGGTTACGGAAACTTTTCGATATAACCGCCTGCCTTCTGATGAAAAAACGGCCCTGGCAAATGTGTTCAGCCTGCGGGCGAGAAACCAGAAGCGCTTTGATATTCCCAAGCAATTTACGGTACCTGCCGAACTGATTTTCTACCGTCAGCAGTCGAAGAAATTTTGTTATGCGATAAAAAATAAAAACTATCCTTTCAGTGTGGGCATGATTCCGTCTGATCTTGTGTCTTATTACGAGCAGGAAGCCTGGCGCGCCCGTCAGCAACATGGCGAGGATGCCCCGGCATTGAGTGTGGTGCTGGCCTTGCATTATACTGAAAGTGCATTTAACCCGAACATTAAGGGGGACCACGGCAATAGCATTGGCCTTGGTCAGCTGTATAAGCCTACCGCCCGCATTTTACTGAAGCAAAACAATGAGCTTTGGTCCGATTACTTTTATTTTGATAAAAAAGGGAACCATCATTTTCGCAATACACAGAAGATGATCCGCTTTACATTTGATTTTCTCCCATTGGTGAAAAATTATGCCAAAGGTCAAAAGTTTGATGGCGTCCGCGCTTATAATGGCATCGGGGAGCATGCCGAACATTATGCGCACAAGGTCATTACCCGAAGCCTGGTGTACGAGCGTTTTTTCTCCAAGTACCATCAGTACACCATCAATACACAACAGTACAAAGTGAATTTGCGCAATCTGCTATCCAACTATTTATACCACAAATATCAGGTAGAATTGCCTGCGGATCAATTTGAAAATCTGTTCAATGAGTGTGTGGATCTGGTAGCTGCAGAAGGAATTTTTCCTTTGCAAAAAGCAACCGATCAGCATATCGCCCTTGAAAAGAAAATCAACGCTACAAACATGCACGCGCATCAGTTTTCAGTGGAGGAGCAGAAAACACACCTTTTGATAGAAGATGGTCAGGTGGTTTTTGATTATTTCAGAGATACCAAACTGATGTTGTCCGTGTTGAACCAACAGGAAAATGGAGGCTATTATTGCTATGACCGCATAAAAGGAGAGAAGAAAATTATTTTCGATGTTAATGATCTTGAAGATGAAACGTTCTATTCAAATATTATTCCTGGTGATTTTGTATATCTTCCTAAAGGAACTATGGTCTTCACGCCCAAAGAAAACGCCACTGTTTTAATCCGCTAAAAGGAATCCTTAAAATTTATTTTTTCTGTTGATCATTAGTACATGATTGCTTAATCCAATTTTGCTCAAATTTTCGTCATTATTACACGAAACCTAAGCAAACCTATATGAATGCAAAATTACCAAACCGTTCACTGAGAATTTTTACGCTGATATTATTGCTCTTCCCCCTCGGGCAGTTCAGCATGGCGCAGGGAATTAGGCCATTAGCGATTCAGTTAAGCAATGTCAAACATACCCTTTGCGGTCAGCAGAATGGTGAAATCAGTGTGAAAATCAGTGGAGGTCTCGCACCTTATGAATTGAGCTGGGAGGATGAAGCAGGTAATTTCATCGATGGTGATAGCACCATTACGGGGCTGGAATATGGCTTGTATTACCTTTTCGTAACCGATAAACTGGGATTTACCGAAAGCTTTTCTACACAGATTTTAGTGGAAGATGATCAGACAGGCCCTGTCTTTACCTCTTTTCCTGCTGATATTGAAGTTCCCCGTGTTGATCCCAAAAACTGGTTCAATAACATTTCCACAGATCTTACCTTGCGTCCAACTGCCGAAGATGGCTGTTCCGATGTTAAAGGTATCTGTTATCAGGATAAAGCCCGAGAGATTGATTGCCAGACCACAGAGGTAACCCGTACCTGGACGGCTTTTGACCATGATGGGAATGAAACTTCCGGTCAGCAAATTATTCTGGTGGTTGGCGAAAAGCTTTTTGATCCTTACTACCACACCGCTTTGAAAGTTTATACCAACACCCCAGCGGCCACTGCTGTGGAATTTGATGTGGAGGCTTATTTTGGGGTAGAGGAAGAAACCGTCATCACTTCAGTACCTTCGGGAAGCGAATTTGCACTGGGAACACACCAAATTACTTATGATATTACCAGCGAATGTGGACAGCAAATTCAGGATGTTTTAGTGTTGGAAGTGTTGCCGCAGCCGAATTCGCGGGCGGTTCGTTCGCCACTTTATCTGAATGCAGGGGGATGGAGAGCCTATTTTTCCGATGAAAAGAAACTGTTTCAGGAAGATCAGTTCTTTCTCGGGGGGCAGGAGCGTGAGATGCCTTATCGACTGATCTCTGGAATTAATGAGGACCGAATTATGCGGAATTTTCGGGAAGGGGAGCAGTTCGAATATCGGATTCCTGTGGAGAAAAATTTGCGCTATCGGGTAACGCTCGGTTTTACGGAATTGGAATTCAGCCAACAGGGGCAGCGTTTTTTTGATGTGCTTGTTGAGGGCCAAAAACTTAAAACCATTGATATTGTCGAAGAGGCTAAAGGAAAAGCCAAAGCGGTAGAAGTTTCTTTTGTGGTGCAATCTGATGATGAAACGCTGGAGCTTGAATTTGTGAAAGGAGATGACAGTGAGGGCTTGGCGATATTGAATGGCCTATCCGTGGTGCCTGCTGATATTCCTGACGGCACTTATGTGAATGCTAATGCAAAGGAGGATTACCTCACCAATGATTTTGAGCTGTTTGTGGCTGACTTTTCCGCCATCGGGGGGAAAGGTTCTTCGGACAACAGCCAGTCTGAAATTTCTGGTACCGACCGTGATTATTTGCATTGGACTGAACGATATGGTGAATTCAGGTACAAATTATCGGCAGAAGTGGGTAAATATTATGACCTGACCCTATACTTTGCTGAAATATACCATCAGGCAGCGGGGCAGCGAATTTTTGATGTCTATATGGACGATCAACTGCTGCTTGAAAATTTTGATATTGTTGCCGAAGCAGGTGCGGTAAAGACAGAGGTGAAGAAAAATTTCAGGATTAAGGCCACATCAAGTCAGCTGAATTTGATATTCAAAAAATCAAAAAATATTCCTGCGGGTGTGGATGATAACGCCAAACTGTCGGCTTTTTCATTCGTGAAGAGCGTGGCACAGGACCCTGTCGCTGAGGGCATCAATATTAATGCAGATGATCAGGAAGGCTTTGTTGGCGGTGATGAGACCGTCTATTCGCTGGATAATTATTTTGTGGGCGGCAAAAGTTATACCCTTCCTAAAGGTGTGGAAATCGAAAATACCGACGATGACCGATTATTTTGGTCGGAACGTTTCGGGAAGGATTTCAGGTATATTGTACCAGTGGATGTAGAGCGTTTTTATACAGTAACCTTGTATTTTGCAGAAACCTTCTGGGACAGTCCAGGTAACCGATTTTTCAATGTAGACATCAATGGGGAGCGCAAGTTATCCAATTTTGATATTTACCGTGAGGGGCAAGGGGCCAACCGCGCCGTGAAGAAAACCTTTATTCTTCAGGCAGATTCCACCGCTTTAGATATTCATTTTTATGTTGATGGGGGCGATGCGAACTTTTGTGTGGACAATGCCAAAGTTTCTGCCCTGCGGATAGAGCCTGCCAATCCGATCAATGACCTTTGGACCCTCGGCTTTTTAAATACTTTAAGCGATGAATTCACGGCGGAGCCCGGGGCAATTATGTTTCCCAATCCCATAGACCGCCATGCTTACTTTAATGTTGGCGCATCATCAGTGGAAGATTTTAAATTGGTGGTGGTGAGTAAAGATGGTCGAGAAATGAGAATTCCTTCTTCGCTCATGCGGATGGATGGAGATCTTATTTATGTCGATTTTTATTCCTTATTCCTTCAGCGCGGCGTTTATACTGCCCGCTTTTGGGTAAACGGAAAAGAAAAAGAGTCCATCCGATTTATTGTATTACATCATCGATAATCAAAAGTAAATCAGTTAACCGTGCTTTGGGGGATCACCTCCAAAGCACGTTCTGTTTGAGGCCTGTTCTACAGCCAAAAGCCAATATTCAAATTGAAAATTAGGTGTCGATTTCCCCATGCACGGGCAGTCTGTACTGAGATCGGGCCGAATTTTGAAAGGTAGGCGACTTCAAACCCTCCACCGATGGTCTGAAAAATATCATTCTCAAAAGGATCATAAATATATGGGCTGATGTCAGGGGAAAAGAAGGAGTCCGTGATGTGCATATAGCCATAATTGATCAGTCCCCGAACCACATACTTATTTCTGAACATATATTGCACGCCTATACGGCTGACAAAAATATCTTCCGCAGGAATTTCCCGCAATCCTAATCCCCAGAATTTTATGGAATTTCCCTCACGAGGGTTGAAGCCCCCAACAAAGGCGGAATTCAGGAGGTTCTGATTCGTGTTAAAGCTGTAAAAGGCATCGGCGCCAAGCTGAACAGACCAATGTTCTCCAATAGCAAAGTGTTGATCAAAATTGAATCGGGCGGTGATAATTTCCCTTTTAGAAGTGATTTTCTCCAGCGTGATGTCTTCATCAATCAAATCAGAGAGTACATCTTCATTGAAATTCAGGGTTTCCAACCCCTCACCAACGGTCGTTGAAAATACGACATCAGCGCCCTTTCTGGCATAAAATCGGCGGTCAAGGGAGTTATAGGTGTACCTGAATCGGTATTCCAAATTGGTGTAATTCAGGTTGTCAATCAGGCGGATGGTTTCATCGGCAATGGTGGGGCTGTGCTTTGCAAAGGTGGCCCCGGCTTCAAAAAATACCGAATGCTTAAAGGTGCCGACGGTCCGAATGCCCACCATGGGTTTGAAAAACTGCTCGGTCATTAAAGCGGTTTTCTTTCCGAAGGAACTGTATCTGGGCATAGGATTGCTGGCGGCGGTCATGTCAAGGTACACCGAAACCCTGTTGGAGTTTTTTATGCCTTTCAGAAAGTTAATATTCATATATGGGTATTCTGATAGGTTCAATTCGGTATTTAATCGGGAGTTGGGGAATACCCAGTCGTACACAGCAAAGTTGAACACCAGGCCTGCTCGGTATTCACTGGAGTAATTCGGGCTGAAGGAAAGGCGTCCCATGGGCGATTTTTCTCCCGTCAATTTAATAGTGTTCGTTGAATCGGTCGTTTTCAGGATTTCATAATTGAGCCTTGAAAACTGCAATGTTCCATAAATCCTTCGCAGTTCATTGTTAATCTCATCGACATCGATCACATCATTCTTTTTGAACCGCAGCGTAGAGGCCAGTAATGATTCATTGTCGGCAATAGAGGGCGCAAGCTCAAACTGGGTAATGTTATATTCGTCCCGTTGATGCCGCTTTTTTATAGGCGCCTGTTCACCAAAGGAGGCCAGGCTGTCGGCAAGATGATCGAAATAGGGCTGAAATTCTTCGCCAGTTTTGTTGCCTTGAGCCAGAATTTCTTCAAATTTATTAAAGCTTCCAGAAGTAAACGCCAACAGATCGGGCTGAATGAGGGCATTACATTTCGCCTTCTGAATTCGGGTGTCGTAAGCACCGTTCATCCAGGCGGATTGAAACAAAATTCCTGTGGCTGATTTCAGGGCTTCCTTGTTCAGCAAATCCTGCGCCACCAAAACACCAATCACAATATCAGCCCCCATTTCCTTTACCTCATCTACAGGAAAGTTTCTGATCAGGCCACCATCAACCAAAATTTTGTCATCAAGATTGATCGGCGTGAAAACGGAAGGAATAGCCATTGATGCCCGCATGGCCAGGGCCAGGTTGCCGTGAGAAAGGACCACTTTGTCGCCCGTGGCAATATCAGAAGCAATACACCTGAATGGAATAGGGAAGTCGTCAAATTGTTCTACACCATGCACGCTTCGGGTAAGTGTTGATAGCAACAGGTTGATTTGCTGACTTTGAATCATTCCTTGTGGCAAACTGATTTTTTGGCCATCAAACACCAAATCAATCATGAAACGATAGTAATATGGTTTTTCTTCCACCACCACATTTCGGTAAGGGATTTTATTGCTCAGTACTTCATTCCAGTTAATGCCCCGAATGATTTGCTCTATATCGTCAGCACTGTAACCAATGGCATAAAGTCCACCGACAAGGCTTCCCATGGAAGTTCCAGTGATATAATCTGGTCGGATTCCCGCTTTTTCCATAGCGCGCAATACGCCAATATGGGCAATGCCTTTGGCGCCACCACCACTGAGGACCAAACCAATTTTCGGACGTTCCGATGGCGTGTCTTGGGGTTGCGAAAAGGCAGAAAAGGCGAGTGAAAGTAATGTAAAGAGAATAAATGCGAATCGCATAATAGGTGTTGATGTAGAGGTTGATCGTTGTTATTGGGGGAATATCTACATTTTTTAGATGGAACACAATCATTTTAGGATAGAAACAAAAAAGCCACCTCAATCTCTTGAAATGGCTTTGTATTTTAGATGGACGTGCAATATTCCAACAGTGCTTCTTTAATGTTTTTGAAGATGTGTCGGAGTAAATCCTGATCTTCTTCAAGCAGGGTTACCCGAAAGCCCTGAAGGATGCTGGCAAAAGAGGAAGTGGGTACGACACATACCCCTTTGGCAGCCAATAGGGAATAAACAAAATGCTTGTCGAGTGGCATATCCGGCTCGGCCTCTTCCCATTGTTTCATCAGAGCGCTGGCTTGTGGATTATCCATTTTCAGATGCTGGCCTTTTTTCAATACGCCCTCCTTAAAAATGATGGTATTGTAGAAGGCCCCATTGGTAGGGTTGAAAGTGATGTAAGGTACTTCTGAAAGGATTTCCGTGATGATGTTGCTGCGCTCGCCAATTTCTTCATTTTTTGCCTTGCGGTAAGGCTGAAAGCGCGGGTCGTTCATGATCAGCGGGATGGCCTTTTGTGGTAATTTGGTGGAACAAACCTCCAGCATTTTGGCGTTGTCAAGGGTCTGACAAAACTGCTCGAATTGCTGATCGCTGTTTCTGTTGTAATATTCCATCCAGCCACATCGGGCTCCTGGCCACGGGAATTCCTTACTGATTCCTTTCAGTGCAATGCCAGGAACATCCTGGATATATTCAGCAAGACAATAGGCCGTAGCACCGTTGTAAGTCACATTTGAATAAATTTCATCCGAAATCAGGAACAGTTTAAATTCTTTGGCAATGGCGACAAATCGGTCGAGAATTTCCCGAGGGTACACCATACCCGTTGGGTTGTCGGGATTGATGATCAGGATACCGACAATATTTGGATTGTACTTTACCTGCAGGTAAAGGTCGTCCATGTCTGGGTACCAGTGATTGTCGGGGTCGAGTTTATAAGTCAGTGGTGCCGTGTTGGCATGAGCCCCTTCCGAAGAGGAGTGGGTGGAGTAGGCTGGTGAAGGGCCGATGATTCTCGAAGAGGGCATCAGGAATTGATACAATTTCGAGATGGCATCACCAAGGCCATTAAAGAACAGGATGTCGTCGGCAGAAATCTGCACACCGCCAAGGGCATTGGTTTGTGTGGCCAGAAAATCACGGGTTTCCAAAACACCTTTAGAGTGGCAGTAGCCAAAAGTGTCATCCTCCTGAATCAAGCCACCGATGATGTCTTTCATCCATGCGGGCATTTGCGCATTTTTTTGAATAGGGTCGCCAATATTCTCCCAGTAGATGTTTTGTCCAGAAGCCTTAATCAGTTCAGCTTTTTTTACTATTCCCCTAATTTCATAGGTCAGCTCTCTGGCTCCTTCCCTTAACAAACGTTGTCTCATAACCTAAAAAAGGATAAAATTATCTATAAAAAACACTGATTTACAGTGAGTTTTTCACTTTTAAAATAAGTGCGTGAATGTCCGTTAAATTGGCGAAATTTCAAAGGAAATTGGTCTGCAGGTGTATTTTTTAAGGAAAAATGTTCAATTTGTATGCTCTACAACAGATCAGTACCTATTGTTTATGAAAAAAATCGGTCAACTTATAATTATAATTGTCTTAGCATTTGGGGCTTACCGCTGGTACGCCTATCAAAAGGAGAAAGAAGCGTTACGGCAGCAGACCATTGCGCTTGAACATAAAGACCGCATTTTTTTGGATCAACTGAAAGCAACTGGTCGGGTAGAGCTGGCCACACAGACTTTTTTATATACCGATACGATCAGCAAAAAATCAGCCTATACCGTTTTTGGTATTCGTTATTACGATGCCACCGTTCAGCGGGTGTTTTTTGTGCCTGGGCGATGTGGTTATTTCATTGACCTTGGGGATGAATCAAAAACAACCATCGTCAATTCCCAAGATACCGTCTGGATCCGTTCTTCTTTAATTCTTGATCACCTGTCTCTGGATATCGAGAAAATGAGCATTAACACCTTGCAGGAGGATTGGTTTTCGGAGATGGATAATGTGGAGGCACTGCGGGCGTTGTCGAAAAGGTGTAAAGCTCACTATGCCCCTTTGTTGGGTAAGAGTTTTCTGTGGAATCCTGTTTTGGGGCACCTGCAACAGCAAGTGTTTTCACCACTTACCGATAAGGTGGTTATCCTGACTCTGAATTCGGATTTTTATGTCGAGGATCGGCATTATAGCCCAGCGAATGAAAATTTGATTTTAAAGCGTTAAATATAGGGGCTGAGGCAATGTCATTAAGTTAAGGGCATATTGCTTGAAGGCATGTATTAATTTGAGCAATTCTTCATTTAATGAAATGAAAATCCCTTCGGGATATAAAAACAGAAATTTTAAATACACATTAAATAACCTTTCGACTCATACCTCTCTGAATACCCTTTGGTTTAATCTGCTTTAAAGTCATAATTTCGAGCAAATGATCGACTGTTTCTTAACTTAATGACATTGGGGCCTGAGGGAAACGTTATTGCGTGCAGCGAATCAAATGTTTGATGCATCCGTCAGAATTTAGATCAGTTATCGGTCAGGTAGATGATCAGGTTGTGAGCATTTCGATTTTCGACCGTTGGTCAGATTAATGGTTAATTTGTGCTTGGGTGTCCCTGAATAAATGACTGTTATCATTTAATTTTCATTCTATACATCAGAAAAGGTCGCTTTGTGAGTGATCTTTTTTATTTTTGTGGTTATGGAAATAAGAAGAAATAGAGATTGGAAAAATAAGGTCTGGCAAATTGAGGGGAAAGGGGAGACCGCCCTGATATTGTCCATGAAGGAACAGCAACTCTTGAAAAGCTTAATGCAGGCAGGAAATCTGAATCCTGGGCATTGTTTTCTTTTGGTGAATGAAGTCGGATTGCTAAATATTTATTTTGAGAATATTCCAGAAACAGCCTATGATATTGTGGAGTTTACCGAAAAGCCTGTCGCTTTAATAATGCCTGAAGCCAGAAATGTTCCCGAAGATTTATTGGCAAAGAAGAAGACCCTTCAGGCCATGTTCATGAAAAAAAATCACTTCAACGAACTTGCCATGGTACAACAACCCCTTATCGCTATTGTGTTGCCTGAGCAAGCAAAAGACCTCAAGTGGTTGCAACAACAGGATAATGTACTAATTTTGCAAGACCAAAACATTCGTTTTCCATTTCGAATGCGCACTGTAGCCCACGATGCTTCAGGCGATATTAAAATTACCGATCACTAAAATCCGAAACCTGGATTAAATGAATTATAAATCACATTTAGATAAAGTTCCGATTTTCAAGAAAATTCAGGAATGTGCTGATGCCCTTAACTTAGAAACTTATGTCATTGGTGGCTATGTGCGCGACATTATTTTGGAGCGCCCAAGCAAAGATATTGACATTGTTTGTGTGGGCAGTGGTATTGAACTTGCGCAGGCAGTCGCCGATAAGGTGGGGCATGTGAAGGTGTCTGTTTTTAAAAATTTTGGGACGGCTATGCTCAAAGATGGCGATTGGGAAGTCGAGTTTGTGGGGGCACGGAAGGAGTCCTATCAGCGAGAGTCCCGAAATCCCATTGTGGAGGATGGTACACTCGAAGATGATCAGGACCGCAGAGATTTTACGATCAATGCGATGGCCATCCGCCTGAATGCTGATCATTATGGTGAACTCATTGACCCTTTCGATGGCATGGGCGATATCAAACGGCAGACGATCCAAACGCCGCTTGACCCAGACATCACTTTTTCTGATGATCCATTGCGGATGTTGCGTGCTATTCGTTTTGCCACCCAATTGAATTTCGATATTCATCCAGATACTTTCTATGCGCTTGGGAAAAATGCCGAGCGTTTATCCATTATCTCCCGTGAGCGAATTGCTGACGAGCTGAATAAAATTATTCTTGCCAAAACGCCTTCTTACGGCTTCAAGCTGTTATTTCAGGCGAAATTACTCGATCAGTTTTTTCCTGAAATGGTCGCACTCTATGGGGTAGATGTGAAAAATGGCAAGAAGCACAAAGATAATTTCTACCATACATTGCAAGTGCTCGACAATGTGGCCACCGTTACCGATGACCTTTGGGTTCGATGGGCGGCCATCTTGCATGATATTGCCAAACCACCAACGAAGCGTTTTCATCCCAAAGCGGGCTGGACGTTCCATGGGCATGAGGATAAGGGCGCGCGAATGGTGCCTGGCATCTTCAAAAAGCTTAAACTGCCATTGAACGATAAGATGAAAATGGTGCAAAAGCTTGTGCGCTTGCACCTGCGTCCGATTGTTTTGGTGAAGGAAGAAATCACAGATTCCGCTTTACGCCGATTGCTTTTTGAGGCAGGTGATGAGCTGGAAAGCCTGATGATCCTGTGCCGTGCGGATATCACCTCTAAGAATGAGCGAAAAGTCGTGCAGTACCTGAAGAACTTTGATATTGTGGAGGAAAAACTGAAGCAAGTTGAAGAAAACGATTCTGTGCGAAACTTTCAGCCGCCAGTTTCTGGGGAGGATATTATGGCGTATTACGACCTCAAACCTTCGCGAGAGGTAGGTGCGATAAAAGATGCCATTAAGGAGGCTATCCTTGAAGGGCAAATAAAAAACAACCATGATCAGGCTTTTGAATTGATGAAAAAGCTGGGTAAAGAGATGGGGTTGGAGAGAAAAGAAGATTAATCGATATCATATTAGTAGAGGAAGGCAGGCAGCCTTCCTCTTTTGTTAAATACTGTTAATATTTCCCGCAGATTAGGGATAAAGCCTATATTTGAGGCGTAAATACTTATTTTTTTATGAAAAAATTAATGCTGATCGTTGCGTTGTTTTGTACCTGGAATGCCGTACAAGCGCAAGATTCAAAGACGTCTGATCAAGAAGGAGCTAAAGCGTTACCTACTTTAAACATTGCAGATTATTATCATATCAATGACTTGAGTTATCGCCGTTCAATGCAATATAATGATTACGCCACGGCAAAATCTGCATTGATGAAGATGATTACCATTGACAATCAGAATGATTCGCTTTTGGTGAATTTAGCGAATATTTATTTCGAACAAAGAGAGTGGATTTCAGCGGTTATGGCGGCAAAAGATGCCAAAGCGATCAATAGCAATAATGTAGCCGCTCACCAGATTGAAGCCTACGGCTTACAATATTTAGGGGCGAAACAAAAAGCAGCCGAGGCTTTTGAGTCTTACTATTTGGTTTCGAATGAAAAAGAGGCGCTTTATCAATTGTCTTTATTGCAGCTGGAACTGAAAAAGTACAAAGAGTGTGAAACCAATGTGAATATTTTGTTGAAGGATGAAACCTATTTGGCCAACAAGGTAACCGTTGAAGGTACTGATGGAAAGCAAATTCAGATTCCAATGAAAGCAGTTATTTACAACCTTAAAGGGGTGATGGAGTCCATTCAGGGAAATACTGCTGAAGCTAAAAAAGACATCAATAAAGCTTTGGAAATTGCACCAAACTTTAAAATTGCCCAGGATCGATTGAAAACCCTGAAATAGGTTTTCAGCGAAATACGATACATGATGATGAAGGCTACCCATTTCGGGTAGCCTTTTTTTGTTGCGCATTACCAAAGGATCTGGGGAGAGAGGCTGTGCCTAAAAACTGAGGTGGTCCTGTTGTGGTCCTTTATTTTATATTTTGTTGCTTTTACATTATTGATAGTGGGTTTTCAGGAGAGGTATTTCAATAACAATAGATAATGGAAGTTAGTTTTTATGTTATTTAATAGATTTTATTACATCTGTTATTTGCCATAATTATAGCCAAAACATCGTTAAATTTAAACTGAGGGAGGTTTGAGGTTAAACAATGGGTTTTCTGATGTAAATCTTACCTCTGTTATTTTTTTGGGCATAATTTAAATACCTTCACATTGATTAGTGTATTTATTTATGGTAATAATTATGTTTTTATTGACCGCCCTGTGGAGTCCTCCGCAGGATCAGCTTTCAGGTTTTTTGGTGGATCAAACCATCACACCTCCAGGGCGTGAGTTTTTTTATCAGTTTGAAAAAAAATGGGTGTGGCCAAAAGTTTCGGAAGGCTTAACCCTTGAGGTAAAAGAGAAACGCGCCCGAGGAAACGCTACCGAGGTGGTCATTATGGTCAATAATGAAGTGGTCGGTAATTATATGATTACCGCAAGAGAGGAAATTATCGAAGCTTACGCCAATTATGCCGTCAGGCAAACGCAAATTTATATTCAGAATAATCAGGAATTGCTCAAAGCATTTGAATTGCTGGGCAATGGCATTTATTAACCCAACCTACAATGATCAGGATTAGCCTATTTTTATTACTTTTTGCATGCCTCCCTCAGGTGCAGGCGCAGGATTTTGTTTATACCCCCATTAATACCTCTTTTGGGGGCTCTTATCTGAATTATTCCTCTTTGCTCAATGGCGCCAATCAGCAAAATACTTACACGGACCCCAAAGAGGACGCCATGAATCAGCTGATTGAGCAGGAAAACCCAAATCAAAAGTGGGATGATTTGGCTGATGGTCTTGAAAACAGAATTGTAGATGCTATTCAGGATAAAATTCTTGAGGATTACCTCGGAGAAGATGGCAAGCTGCAGGAAGGCTCCTTCACTTTAGGGGACTTTAATGTGGATATTGAAGAAGGGTTGGAAGGCTTTTTTGTCAATATTGAAGATGGCCGAACTGGAGGTAGTACCCGAATAGATGTACCGTTTTTCTGATGCGATATTCCAATTATTTACTCGTTCTGCTGGCGGCCTTTCTTGGCGCCTGTGGGGGGAATTATCAGGCAGTAACCACCACCCCCGCACGCCTGGGTACCAAAACACCCACTGCGCGAGCATTCAATGATTTACCTGCTCCCGAAAAAAAGATTATTGCTGCCGTTTATAAATTTCGTGACCAGACGGGCCAGTATAAGCCAGCAACAAACGGGGCCTCATGGTCCACGGCCGTAACGCAGGGTGCCACCAGTATTTTGCTCCGTTCTTTGGAAGAAAGTGGCTGGTTTGTGCCTATTGAGCGCGAAGGCTTGTCCAATTTACTGAATGAGCGGAAAATTATCCGTTCAAGTCAGGCGGCTTACCTTGACCAATCGAAAGGGGAAACGGCGAAACTCCCTCCATTACTTTTTGGTGATATTGTGCTCGAAGGGGGCATTATTTCCTATGATGCCAATGTGGTTACGGGCGGTGCAGGTTTGCAGTATTTTGGTACTGGAGCACACGGACAATACCGCGAGGATCGTGTTACGGTTTACCTTCGTGCAGTTTCTACTTCAAATGGAAAAATTCTAAAGACTGTTTACACCACCAAAACTGTCCTTTCGCAGATGATCGATTTTGGTGTTTTTCGATATGTGGCTTTTAAAAGGCTGCTCGAAGCAGAAGTGGGAACAACCTATAATGAGCCCATGGAGCTGGCCGTTACGCAAGCGATAGAAAAAGCAGTGCATACTTTAGTTATTGAAGGAATGCTCGATGGGCTGTGGGCGAATGCTGATGGTTCCGTGGAGCAGCAGCGGGCAGTGAAGATGTATCTGGAGGAAAAGCGCCTCAACGATATGAAGGACGACCGTGGTGAATTGATAACCCAGCGTAGAGGGCAATTGAAAATTGGCCTTGGTGCAGGCGCAAATATGCTTTTTAGTGATTATCAGCGCGAGGGCGTAAGCCCTGTTGCGGGTGCGAAACTGGGTTATTTACATCATAATGGCTGGTTTGTGGATATTTCAGCACAAATGGGTGGATTAAAAGCCCGAGGCTGGAAGCAAAACTACTTCCATGGTGGGCTCGACATTGGGTTTCAGTTCCGTCAGCACCGAACATTTTCGCCCTATGTTATGGCTGGATTAGGCTATGCACAGTGGAATAAAAACATCAATTTTCCATATGACAACTCAAACCTTGAACCGATCGGTACGGCCTATAGCCAGGCAGGGGTTGGTGTAGATATCGCCCTGACCAGCTTTATGTCTGTGTTTGGGCAATTCGCTTACCAGTATTACCTCACGGATGATTTCGACGGATTGCGCCGCGGACGCTACAATGATTACCAATTCAACGGTATGCTCGGTTTGAATTTTTACCTCTTTAGACATTAACCTATTATGAAAACAGTAATATTTTCGGGCAGTTTTTGGCCCAAACAAATGAGCGCTTTGGGCTTGTTGATTTTATCCTGCCTCTTGATGTTGGGTTGTCAGGATGTTCCTGTAGAGCCCGACTTGACTGGCGCCTTGCAAGGTCAGGTTTTTGATAATGACCGTCAGCCGATTGAAGGGGTGAGTGTCAGTACTACCCCAGCAAGTTCTGCGACAATAACTGATGCTTCAGGGCAGTTTTTTATCGAACGTTTGGCCGTAGGGGAGTATGTTTTGAACCTGTATAAGTCGGGTTATAAAGGTCGTGCGGTAAATGTGGCTGTGCGTGCCGATGAACAACAGGTGATTCAGGTGGTGATGGAAGAAAAAGACGAGGAGGATGAGGACTTAAATTTGGTGATGCCTTATGCTCCCCAGCCTACAGATGGGGCGTCGGGGGTGGCTGTACAATTTGATTTGGCCTGGGGTGCTGATACCCTAAATGCGGAAGGAACTACCTATAATCTGATCATCTATCAGGGAAGTCAGGAGGAGGTTTACGATCAACGGTTAGGACTTACAGATACCACTTATTCTTTTGATGGCTTTGCTGGACAACAGTATTTTTGGCAGGTAACCACTATTCGAGGTGATCATGAAAGACAGGGGCCACTATGGCACTTTAGCACGGTTTCAAATACCAATGCCCGATTTGTTTTCACCAGAAAAACGAACAAAGGAAATGAGCTTTTTGCAGGTGATCCAAACTCCCTGGCGACGATCCAGCTGACCAATTCAGGGTTGGGGGTTCATTGGCCACGAATCAATCCAAAGAATGACTTGGTGGCATTTTCTGCTTTGGAAGATGGCCGATGGCAATTATTCCTGACCGACCTTTCAGGTGCAACGCCAAAAAAGCTAACAACCCTGCCAATGGGCAGTTATCATAATTTTGGTGGGGGTTTCTGTTGGTCGGCAGATGGCAAATATTTACTGTATCCTGTTTATGATAAGTTATACCGCATAGATTATAATGGCTCGGGTTTGACTCAATTGGCTACTGCGCCAGCAGATCGACATTTTGCTGAGGTAGAATGGGCACCCAATAGCAGTAAACTGGTTTGTCGGGTGGTGGGCAATGCCATTGGTGATGATGAGCTTTACCTGATGAATACCAATGGCAGTGGTCAGGAATTACTGATCGGTGATGCCACAGGGACGCTGGGCTCTCCAACGTTCAGCGTTGACAGTAAAAAAGTGTGGTACACCAGAGATAAATCTGGCCACGATGCCGCAGACGGCCGACAGCTCGATGCCTCGATCTTCAGTATTGATCTTTCCTCAAAACAAATTACTGCTCTCGAAACGGAGAAGCCTTCGGGTTTCAACGATCACCACCCACGTTTGAGTCCGAGCGGAGCGAATATCATTTTTCAGTCGGGGCCGAACAATTTTGGTGCCGCTACTCAAATTTATATCGCAGGAGAGAAGTCAGAAGATACCGATAATCGCACCTTATTGTTTGCCGATGCCGCCATGCCTGATTGGCGATAATGAGATTTTGACAGATTAATTATGGCATAATTCCGATGGCTTTAAAAGGCAGGCTTGCCCACAATTTTAAAGTGAGAGGTGCGAGTCGCACTGAAAGAAGGTAGCCATAGTTTATATAGCAAGAGAATTTTTTGGCGTTATGGTTCAGTCCGTAACGCTTTTTTTGTGCTTTTAGAGCACGAATTAATTTTTGCCATTTACTGATTCGTGTGTCACGGGACGACGACTTCCGATAGGGGTTGGGCTCTGTCTGGCAAGTTTTCTCTGTTCACATCGGCTACAGTTAGTTTGCTTGAAGAGGAATTAAGTTCAGCCATTTTGCGACATTTAATCGCCTTGCATTGCGTGAGAGTATATTGTAAAGGGTGAAAATGACCATTTGTTGCTGAACCTATCATCTATCGTGCATGTTTCGCTTGTGATCAATGTTTATGGTGAATCGTGTGTTACGAGAGGGCGCCTTGCGATAGGTGTGGTGAGACGGTAAATTTAGTGCTGTCTACTACAAATTCTTTGCTGTGGAGTTTAACGCAAAAAAAAGGTCAGCAATAAAGCTGACCTTTTTAAATTTTATTGTCAATTATTTATTCGTAATGATCACATGACCTCCGTGGGTTTGCGATACAGAATAATCAAATGAGTTACCTATCTTTTCAGGATTTACCTCTTCCATTTTCAAGTAATTGCCATCACCTTGTTGGGTAATGGTTACTGTTTGATTAGCTCCCTTTACCGCCAACTCTAATTTATTGTTGTTACCATTTTGAATAAGCTCAAAGTTTCCTGTCATTTCCTCTGCAGAAAAATCGATATAATTTTTGTCGCCTATTTGTAAAATGGATGTTTCAATGGAAATAGAGTTTTGCTGGTTGCCTTCAGGGATATTGGGAGAGGAAAAAAGGATTTCTACCTGGGGTGCTTTAGGCGCATGTTCGTTTTGTTTGGGCAGTCCAGTTTGGCAAATACCACTGGTAGCACAACATATAAAACACACAAGCATGATCACAATCTTCATCCCATAAAAGTTAAAAAAGCAGCGAGAAAAAATACCCGCTGCTAAAGTTAAATTATTTCATTCCCTGACTGATCGCAGCAAAATTGCGATCACCCATCTGGTTGATCACTGCTGTAGCAGAAACATTGGTCATTGAAGACTGATCGATGAATGCACTATTGTTATCGCCGTTAGTAACGATCATAGCTTCAACACTTACTGAGCTTACTTCCTGAGAAATTATGCCTACATTATCATCACCATCCTGTGAAATCAATGCGCCTGCAATACCTGTAATATCACTACCGATACCTTGGTTGATTGCTGCGAAGTTATCATCACCACTTTGGCCAACAATTGCACCTGCGAGACCACCATCAACATTTTGGGTTACAACAGCAATATTTTCGCCATCTAACTGTCCTACTGCAGCTGCAGCAATACCGCCATTCGAAGATTCTTGAGTAATAACCGCAACACTGTTCTTTGCGTCCTGACCTACAATCGCCAATGCATAAGCATTATCAGTAGTTTGGTTCACAACCGCTACACTTTTTGTGCCTGCTTGTAGTGAGAGTGCCAATGCCTGGCCGCCGTTTGATGACATCTGATCCACGTCAGCAACATTACCTTTGCCATACTGACCAAGATGAGCATCATTCTGTGCACCTGTTTCAGCTACTTGATCTACCGCGATAATAGATCCATTTCCTTGCTGATCAGTAGTGATCATGTTTCTGCTCTGATTAGCAGAAGCCGTTTGGTTGGTTGTTACAACGGCGTTTTTGCTTGCAGCAGATTGGTTTAAGTCTGCACTGTTGTAAGACCAGTCTTGCGCATCCTGGTTTATAGTAGCCACCCCGTTAGTACCAGCCTGAGTAACTTTTCCTTTGTTCTCATTGTATTTGTTATCTCCATTAGACTGGTCAGAAACACTGACGTTGTCTTTTCCTGACTGGTGAACGATGATTCGGTTTTGGTTGCTTTCCGAATCCTGTGTAGCAACAGCAACCTGGCCATCACCTGTTTGCTTGATTTGCCCCCAGTTGGCACCACCATTTGAATTTTGGCTTACATCCACAACATGATTTTTACCCATTTGTAATAGGTTCAAACTGTTAAGTCCGTCTGTTCCTTTCACATCCTGGTCAACCACTGCTGTGATTTTTGTACCATTCTGTGATCCATAAATTTTGTTGAATCTCGCGTTTGCATCACCCCAGTCCTGAGTTGACTTTAAAACGTTTTTACCACCACCTCTTTGAGTGAAGTTCACGTCGTTGGCTCCTTCAGCCATTACCGCTCCATTGCTGTTTTTAGTTACATGATCTCTTTTCAGGTTTTTTGAGCTTTGCCAAACATCAGCAACGCCGTTGCTTCCTAATTGCTTGATTTTTGTAACGTTAGCATCATATCTGATGTCAACATTTGAAACGTTGTTGTTGTCAGATCTGCCTTCTCTACCTTGTTCAACAGAAACTTGGTTTTTCTCTGCCCAACCTACGCCAATCTGAACTTTCGAGCTGTTATTAGCACCGTACTGTGTTACCTGGGTGTTGTTGTCATTTTCACCTAACTGAAGGATGGTAGAGTTGTGACTGTTACCTTGCTGCATTACATCAGCGTTGTTGTCTTTTCCTACCTGATAAATCACCGAAGTGGATACCTTGTTTGCACCACCATTACCATTTTGTACAGTAGTTGCCGTATTGCCTTCACCTTTTTGGTTGGTGTAAGCGGCAGTAGAACTTCCTGTTTGAGTGGAAGTAGCAACATTACCTTCTGTAGTTTGAAATTGGTCAAATCGTGCTTGTGAAATCTCGGCAGGCTTCTCTGCTGGATCGCCCTGATTGATCACCGCTGAATGGTTGTTACCATCCTGAGAAACGTTTGCTGTTTGCGCAAATGCAGATCCTGTTAGGAATAATGCAGATGCTGCGATAAACACTTTTTTCATAAGTAATAAATTTTGGTTAGTAATGGTTTTTACAAGGTTACGTTTGATAATGTCGCCTTATAGTAAAAAAAAATACAAGAAAAATAATATTTATCAAAAGTATCAATATCCATCACATTATCCAATTCCGGACTTTGGTCGTTGTAGGTGTTGGTGTACCAAAAAAGGCGTAAGTTTATATTTTTTAATAAAAAGTTTAAATATCAAACAAAGGGATTTAGTGGCTAAAATGGTTGTGTCGCCGCTATTTTTGTTATTTAACAAGATAAAAATTAATGATTGTAATTTTTATGCTTTTATTTTGGAGTGATATTGATGTAATAAAATGATCGAAATGCAATAGTATAATATCAAACAAAAGCCATGGGTGTAAGGGAAGGGTGCCTAAAGCATATTTTTGATAGTTGATTTAGTGCAAGGTTTCGCAGTAAATCACAATTTTTGGAACTTTGGTGGCTTTGCAAGGTTATCAAGGAATGAAGCATATTTTGGTGATGGTTTGGTGTAGTTTGGCTTTTGCAGCGCAAGGACAAGATCAGTTTCTTAGGGAAGATTTGCGGTGGTATCTGGAGCAAAAGGCGGTAACTGAATTATTGAGGGAGGAAATGCCGTCGGGAATGGCCGAGGAGGAAGCGGAGCTGTTTTTTCCTGATCCTGAAGGTGACCGTATATTATGGCTTAATCAGCGGGTTTGGCAAATTACCCAACCCAATGTCGTGTTTGGCCCTTGTGCTGAGTGGGGGCATGGTGCCGAAAAATTTATTTTCCCTAAGGGGCCGAATGCCGATGGCGTGTGTTGGCCATATCCTTCAGGTAGTTTGATTTTAAACGTGAAGCCTGAATGAGTGGGGATGAAAAAAGCCTGCCGATTGTAATTGATACAAAGGGCAGGCCTGAATGACTTGATCAGAGGAGTTGCCTATAAGAATCTCGGCAATAACGCAACAGCAAAGGTGCTGCGCGTGGTTCAACAGGTCTTGATCGTATATGATGCAGAAGGATTAATCCTTCTTGCCATTTTCCATTTCTTCAATATGGCGACGCATAAGTTTGTCGGCCAATTCTTTAATGTCCTCTGCCATCTTTTCATCTCCTGTAGAATTCAGTACCGTTTGCGCCATGCCACCGAGGGTATCAATACAGAATCTCTTCATCTGATCCATCGGCATTTCTTTATCCCACAAATCAATTCTCAGGGAATTCAGTTCTTTTTTGTCCCAGATTGAAAGGCTGAAAGCATGGGTTTGCTGTGCTTTGTCGAATGGCCCGTCGGTAGCGTTCCACTCAATGGTTTCAGGAATATTTTGTTCGTCCAAATTGACGTCCAATGTAATGGTTGATTTTTTCATGTTGTTTTATAATAAAGGGGAAAGGTGAACATTCACCCTTCAATTTGATTTCTATTAGCAATATTATTGGTTTTTTTTGTTAAATAAAATCCTCTATGCGCTATCGCTTATTGCTTTTTTCGATATGCCTTTTAATGTCTTGTGGCACAGCTTCTAATCAGGAGAAAGAACCTGAAGATTTAGCAGGTGCACAAACGGTTCGGCTTGGTTTTTATAATGTGGAGAACCTGTTTGATACCACCGACGACCCACAAACAAAGGATGACGAATTCACGCCTGAAGGCTCCAAACATTGGACAAACCGCCGTTGGCAAGAAAAAAATGAACAACTCACCAAAGTGATTTCCGCAATGAAAGTACAGTTGCTGGGCCTGTGTGAAGTAGAAAATGAACAGGTGGTGAAGGAGTTGGTGAAGCACTTGAATCAGGCGGGAGGGCATTATCAGTATGCTCATCGCGAAAGCCGTGACCTGCGAGGAATCGATATGGCACTGCTGTATGATCCTTCTGTTTTTAAGGTGGGAAAAATTCGCCAGCATCATATACGGGTCAATGGGCACCCATACCGTGGATTTCTTGAGGTGAAAGGACAATTACATGATGCGCCGCTATCGCTTTATATTTGTCATTTTCCTTCCAGACGGGGTGGTGTAAAACGTTCGGCGGCCAAGCGGATGCAGGTGGCGAAACAGCTGCGCGAGGCGATTTATCAAAGCAGGAAAGAAAAAGGGGCCATTTTGGTGATGGGCGATTTTAATGATAATCCACAGGATCAGTCGGTTAAGGCGGTGTTGTGTGATACAGATGTGTTGGTGAATCTGGCCAAAGACCTTCCCACCAACCAAAGGGGAAGTACTTATTATCGGGGCGAGTGGCTGCAATTTGATCAGATTTTGTATGGAAAGTCGGAGGAGGCAGGGACAAAAATTGACTTTACCCACAGCAAGCTCAAGCTATTTGCGCCATCATGGTTACGGCAGGGGCCTGATGCTCATCAATATGCTGATTATCCAAATCGAACCTATATCGGTAATCGTTATGTGGGGGGATATAGTGATCATTTTCCTGTATTTTGTGAGATTGTCGTTCAATAGCCTCGGGATTCTTGGACAAAACAAAGCCTTTAATTTAATTAGCGTGTTCAAAACTAAACTAACTTAGACAAATGATATATTCAAACTTAGGAGATACCGATATCGAAGTATCAAAAATCTGTTTGGGAACCATGACCTTCGGGGAGCAGAACTCCGAAAAAGAGGGGCATCAGCAAATGGATTATGCCCTTGAACAGGGCGTGAATTTTTTTGATACCGCCGAGCTGTACTCTGTACCGCCAAAGGCTTCCACTCAGGGGTCTACGGAAAGAATTATTGGTACATGGCTCAAAAAAACAGGCAAGCGAGATCAAATTATTCTGGCTTCCAAAGTGGCGGGCCCAAACCCCAACATGACGTGGTTTCGTGGCGGTCCCGACTTCTCCAGAACACAGATTCGGGAGGCGGTAGAAGGGAGCCTTCAGCGTTTACAAACAGATTACCTGGATTTATATCAATTACACTGGCCCGACAGAAATACCAACTTTTTTGGTCAGTTGGGCTATACCCATGAGGAGGATGAAAATACGCAGTTTGCCGTGATTCTCGATAGCCTTCAGGAGCTGATTTACGAAGGGAAAATCCGACATATCGGCATTTCAAATGAAACACCCTATGGTTTTATGAAATACCTCATGGAAGCTGAAAAGAAGGATCTCCCACGGGTGCGTTCCATTCAAAACCCTTATAACCTGCTGAACAGGACATTTGAAATTGGCAATGCTGAAATTGCCTTGCGGGAAAAAGCAGGGTTGTTGGCTTATTCTCCAATGGGCTTTGGTGTGCTTTCAGGAAAGTACCTTGGGGGCAAGCAGCCCGATAATGCCCGACTGACTTTGTTTCCGCATTATGACCGATACTCCAATGAAAACGCAACCAATGCCGTGAAGGCTTATGCTAAGATCGCTGATGATTTTGGCGTTTCGCTTGCACAGATGTCTTTGGCGTTCGTTACCACCCGACCGTTCATGACGGCCAATATTATTGGAGCCACGACCATGGAACAGCTGAAGGAAAACATCGATTCTGTGAATGTGGAAATTACGGAGGAGATGATGCAGCAAATCAACGAAGTGCATAAGATGTACCCAAATCCAGCGCCTTGATGCGCGTGGTGATATTAAAATCTATCCCGTGATTTTTTGGAATCACGGGATTTTTTTATGCCTTTTCCATGGTATTTTTCAGGCGGGGATCCTTCATTTTTCATTGTGGCAAAAAAGGGCGGACTTTATGCTGATCTTCGCATCAATTTCATGGGATAATTTTCCTTTTGTGGCGCATTCGGCTAAATTTGTGTAATGCGGTAGATAGCCTGCCGACCGATTGTTTAGATATTTTTAGCTGATATATATGCCACATAAGCCCGAAGATGTGCTCAAAGAGCTTCGGAAAAATCAATACGCCCCTGTTTATTTTCTGCAGGGCGATGAACCCTATTTTATAGATCAGATCTCTGATTTTATTGAGAATAATGCCCTTCAGGAGCATGAACGCTCATTTAATCAGGTGATTTTGTATGGTAAGGATATAACAATCAAAGATTTACTTTCGCAGGCACGGCGCTTCCCGATGATGGCCGAACGGCAGGTGGTGATTGTGAAAGAGGCGCAGTCGTTGGCGGGCCTTAATAATAAGGAAGCGGTAGAGCCGCTGATCCATTATCTGAAGCAGGTAGTGCCGACCACCATCCTGGTGTTCAATTTCAAAGGAAAAAATCTTGATAAACGATTGGCCCTGTACAAGGCAATGGATGCCCACGGGATCATTGTTGAGGCCAAAAAAATGTATGATAATCAGCTTCCAGCGTGGGTGAAGAATTATGTTCGGACGCTGAAGTGCTCCATTAATGATGAATCCAGCTTTTTGCTCACCGAACATATTGGGAATGATCTGGATCGCCTCACCAACGAGATCGATAAAATCAGGACCAATTTCAACGGCCCTTTTGAAATCACCCCAGACCTTATTGAGCAATATGTGGGGATCTCCAAAGAGTATAATGTCTTTGAATTTCAGAAGGCACTCGCTTCCAGAAATGTTTTGAAGGCCAATAAAATTGCACAGTATTTTGCTGCCAACCCCAAGGATCATCCGCTGATTCCGATCATCGCAATTCTGTTTGGTTTTTTCTCCAAGTTGCTCATCGCTTCAAGGCAAAAAGACCAGTCGGAAGCAGGCCTTGCACGGGTGCTGAAATTACCGCCCTTCGTGGTGCGGGAATACAAGCAGGCACTGCATCAGTACCCTATACGGCAGCTGATGAGCTGTATTCACACCTTACATCAGGCAGACCTCCAATCCAAAGGGGTGGATGCTGGACAAAAGGATGAACGGGCAATTCTTACGGAATTGGTCTACAACATCCTTCATTAAATTTATTTCTACGGACTACTATTTAACCGAAAAATACGCTTTACTATGGTTAAAAAATTGCTTTTAGCCACCATGCTTTTTGGTGCTACCGAGGCGGTTCATGCCCAAACAACCATCGGGCAGAATACAGACCAGCATGATTTTACCTTCGCCCAGAAATTACTGGACAGGGGAGATTATGTGGCTGCTCGGCTTTCTTACGAAAAATACCTAAAAAATACTGATCAGCCTTTTGCTGAAGAAGCAGCCTATGGGCAGGCATATACCGCCATGCGCTGTAACGATGCCGATGCCCTGAAACTGTACGAGGATTTTATTGCCAACTATCCCGCTCATCCCAAGCATAATTTGGCCCTTAACGATGTGGGGGACTATTATTTCCGCAAGCGGAAATATGCCAAATCCCTTGAGTACTACCAAAAGGTAGATAGCTATCAGCTGAGTGAAGAGCAAGCTGTAGCTTATAATTTTCACCTTGCTTATGCTAATTTTTCGGAAGAGAAATTCGAGCTGGCCTATCCGATATTCTCCAACCTGAAACGCAAGGCAGGGGAATATCAGTACCGATCGGCTTATTACGCAGGGGTTATTGCCTATCAGGAAGAAGATTACGATCAGGCGGTAATGGACCTGAAACTTGCGGCCAACGATCCGCAGTTTAAAGCTCAGGTGCCATATATGGTCGCCAACATATATTATAAGCAAATGCGCTATGAGGAATTGGTGGCGTATGTGGCTGAACATAAAAACGTCAGGAGCCTGTCGAATCGTCGGGAACTGATTTTGCTTACTGGGGCAGCTTACTTTCAGCTCGGCAACTATCAGGACGCAGGGGTGAATTTTGATGAATACCTGAAAGGGAACCGTTCCACTCCTTCTGCTGACGTGCTCTACCGTGTGGCCTTTACCTATTATAAGCTTGGCGAAACAGAGAAGGCCATCAACACTTTCAAGAAGGTGGCTGCTACCGATGATGATTCCGCAGTGTTGGCTTCCTATTATTTAGGGCAATTGTATTTGACGCAAGGCAATGAAGCTTATGCACTGACGGCCTTTGATCAGGTTCGGCAGGCGGAAGTGGAACCTGCGGTGAAAGAGGAAAGTGATTTTCAGTATGCTTACCTGAATTATAAATTGGGCCGATTGAACGTTGCCGTGGAG
Source organism: Persicobacter psychrovividus (assembly GCF_036492425.1). NCBI lineage: Bacteria > Pseudomonadati > Bacteroidota > Cytophagia > Cytophagales > Persicobacteraceae > Persicobacter > Persicobacter psychrovividus. Next base: position 1,477,739 of record NZ_AP025292.1, read on the forward strand.
GCGTTGCAGGAATTTGTTGCCACTTATCCTCGCTCCCGTTATGTGCATCAGGCCACTGATTTGATCGGTGATGCTTACCTGAACACCCGAAATTATGAGCAGGCGTTAACCTACTTTGATCAGATCCCAAACAAGTCTGTGAAAGTTCGTCAGGCTTATCAGGAGCTCGCTTACAAGCGTGGGGTAGAGTTGTTCAATAACAATGAGCCCGATCAGGCAGTAGAATTTTTCAACCGATCGTTGCGCTACCCGCTGGATCCTGAGTTTGAAAATCAAGCGATTTACTGGATTGGGGAAGCCAAATCGCTGGAAAAAAACTGGGGGGATGCCATTAATGCCTACGCCCGTGTGTTTGTGCTTGCGGCACCTAACAGCCAGCTGTACACCAAAGCGAATTATGGAATTGGTTATGCTTACTTCAATTCCAAACAGTATAAAAAAGCGATCCCTCACTTCAAGGATTACACCAACAGCCTCAAGCGGTCAGCGGATAAAATGTTCTACAATGACGCCCTGTTGCGCCTCGGAGATTGTTATTACGTGACCAAATCTTATCAGGAGGCTACCAGAACGTATCAGTTGGCGATTGATCAGGGACTTGAAAATCAGGATCACGCATGGTTTCAGAAAGGGGTAGTGGCGCAGATCTCTGGTCAGGTAAAAACGGCTGCTGCCGACTACGACCACCTGATCAATATGGTGCCCCGATCCACTTATTATGCAAAAGCCTGCCTGCAGAAGGGGCAACTTTATATGGAGGCCTCTCAATACCAGAAAGCCATCAGTGCTTTTGATGTGTTGGTGGCAAATATGCCGCAGAGTCCGTATGTGCCTTTGGCCATTTTGAAAAAAGCTGGCGCAGAATACAATCTTCAAAAGTATGACCATGCGGCAAAATCCTATATCACGATTCTGAATAATTACCCGCAGGATCCTGTGGCGCACGAAGCTTTGATGGCCCTGCAGGAGAGTCTTGCTTCAGCAGGGAAACCTGAGCAGTTCAACAAATACCTTGCGGAATATAAGGAGCGTAACCCTGATGGCAACCTGACCAATGTGGAACTTGAGGCGGCAAAGAGTCTTTACTATGCCCAGAAATATGAGGCGGCCATGGCGGACCTTCAGAAGTTTGTGAACAGTTATCCTAAACACCCGTCGGTGGCGGAAGCCCGCTATTTGATCGGTGAGATTAATTACCGCACCAATAAGGTTTCTGAAGCCATGACGGCCTATAAGCAGGTGGTGAGAGAAGGGAAGAATAATTTTATCAATAAATCATTGTTGCGCCTTGCATCGCTTACGCAGGAACTTGGCGACTATGACCAGTCGATTGCTTATGGCAGATTGCTTGCCGAGCGAAGCACCAAAAAGAAGGAGCGTTACAATGCGTGGTCGGGATTGATGAAAGCTTATTACGATAAGCAATCTTATGACTCTGCCATTTATTTTGCCCATGCGATCAAGGAAAAAGCGGCGGTGAATGTTAATGCAGGCAATACAGCGAATTTGTTTATCGGTAAATCGTTGCTGGCCAAAGGGGATAATGATGCGGCGATGGATCAGTTTGTCGCCTTGATGAACAGTGCCAAAGATGAGAATGGTGCCGAAGCGCAGTACATTCTTGCGGACCTTTTCTATCAGAAAAAGGAGTACAAGCAATCCGTGGAAACCCTTTACGATCTTTCCCAGCAATTCGGGATTTATCCAAAATGGGTCGGGAAATCTTATTTGCTGATGGTTGACAACTATGTGGCGATGGACGAGCTCTTCCAGGCAAAAGCAACCTTGAATTCGATCATTAAAAATGCTTCGGACAAAACCCTGATTCATCAGGCAGAGGACCGCCTGACGCAGGTGGAGGAAGCACTTTCCAAACAGGTGGCGGCAAAAGATACCACAGCGGTGAAAATTGATCAGCCCGATAGTTTGAATGTCTCCGATGCGAATGATCAGCCTGCGGATTCAACCATTCATTAACCTCATTGACCAAAAATTAATCATGAAAAATCATATTGTACTTTTGGCAAGCGCACTGCTTTTTGGTGCGGCAACGGTGCAGGCACAGGATGACAGTGGCCTGAACGATGCGAGAATTGTCATTGAAAAAAACAGAACCAATACGGTTCAGTCTGAAGAAAGATCCTTCGAAAAAATTGCCCCCGTCCCACAAGGGAAAAATCAGCCGATTATGCTGAATTATTCACCCGTGGAATTCAAGGCTTCACTGGATCCCCTCGAACCGACGATCCGAGTTACAGGACTTAAAAGTGAGAAATTACCCCATTCAAAAAATGGTTATTTTGAGCTTGGTGTGGGTAATTACCTGAACACCTATGCGCAAGGGTATGCCAATACGATTCGTAAAAAAAATATGGATGCAGGTGTTTATCTTAAGCATTTTTCCGCTTTGCAAGGACCTGTGGATGGGAATAACTCAAGCAGCAGCGAGAATGAAATTGCAGGTTTGCTGAACTATTACACCAAAAAGGCGACCATCAATACGAAGTTGGGCTATGAGCGGTGGGCCAATAAATTTTATGGTTACCCCGCAGGTACAGAGGTGAATGATGCGCAGCTGAAGCAACATTTCAATTTCATCAATTTTGAAACGAAAGTGGAGGGTACGGATCAGTCAGCGCCCTTGGCATTCAAAGGTGGAATGGATTATCATTTCACAGGAGATCGTTTCAATGCGTCAGAACATTTGGTTAAGCTCGATGGTGATTTTGCTTACCGCACGGGTGAAATTTGGCAGCCTGGGGTAATGCTCAAAATGGATTACGCCAACCGCCAGGACAGCCTTGCCAGTGAGGGGCGTCTGGGCTTGCAAATCATTCCAAATGTGCGACTGGTTTTCGATCAGTTTGATTTGAGCCTTGGATTGAATTTCGCTTATCAGAATGATTCCACCGAAAACCTGGACAACTTTATGGTGTTCCCTTATTTTTCCGGAACGTATAAGATGAGTGAATATTTTGGCTTATTTGCCAGCCTGAAAGGGGATATGCAATTTAACAGCCTTTACAATGTGGTGCGGTACAATCCTTGGATGGCACCAGAATTTTCCTTGCAGAATGCCGCCACACCTTTTGATTTCTCTATTGGTGGAAAGGGTAAGTTTTCGCATTATTTGAATTACAGCGCCAGTTTAGGGGTGAAGCAAATTAACAACCTGATGACGGTGGTGAACAACCCGATGGATCAGGCACAATTCTTAACCGCCTATGACAGCGGCAAAACCACCGTTTTTCATGTAGCGGCACACTTGGCATACGAGTTAAATCAAATTGCTGCAGGTACCGATTTCAGATACAATAATTATAGCACCAGTACACTTGAGGCGGCTTTTCATCTGCCAACATTAGACTGGAATTTCTGGGGTAAATACCGCTACGACGATAAACTGTCTTTCAGCACACAACTTCATATTCTTGGCGGTTTGAAAGCGCTTGCGCCGACCACCAACGAAGTTACGAACCTGAAAACGATCGTTGATTTGGGTGTTCGGGCAGATTATCAGCTTAATGAACGCTTTGGTGCATTTGCCAAGATTGATAATCTACTGGCGCAAAAATACGAGCGTTTTCAATATTATCCAGTAAGGGGATTCCAATTAATGGTCGGAGCCTCAGTAACTTTCTAATCAGTAATTGGATTAATCAAACTTTAATCTGACGGTATTCCATCATAAATGAACAAAATTGTGTGGAATATTTAGTGATTTTTGCTTTATTAACATATTAATTGAAACCATTAACCATTTATTCACTTCAACGCCTTCATACTAATGGCAAGTATTAACGATTTAAATAACGACGATCAAAATAAAGAAGAATTAGACGGTGATAACTTCGGTCTTCCAAATTTTGACTTCGATTCCAATACTTCTTCAGCGCAAAATGCTTCTACAGAAGAACCTTCAGAAAATACTTTTTTCAATGAAACCAATGCTTTTGAAGAGGTAAGTGCTGCAGGTGCTTTTGAACAGGAAGAAACCAACAACCAGGAAGAAGCTAAAGATTCTTTTTCTTCGGACTTCAATGTTGAAGAGGAAGAAGAGGATAGCAATAGAAATACATGGATTTGGATCGGTGTAGTGATTTTATTGTTGGTAGGGGTTGGGACGTTCATTTTCAAGGCTATGGGCCCTGATGATACCAATTCCGCAGAAGCCAACCAGGTAGTGCAGGAAGCATTGCAGGATACGCAGGTTGCTGAAACTGCTTCTGAGCCTGTAGAGGAAGTAGCGCCAGAACCAGTGGAGGTTGTTGAAACACCTGTAGCTGAGGAGTCAGGGATCGTAAGATTGACTTCATTGACGGGGAACTTCCACGTGGTGGTGAAAAGTTTTGTGGACAGCGATTTGGCGATGGACTTTGCCAAACAACTCGAAGCGGAAGGAAATACCGTTTACCTTTTCAACTCACCACGTAAGCCAAATGGCATGATTTACCATCGTGTGGCTTTGGGTAAATTTACTTCTGAAGAAGAAGCGACCGCCTCTAAAGCGGATTACAGCGGAACTTACGGTGAAGATGTTTGGGTGAAGAAATTCTAAACTGAATTACTGAAAAAATAGCAGTAGAGCCTTGATAATTTCGGTTGTCAAGGCTCTTTTTTTATGCCCTGACCGACGCAAAGAAGAGATTTTCTTTTATATTTCGCTTTCAAATGCATCAATAAACCGACTTATTTTATAATCTATTGAATATCAGGAGGGTTGGTGCGCCTTATTACTGTTTCGCAATAAAAGTCAGAAGCCATTATGTTATCATTGCTTTTTCAACAAATATCTACAACAACAGAACCGATTGCCGCAGATGTCGCTGCACATGCAGATTCAATCAGCCTCCTGGATTTAGTCCTCAAGGGCGGATGGATGATGATCCCTTTGGCCTTATTGCTGGTGGGGGCCATTTATATCATCATTGAGCGCTATATGACGTTGATCAGTGCCTCGAAATTGCCTAAAGATTTCAATGAAACGATCCGTACGTTGGTGATGAGTGGGGAAATTGAGCAGGCCAAAGCAGTGTGCCGTGAGAATGATTCTCCTGTGGCAAAAATGATCGAAAAGGGAATTTCAAGAATTGGGAATTCCATGAAAAATATTGAGGCTTCAATCGAAAATGTGGGTAAAATTCAAATTTACCGCCTCGAGAAAAACCTGAGTGTGTTGGCCACTATTTCTGGTGCCGCACCTATGATGGGCTTCCTTGGAACAGTTACAGGGATGATCTCGGCTTTTATTGCCATTGCTCAGGAACAAGGCTCTGTAAGCCCAAAATTGCTTTCTTCAGGGATTTATGAAGCGATGATTACGACTGCTTTCGGTTTGCTTGTCGGCCTGATCGCCTATCTGGGTTACAACTTCCTGGTGGCTAAAGTTCAAAAGCTGATCCAGGCGATGGAGTACAATACCATTGATTTCATTGACTTGCTTCAGGAACCACAAAATAAATTGTAATACGCCCCTCGACGTATCATTAATCATTTATAGAACGAAAGATGGGTTTACAATCAAAAAATAAAATCAGTTCGGCTTTCAGTATGTCCTCCATGACGGACATCATCTTTTTGTTGCTGATCTTTTTCATGCTGACGTCCAATTTTATTACCCCTTCGGGGCTTCCAGTGAATTTGCCTTCCAGCAAAAAGGCTGAAATTGTCATGCAGAAACTCAGCATTACCATCACCAAGGATTTACAATATTTTGTGAATGACAAAAAGGTGGATCGGGCAATGGTAGAGTCGACACTCGCTGCTGAACTCAAAGGAAAAGAAGGCGTGGTGGTATTGCATGTGGATAAAACGGTGCCCACCGAACACTTGGTTTATGTTGCGGGTATTGCCGCCAAGCTGAAGGCGAAAGTATCTATTGCGGCTACGCCAGAAACAAAATAATTATGGAAGACCAAAAGCAAAAACAACGGGAATACCTCAGTATGGCCATTACGGCAGTGCTGGCGATCGCCCTGACGGTTTCTTTGTTCTTCATCATGGTTTGGCACGCTCCAGATCCACCCTTGCCCGTTTATGGTTTGGAGCTGAGTTTGGGGACAAGCGAAAGGGGGAGCGGTGAGCCCGTGAAGCCAATAAAAGCGGCTACACCCGTAGAAACTCCACCAACAAAAATCACCCCGAAGCCTATTCCTCAGCCTGAAGAACAGCCTGAGGAGGTGGAAGAAGTAACACCAGAAGAATCGACACCTACGGAAGAAACCATTACGCCAGAAGTGATCGAAACGCAGGAAGAGCCTTCTTATAAAGAGGAGGAGAAGAAGGAAAAAGTGGTGAAGCCGAAGGAGGAACCGAAAGAGGAGGTGAAACCGATTCATGAGTTTCCATCAAAACAGAAGGCTGCGGAAGAGCAAACGCAAACGGCGCCGCAACCGTCCTCTGGAACCGACGAATCTGGTGCAGGGAATCAGGGGAAGGAAGAAGGCAAGATTGATGAGCGCGGCATATATCAGGGGAGTTTTGGCGCCAAGGGAGCCAGCCTGGACATGAAAGGCTGGGCTTGGGATGGCGCTCCACGACCTCAGGATACTTCCAATGAAAGCGGTAAAATTGTTTATCAGATTCGAATTGATGAGGATGGTGAAATTCAGGAAGTACGACGGATTGAGTCCACGGTGCGCCCCGAAATTGAAACGAAATACCGTAAGGCGGTGGAGCAGTTGACCTTCAGCCGGACGGCAGATAACCTACGACCTACGCCATTCACTACGGGAAGGATTACCTTCATTATCAATGCCAATTAAGAGCATATTTTAAACACGCTCCAAAGCATACAGGAAATTGAAAACCGTCGTCAGGCGGTTTTTTTTATGTTTATAGGTGGAGAAACTTAATGGTGTGCGCTGCATTATTGCTGATATTTTATCCGCAGGTTAATTCACTTAGAGATGAAGCGATATTTGTTTTGAGAGTAGATATCAGTCGGGGACTTCGTTCTTTTGAGCAGTCAGGACACCGTATTTCCACAGCCCTTCCACCAGGGCTTCATGCTGAGCAATGACACTCTCTACGCGCGTTTTGGTGATCCTGAATTTTTTCGGGAAAATGGCATGAAGGGGCAGACTTAGCTTGCCGATTTTTCCAAGCAAATACAGCCGTTGGGAAGATTTAAAGGCTGCATTGGTGTAATCTTCAAATGGAGCCACGGAAAAATTCAGATCGGTCAGATTGGTGCGGAACACCTGATAATCCGCAAGTCGTTTAATGTGGTAGCCCTTAAACCAGCGCTCCAGCATCGGGTGGTGGTTCACATGTTCGCTCTGCCAGTAATCACAGATCATCAGTCGGCCAAGAGGCTGAAGTACCCGTGCAATTTCAGAGAGTAACATCGGAAGATCCTGACAATGGAAAACACTTTCCAGTGCCCAGTAATGGGTAAAGCTTTCGGCACTGAAAGGAAGTTGATGATAATCTGCCTTGACGAAGTTGACCAGATGCTGTACTTTTTGAGAATGGGCAAGATCGTTGGCAATGCTGAGCTGTCGGTCGGAAAGGGTAATGCCGGTAACCTTGCAGCCATAGCGTTTGGCGAGCCATACTGCCGTGCCACCATAGCCACAGCCAGCATCCAAGATATGGGCATTTCCATCGACTTTTGAGGTCGTAGCCAACCGCAGTCGCAGGTTCAAGATGGCTTCCTCGATATTTTTGGTGTCCGTTTCCCAATAGCCGTAATTCATGGCATAGGATTTTCCGAGCCTCCACACGAGTCGGTAGATCCATTCCGTCTGATCGTAGGCTTCATGAATGGCTTTGATTTCGTGATCTTTCATGACTTTATTTTTGCAATCGCTCCGCAATTATTTTCCGTTCGGCCTGATAATCCTTATCCCATACCGCTACGCCATCCCAGTCCCAGAGCGGGAGAGGAATCAGGTTTTGTGCAAAGAGCGAACGCATCAGGGTGGTTTCCTCCGCAGGAGTGCGGGCAAATGAAAAGGGGTTTCTATACTTTTCTCCGGATTTCAGTGGCGCATATTTTTCATCGTTCACCTCAATCAGTGCGAGCATTTCCTTGCCTCGGCCTTGCAGATAATCTAAAAAGAGAGGATCAAAAGCACCAATATTCTTACGGTGCTCAGGAGATTTGCCCACCCACTTTGCCCAGTCAAAGCCATAGGAGAAATCATGAACATATTGGAAAGAGATTTTTGTTTCCTTGCCAAAAGTGGCCATCAGCGCCTGTAATCGCTCAGATAACATCAGCAGGAAGGCATGGCCATTTTCCTGTTGAAGACTCATGCGAACACATTCGTGCACCATAAAATCCATATCGTAAAATACATTTTGCGGATAGTGCCTGATTTGGGCTTTAATAATGTCAAGGCATAAGCCTGCCAAAGTTGCCGTATATGGGTAGTTGGGGTAATCCTCCTGAAGTTTTCGCCCCAGCAGCTGAAAAGAGTGGGCTTTGTCTTGGGCAGGGTTCAGGGACTTAAAAGCGATTGATTTTGATTCGATAAATTCATCTATGGCAAGGAAAAGTGGTTCATGCTTCGTCATGGTGATAATTTACAAATTAGCAACAGAATTACAGGCTTTTAAATGAAAAATAATAGTAAGGCACTGCCGCCAAGCATACTCAGCCAAATGCCTGAATGAAGTTTGGATTTATATACGCCGATCGCCGCAAAGGCATTTGTGGTGGCATAGTGGGATTTTTTTTGCATCTGAATGCCAAAGTAAATCAAGTTCAGCAATACAAGCTCATGCACAACATTCGGAAGGTGAAAGGGCATCAGCCAGCTCACCAATATATAAGCCGTAGCCGCCCAATAGGAAATCATAATCCCCTGACGAACTTTATGGTTGCCCAGAATGGTGGTAAATGTATTTTTCCGACCCAGTCGATCGGTCTCTTCGTCTGAAAGGCCACTTGCCAGCGCACTGCTCAGCGCTAGCAAGGTGGAGGCAGGAATCAATACATAGGCACTTTCAACCCATAATTCCCCCGCCTGCAAAAAGGCTGCGAACAGGGGTAAGATCAGTCCGACCCCAATCATTTCGAGCAACTCGCCACCACCACGATAATTCAGCTTGATGGGGGGAAGGGTGTAGGCGATAAATATCAGGCAACAGGCAATGCCGAGGAAGAATGCCTCCTGTCCCAAGGCGATGGATCTGCCTGCAAAATAGGCGGCAGGAAAACCGATCAGCATACAGAGAACGGCCACAATTTTAAGATGGCGGGCAGGCAAAATATTATCAGGAATTGTTTTTGGGGAGCAACCGTCGGGAAACTTTTTTCTTTTGATGGTGTCCACCGCTACATCGCCAAGGTCATTGACCATCACAATGAAAATTACGCCACAAATGGCAAACACACTGCCCCAAAGTAAGGGTGCAAGGCGCAAGGTTCCACTGTGATGAGCACCCATAAACTGCCCCATAAAAAATGGGGTCAGAATTTTAGGCCAGCTGTTAATTTTTAGGGCTTTGGCCCATTTATTGATTAAACTCAAATCGAATATTTTATAAATATTTTCATTATATTTTTAATTGGTGTAAGTTGAATGCATCAGCGGTTTTCCGCCTTCAGATTCCATTACCATACTTTCTACTTATGATTACAAGAACGTTTTTATACGTTACGCTGTGTTTGTTCCTGGGGCTTGTGTTCCCCCAACAAGCCAAATCAATGACCAACACGGATTCTTTATCTGTACGTGTTGCTCAGCGCATTGAGCAACTGATTATTCAGGATTCTTTGAACAGGGTTCAGCTACAGGAAGCCTTGCGCGATTATCATTATATTTCAGGTAAGGGAACCGAGGCGCCTTCCTCTTCGATCAATGCTGTGCAGAAAGCTCGAATTGAGGAGAAAAAAGCAAAGGATAAAATTCTGATTCCCGTGATCCCTTTCAGTGGTGATACCATATTTTCCCTCTTTGATACTGCCAACAGGGCAGAAATGCAGGTAAAAAAACGCCTGATAGAAAACAATATTCAGTATATCGTCAATCATTATATCTATTTTGAGGATTCCTTGAAGATAAGGAATAAGATTGAATTTACGGACATCTATTATCGGGATACCGTGCTGATGACGGTCGATAATTTTGATGCGCTGATGGCTGATACTACAAGGGCAGGACTGGCAAAAAAGTACAGGGGAGCGATCAATACGGCGATTGATAAAAATGTATCGGAGCGGAACGTAATGTCTATTGCCATGGCCATTGGTCTATTAATCCTTCTTTATATTATCATCAAACTGATCAAGCGACTGGGGAAAATAATTCGCCTGTGGGTGATTCAGCGTAAATTAAAACTCTTCAAAACCATTAAGCTCAAGGGGGTGGATTTCCTTGATGCAGATCAGCAACTTTTCTTCGCCCTAAAGCTGATACAGGTCCTCTATTATCTGGTGCTGGTGATTACCGTTTATCTTTACCTGCCACTGGTTTTCAGTGTATTCCCACCACTTAGGGGTGTAGCGAATAAACTTTTTGGTTTTGTATGGAACCCTGTGAAGTCTATTTTCTTTGCTATTTTCGATTATCTACCCAACCTGTTTTTTATTGTTATTATCTTTTTGGCCATTCAGTACCTTATTCGAGCACTCGATGCCGTCGCCAATGAAATCAAACAGGGGAAGATAAAAATTCAGGGCTTTTTCCCCGAATGGGCAAAACCGACGATGAAAATCATCAAATTTTTGCTTTACTCTTTTATGCTGGTATTGATCTTTCCTTACCTTCCTGGGGCGCAGTCGGAGGCCTTCAAAGGGGTTTCGGTTTTTATTGGGGTTTTGATTTCCATCGGGTCAAGTTCTGCCATCACCAATTCCATTGCAGGGATTGTCATCACTTATATGCGTCCTTTTACTATCGGTGACTGGGTGGAGGTATCTGGCGTTCGAGGTGAGCTTATCGAGCGGTCGATGTTTGTGATTCGCCTTCGAACCAATGAAAACAAGATCGTTACCATTCCCAATTCTTCTATATTGGCCAATAACTCGATCAACCTGTCGGTGTCCAATAAGCGATACAAACTGATTGTCCATACGGAAATATCCATTGGCTATGATGTGCCCTGGCGGAAAGTGCGGGACTTGATGATCAGCGCGGCGCAAGCTACGGAAGGCGTGTTGCAAAACCCAACACCTTTTGTGTTGACCCCAAAACTTCATGACTTTTATATTGAGTACAGTGTCAAGTGCTATACCAATTTCCCGAATAAATTGCCAAAAATTGAAGCCTTGCTGAACCAGAATATTCTCGACAAATTCAATGAGGCAGGAGTGGAGATCCTATCCCCTCATTTTCAGTCGCAGCACGCAGGGGCATCTCCTGTGATCGTTGATCAGTTAAATTATGACACTGCCAAAGGAAACACCGACCCTGATAATGATCAATAATAAGGCTCATTCTTGCTGCAGAATGGCGGTCATGCAGATGACAAATAGACCGTGAATCGGTAAAATCGATACTTTCAAGGTGAAAATAGATGAGATTGAGTGGGAAGCTTTCGGTTTATTGCTGTTATAAATTTTGAATTGTAACAAAAAAACCAAAACACTATTATGGCAAATTTCACAGTCCCATCGAAAGAACAAGTTTCTGAAGAAAACCAAAAATCATTCACGAACCTTAAAGGTGCTTTAGGTTTTGTACCTAATATTTATGCCTACATGGCGCACAGTAAAACGGCTCTGAAAGATTATTTGGCTTTGAGTGGACGCAAAAGCAGCCTGAGCATTAAAGAACAAGAAATTGTAAACTTGGCCACCAGTCAGTTGAATGGTTGCCAGTATTGTTTGGGAGCGCATACGATGATTGCAAAAAACAATGGCTTCTCTGGAGAGCAGGTTATTGAAGCCCGTAATGGGGAAGCTTCTTACGATGAGAAGCTGAACGTATTGGCGCAATTCACAAAAGAAGCGGTAGATAATCGTGGTAGTGTTTCGGAAGCTTCAAAAGATAAATTTTTTGAGGCAGGCTTTACCGAAGAAAACCTTGTAGATGTGGTGATGTTGATTGGTGACAGAACAATCACTAACCTGATGCATAACCTCGCACAGTTTAAAGTGGACTTCCCTGCTGCAGATCCTATGGATTAATACATTGAAAAAACAATAATTTAAAGCACCTTTAACCGGGTGCTTTTTGTTTTTAGGGACTTTGTGAAGCGAAAAGTGCAAAAATTCAACGGGAGGGCATTTTCAATCCCTTCATTTTTTTTGGACTAATAATTATTCGTTAGCTTCACATGATTTTCTTCAGGGCGGGGCGAAATTCCCCACCGGTGGTAGAGTCCACGAGGCTAAAGCCTGATATGGTTAAATTCCATAACCGACGGTCATAGTCCGGATGAAAGAAGAAAAAATAGATCCCTAATGGTCTGCGGACTGATAGGGGAAATTATGCCCTGATGAGTTTTTATATTCATAAACACAAAGAATGAAAACCATCAAAGAATTTGATCGTAATTTTGAGGCTCGGATAAACGAGGCAATCGCCGCTTTAAAGGCGGGTAGAGGAGTATTGGTGATGGATGATTTTGACCGCGAAAATGAAGGTGATATCATCTTCCCGGCGCAAAGTATCACACCAAAAGACATGGCCCTGATGATCAGGGAAACCAGTGGAATTGTATGTTTATGCCTTACGCATGAGCGATGTGAGCAATTGCAACTGCCACCTATGGTCCTTGACAATAACAGTAAAAACCAGACGGCTTTTACCGTTACCATCGAGGCAAAAGAAGGGGTAACCACCGGGGTTTCTGCCAAAGATCGGGTAACGACAATCCAAACGGCGGTAGCGAAAAATGCTCAGCCAGAAGACTTGGCGCGGCCAGGTCATGTTTTTCCTTTGAGAGCACACCCTGATGGCGTGTTTGGCCGTCGCGGGCATACCGAAGGAAGTATTGATTTGGTGAAACTTGCAGGGCTTGGCGACAGTGCGGTTTTGGCTGAGGTAACCCTCGAGGATGGCACAATGGCCAAATTGCCAGAGATCATCGCCTTTTCTGAAGTTCATGATATGCCTGTACTTTCCATTGAAGACATCTTTCAGTATCGGAAATTGCAAGAAAAAAATTAATCCTAAAAGACTGTTCAAACGATGGACAGTCTTTTTTTAGGTCTTAGTAATTTAACATAATGTAATCGTATTGCCTTTTGCCATTGCTGTGCGTTTGACTACTTCAAATAATAGGGCAGGAGGCCGGGCAAAAAAAAAAGAAGCCCCAAAGGACTTCTCTTCAATTCTGGATAATCTGAATTATTCTTCATCGGACTGCAAGGTGTTCAGTTCAGAGATCGTCTTATTGACATAATGAACAAATCGCTGATCCACCAATTTCCTTGAGTCATCTTCAGTACATTCTATTTCTTTATAAACTTTACCGATAATCTGCCGAATCCCCTTCCAGTGAAGGTCGAAATGTTCAGCGATTTTTTGAACAGGCATGCCATTAAGATATAGACGAAATATTTTGAGATATTTTACTTGCATAAAGAATTTGAGTCGAAAAAGAATCGTAGCGTAGGAATTATTTAAGGATTTGAGCGGTATGCTCTTTCGTTTTTACCTTTTCAATAATTTCCTCTAATTTACCTTCTTCATCAATAATAAAGGTAGTACGCACTGTTCCCATATAGGTACGGCCATAATTTTTCTTTTCAGCCCAGGTGCCATAAAGTTCGTGCACTTTTTTATCCTCATCGGCAATCAAAGGAAAAGGAAGCTCGTGTTTGGCAATGAATTTTTGGTGTGAAGTTTCGCCATCTGTAGAAACGCCAATCACCTGATAACCCTGCTGTTGAAGTGCCTCATAATTATCACGAAGGTTACAAGCCTGTGCTGTACAGCCAGGGGTATTATCCTTCGGGTAAAAATAAAGGACCACTTTTTTTCCTTTAAAATCTTCTAATTTAATCAGGTTCCCATTTTGGTCTTTGCCTTCAAAGGCAGGGGCCTGTTCTCCAATATTTAAGCTCATAGGACGGGTTTTATTTTCTGTTCTATTGAATGTGATTGGCAATATAACAGTTCAAAGACGGAATTGAAAACAAATCAGCCCTTACCTTAAAGTAGTTTTGTAGATCCCCACATTTCCTAAAAAGTCTTCAATTTCAACCTTGAACTCCCCTTTGAGTGGCTTGGTTTTATCCAATCGCTCAGAAACCAACAGGCGTGTTTTATAATCGTAATGCAGTAAAATCCACTGCCCATTCACATAAGCATTAAAGCTTTTTATGCCTGAAAGATTATCCGATATTCTAAATTTTAATTTATTATTTTTCAGCTGAATAGGATTGATCTTTGGGGGGATAGTGTCCTTTTTAATGGTAAAGTGCCCAAAGCTTCGGGTGCTGAAAGTGATTTTATTTCCTTCAGACCATTTGCCGCCCACATAGCCATAATATTTCCCTGATTTTGTGAATACAGCAGTTTTTTCATGGTCATATTCCCCATCCGCTTTGAGGGTAACAGTGTAGGATGATTTCAATGGAATGGTATTCTTCCCAATGGTGAAAATCTCCTGCTTTCCGTGTTTTTCATAAGAGGTATGCAGGTACAAATCCTGAAAAAGAGTGTTGCTTTTGAACTTCAGGTCAAAGCGATCGTGAAAATAATTGAATTTGGCACCCGCCGGAACCTCAATCTCAAAGGGTAGATGCACATTTCGGTCATGAAAACTGATCGAATCAGGGATTCCGCTATACAGATCCCAGAGATAGTAATTGACATCGTTTTTTGAGTAATCCGGACTTTCGATCGCCTTTGCATAGGCCATATGAATGACGGCTTTATTGAGGCTGTCTTCTTCCGATTTTTTCTCCCAGTACAGTAGGTTGTTACCGTTCACCTTAAAGCCATAAGGTTGTTTGGGCTTCACGGTTTTATCAATTTTATTGTCTGTCAGTACTTTTCCCTTGATATCGAAGGCAATTTTCCGGTGATTTTCATAGGCGTCGCCCATCGTAATAACCACATGGTAAGTACTGTCGGGCTCCACCCAGAAAGTGCCATCGCCGAATTCCTGTTGTTGAAACTTGAGTTCATTGCCCTGATCGACGTAAAGTTTGGCAAATTTTTGTCGGCGTTTTTTGGCGATTTCGTAGTTGGTGTACACCATAATCTGCCGCGATTCAGCAAAAGAAACACGGTCGATATTGTGGTGGTAAATCAGGGAATCGTTAATGCTCATTGAGAAACTACAAACGCCGTTTTTATTGTTGGCACCATTCAGGCGGTCGAAGGCCAAAACTTCGATACCAATTCTGCCATAGGCATTCACGGGTGCATCGATATAGTACGTTCCCAAATTGTATTTCAGTGGCCAGTCTTTCCACTGAAATTCTTTGTTTACCCGGCTGTCGATATCCATTGGTCGAAGGGCTATGCGGGTAGCCGTTGGAGCAACATTGTCCTTTATTTGATCAAAGTGAAAAGTGAGCGGATTCACAGGGATTTGGTTTTTGTCGCGAATCTCGAAGTGGAGGTGTGGCCCGCCGGAGCCTCCCGAATTCCCAGAATATGCAACAATCTCTCCCTGTTTTACAGGAAATTCATCTTTGGCAGGGAAGAGTTCCACACTGTAAGATTTTTGCTCATATTGTGCCTTCAGTACCGCAGCAGCTATGGCTTCATTGTATTTTGAAAGGTGCCCATAAACGGTGGTGGAGCCGTTGGGGTGAGCGATGTAAAGTGCCCATCCGTAGCCATATTTCGATACCTTAATTCTGGACACATACCCATCCGCGGCAGCATGTACGGGCTTTCCGGTCACCCCACCAGTCTTGATATCAATGCCTGCATGAAAATGCCCTGAACGCAATTCGCCCATGGTACCTGCAAGATAATGCTGCTTGCCCTCTATGGGGAAACGGTAATAATTAGGGACGTATTTTACTTGAGCGATGGCTTGCAATGACCAAAGGCAGCCGATAAGAATGGCAAAAGCTGTTCTAAATTTATGTGGCATGAAAACGAATAAATGGGATGGAGTTAATATCAGTGCAATAAAAAAAATGACTACCCCAATTCAAACGAATTTTACAGGATAGTCATTCAATTATTATCAATAAATTAATTTTTATTTGACTTGGAGCCTCAATATCTGCTGATCTTCAATAAATGCATCTAAAATATCGCCTTCGGTCACCTGACTCACGCCTGCAGGTGTTCCTGTAAAAATCAGGTCGCCTTCTTCGAGGGTGAAAAATTTGCTGATGTGTGCAATCAGTTCGTTGATTTTCCAGATCATCATTTTGGTGTTGCCCACCTGCTGCGGCTGACCATTTTTGTTCAGTGAAAAATTGAGGTCTGTGAGTGGTACTTCTTTCTTGCTGAGGAATAAACTTCCCAGTGGGGCAGAGCCATCAAAGCCTTTTGCGGTTTCCCACGGTAACCCTTTGGCTTTCAGTTTCGACTGTAAATCTCTTGCCGTAAAATCAATGCCGAGGGTGTATTCCTCGAAAATGTGTTCAGCTTCTTCAGGACTTAAATTTTTCGCCCTTTGGTTGATTTTTACCACAATCTCGATTTCGTGGTGCACATTGTTAGTCCATTCGGGAATTTCAAATACGTTGCCCTCAGGAAGGATTGCCGAAGGGGGTTTTGAAAAAATAATCGGGCTTTCGGGGCGTTCGTTGTGGAGCTCTTCTATATGGTCGGCGTAGTTTCTGCCGATACAAATAATTTTCATTCTTGTTGGTTTTATGGTTGATGCATTAAGATGCTAAAAAAAAATGGTCAGTCAAATGTTATGACATCCAACCAACCATTTAATTCCGCTAAAGCCGAAGCCTTCAGCGTTTCAAAGGATTATTTAACGTTTACCGTCAGCATCTTTTTCCCTTCAATAAAACCTTCCAAAACGTCACCAATCTCCATTTTCCCTGCACCAGCAGGTGTGCCTGTAAAGATGATGTCACCTTTTTTCAACATGAAAAATTGGGAAACATAAGCCACAATTTCATCAATGCTCCAGATCATGAATGAAGTATCAGAATTTTGTTTTTCTTCGCCGTTAACATTCATCGAGAATTGTAGTTTTTCCAAATTCAATTCCTCTTTATTAATGAACTTTGGGCAAACTGGCGCTGCACCGTTGAATCCTTTGGCAAGATCCCATGGCGATTTTTTCTCCCGAAGCTTGTTGAGCATGTCTTTGGCGGTGAAATCAAAACCAAGGCCAACCTCATCATAATATTTGTGGGCAAATTCAGGCTTGATATTTTTGCCGTTATGATTGATTTTTACAAGAATCTCTGCTTCATAAAATACATTGTCGCTCCAGTCAGGAATGTAAAATGGATCTACCTCGCGAAGGAGCGCAGATTCTGGCTTTGTGAAAATAACAGGGTCGGCCTGGCGAAGGGCTTCTTTTTCTGCCACGTTGGTCACATAGTTTTTACCTATACAAATAATTTTCATAACAATATATCAGATTATTGACAGGCTTGCCGCCTGTGCGTAAATATTTCCTCAAAAATAGTTTTTAATGAGAATAAATACCGTTCTTTGAAGTCAGAAATTTTAATCATTATGAGCAAAGTACTTAAAAATCTAGACCCTAAAGCGGTAGAGGCATTGAAAGCAGATTTGGCTGCTTCAGGTTTGAATCATCAGGTAATTGATGAAGGCGACAACAATGAAGAAATGGTCAATTTCAGATTCGTTGGAGAGCATGAAGGAGAGGAAGTCATCTTTGATGTGATGATGTCTACTTTACGCTTGGAGCATGCAGGAGAATTGTATGAAGTGGCTGAGAAAGAAGTTTTGAAGCGTTTTCCAAAATTGCCACGCAACTCTGAGGAGTGGGATTTGAAGCCTGAGCAATTGGAAGAAGTGGAAGAGGTTTTGGCAGAAGTGATGATGGAAGCTGAAGCAGAAGGAACAGTGAAGGTAAAAGAGCATGTAGAGCTTGATTACAATGCTGATCTGGACACTGAAATCTTTATGGATGTTGCTTTGAATTTGAGTAGTATTGACAATGAGGTGATCTCTGAGTTCGTGGATGCTTACAAAGAAGGTTCAGTGGAATTGGATGACAAAATGTATTCTTTCGTTCACGAAGGTGACGACGATTAATCATTTTCAAAATATATAAAAAGGGAGAAGGCCATGGTGGTTTTCCCCCTTTTTTTTGCCCGAATTTTTGCTGCTTAAATCATCGTTGTGGGCTCCTCATTTTTTATAAAGAAGCAGATCAATGTTGATAAAGCAAGACCATTAAAAATTTAGGTTCAACTTTTATAAGTTGTTAAATGATAAGTTTTTGATGATTAAAATAAACGGGCAGGTAATTGATTTGAATTAGCCTTTGTGGTAATCATAAGCCACCAGGCGAACACACAACTTTTTTTCCAATGCCTGGATTTTTTTCAGGGTTTCGGGATCAATTTCCGCGGGTTTTGGTGGCGTGTAATAGGCGAGCAGTGTTTTTCCACTTTCCTTTTCCAGGGCTTCAATTTTTTTTAAATCTTCTTCTGAAAGGTAATCGGCATACTTTCGCTCAAATTCAGGTAAATTTTCCATGGATCATTAATTTTGTGATGAAAAATAAGGTTGAATGAATCTGTAGTTCAGTGAATATGATGTATAGGAATATAAATATTTTTTTGTGCAGAAAGGTTTTCAAATATCATCTGTGGATTTCAGTGCCATAGATCAACAAAATTGATTTATATTTGTGGCTATGAGTCAGAAATTACAGAAATTTTTAGTGATGCAAACTGCGTTCATTGGCGATGTTATCCTGGCAACCGCGGTGATCGAAAAAATACATGCTGCTTTTCCCGAAGCGACCATAGACTTTTTACTGAGAAAGGGCAATGAAGGACTTTTGAAAGGTCACCCTTACCTTGGTAAGGTGTATGTTTTTGATAAAAAAGGCGGGAAGTTCAAAGAGATGAAGCGCCTGATTGGTGAGGTGAGAAAGGAGCGATATGACAAGGTGATCAACCTTCAGCGGTTCTTTTCTTCTGGTTTTATCTGTGCGGCATCTGGAGCCAAAGAAACGATTGGCTATAAGAAAAATCCGATGTCATGGGCTTTCAGCAGTAAAAAAGACCATGTTTTTTCTGAAGTAGGCGACGAAAATATCCTTCATGAAGTGGGGCGTAATCAAGCCTTGATTGCCGACTTTACGGACCCTCAGGCCGTGCGACCCAAATTGTACCCAACCGCGGAAAATTTTCAGAAAGTGGCCACCTACACTGCTGAGCCTTTTGTATGTATGGCTCCTACAAGCGTATGGTTTACCAAGCAATTTCCTGCAAGTCGGTGGGTGTCACTGATCGATGCATTGCCTGAATCGCTGAAAATTTATATTTTGGGAGCGCCAGCAGATAAGGCTGTTTGTCAGCAAATTATAGATCAGACTAAGCGAAAAAATGCGCTGAATTTGGCAGGAGAATTGAACTTGCTTGATTCCGCTGCTCTGATGTCAAAATCACAGCTTAATTATGTGAACGATTCCGCTCCTATGCATTTGGCATCTGCGGTGAATGCACCAACCGTCGCGATTTATTGCTCCACGGTTCCTGCTTTCGGCTATGGGCCCCTGGCAGAATTCAGCAAGGTGGTGGAGGTCAGAAAGCCGCTTGCTTGCCGTCCTTGTGGCATTCATGGACATCGGAATTGTCCTAAAAAGCATTTTGACTGTGGCCATAAAATAAATATGGATACCCTCGTAGACGCCTATACGGAGGCAGTGGCATTTCAGCAAAAAAATCGGTAGAACATGGAGGTGAAAAATCAGCCTATTGGCATATTTGATTCAGGTATTGGCGGGCTAACGGTGGCGAAAGCCATTCATGAAACGTTGCCTCAGGAGCGCTTGGTGTATTTTGGGGATATTGCACATTTGCCTTATGGGGATAAATCTACGGCTGCTTTGCAGGCCTATGCCATCAAGATTTGCAACGTCTTGCTCAGCATGTCGTGCAAGATGATTCTGATTGCCTGTAATTCGGCATCAGCGGCGGCCTATGATTTGGTGAAGGAGTATGTGGGTTCCAAGGCTATTGTGCTCAATGTGATTGATCCTGTGGTTGATCATGTGGCAGAACACTTTCCTGAACAGGCAGTGGGACTGATTGGAACGCGGCAGACGGTGAATTCCAATGTGTATTTAAAGCGTATTGATGCCAAAAACAAAGGGATTAAATTACAGTCTTTAGCGACTCCGTTGTTGGCCTCGATGATTGAGGAAGGTTTTTACAACAATAACATCAGTCAGTCAGTAATTGACAAATATCTTGCTGATGAAACGCTGCAAGACATTCGCGCCATTATTTTGGGTTGTACTCATTATCCACTGATAAAAAAGGAAGTGGCGCACTTTTACAAAAATGAGGTCGAGGTGATTGATTCTTCCTACATTGTAGCCGATACGGTGAAGCAAAAACTTGCAGAGGCGAACCTGTTGCGTCAGCATAAAGCGGCCAACAGCAATACTTTTCTTGTTTCTGATTACACCAAGTCTTTTGAAGCAAGTTCATCCCTGTTTTTTGGGGAAAGTGTGAAATTACAAAAATACCCGCTTTGGGATTAATCGCTGTTGAATGCTGAAAATTGCCTACCATCCGACCTTTTGTTTGAACTTGCCCGAAGGCCACCGTTTTCCAATGGCGAAATATGAGTTGTTGCCTCAGCAATTACTTTATGAAGGTACGGTAAATGTTGAGAATTTTTTTGAGCCCAGTATAGATGCCCGAAAATGGATTCTTCAAACACATGCTGAGGATTATGTGCACAGGCTGGAAAATGGGCAGTTGAGTAAGGCGGAAATTCGTCGATCTGGTTTTCCGTGGAGCCGTGAGATGGTTGACCGTGAATTTCTGCTCGCCGCAGGTACAATAGAGGCTACTCAGTTCGCCATGCGGCAAGGTGTTGCGATGAATATTGCGGGCGGAACCCATCATGCTTATGCTGATAAAGGAGAAGGATTTTGCCTGCTGAATGATCAGGCGATTGCGGCGAATTACCTGCTGGATCAACATGCACTGAAAAAGATTCTGATTCTTGACCTCGATGTGCATCAGGGTAATGGAACGGCGGAAATATTTGCCAAGCAGGATCGGGTTTATACTTTTTCCATGCATGGCGCGAAAAATTATCCCATGAAGAAGGAAGCGTCTGACTGGGATATTGGCTGCCCCGATGGGATGAACGATGAAGAATACCTGGCTGTATTGCAGGACGCCTTGGCGGTTTTGATGAAAGAAGTATCGCCTGAATTTATTTTCTTTCAGTCGGGGGTTGATGTGTTGGCTACCGACAAACTTGGGCGACTTTCCCTAACGATTGAGGGCTGCAAAAGGCGCGATCAGCTGGTGATCGAGTGGGCTAAAAACAATAATGTTCCCATGACAATCTGCATGGGCGGGGGGTATTCAGAGAAAATTGCCGACATCGTGAATGCCCATGCCAACACTTACCGTTTGGTTCAAAGTACTTATTTTTAGTTTTTTTATCATATATATAGGCAAGTTTATTATTTTTTAGTGATTTGGCCAAAATGAGGTATCTTTTGAATAAATGTAGAAGTTTAAAAAATAGACACTAATACATATTTCATGATAGATCAGGAATCAAAAATTTTCCATCGCAGCATTCAATATACTTTTGGGTTTGTTGGTTTGCTGTGGCTGGTTAAAATTACAGAATATATGATGGGCTTGGATTTGGGCTTTCTCGGAATTCTTCCAAGAACCCTCAATGGCTCTGTTGGCGTAATTACCTCGCCCTTGGTTCATGGCGGCTTCATGCACCTTATTTCCAACACATTTCCTTTGCTGGTTTTAGGGATCGGTTTGTTTTATTTTTATGAGCGAATCGCATTGCAGGTATTTACTTGGATTTATTTTGTTACAGGATTTTGGGTTTGGATTGTCGCAAGAAGCGCCTATCACATTGGCGCAAGTGGGGTAGTGTATGGTTTGGTGGCCTTTTTGTTTTTTAGTGGGCTGCTGCGGAAAGATTCTAAATCGGTGGCCATTTCTTTGTCAGTCTTTTTCCTCTATGGTGGTATGCTTTATGGCGTCCTGCCAACCGATCCATCTGTGTCGTGGGAAAGTCATTTGTTGGGTTCATTTGCGGGCATTGTAGCGGCCATTCATTATCGAAATGTGCCTGTTAGAAATCTTCAGCCTGCCCATTCGCTTCAGGTGGTAAATCATGAGCAACCTGCTCCCAAAGATATTTTTGAAACGAAGCAAGTGCCTTTTTTCTATTCCTCCTCCAAGCAATTAAGTTATAATTATAAATTCAAACCAAAAGGGAAGCCGCAACCACCGACAGAAAAGAATCAGCGGCCTAAAGATTTATAAATTCCCGACGTAATTTATACGTCAGTTATGTCTATTTTTTGTATTATTGTACCGCTGTGGAGCTTTGTTCCACCTTTTTTTAATATTAATTTATAGACTGTGAAAAATTTTAAGTTGGCGATAAACGCACTGATGGTGGGTGCTGCTTTTACTTTGTACTCTTGTAATGAGCCTAATACAACGGCAACAACGCCTACAACTGTTTCTTCGGCTAATGTTCAGGCTGCTGCAGGTGCAGGTTTACGTGTAGCTTATGTGAATACTGATACGCTGCTCAACAATTACAGCTTTTTTAAAGAAAAGCAGGAGGTAATGGCCAAGAAAACTGAAAAATACCAAAAGGAATTTCAGAACAGAGCACAGGGACTTCAGGCTGAGTTTAAATCGTATGAGAATACAAGAGGTTCGTTGACGATCAATCAGGCACGTTCTAAAGAGGAAGAATTGATGCGTAAGCGCGAAAATTTGGCGCAATATGAGCAGTCTTTGAACCAGTCATTGGCAGTGGAACGCAATAAAATGTTGGGCGAATTGGATTCTGTAGTTACTAATTACATGCAAAACTACGGATCAACCAATAGCTACGATTTGGTATTGACTTACACAAAAGGGTCAGGTGTTTTATATGCCAATCCAAAAATGGACATCACCAATCAAGTATTGGAAGGCTTGAATGCTGAATTTAAGAGCAAGAAAAAATAATCGTCATTAAACTGATGGAAAAAAGCACTACAATTATGTAGTGCTTTTTTTTGGTCAAATTCTTTGATTCAATTATACATTTTGAAATTTAATCCGGTGATATTCAGTTGTTTTTGCACTTTTCTGTTTTTTTTCGTTAGCTTGGATATATCAGTTAGTTTATCATTGTAAATTCTGAAATAGCACATTGTGAGGATTTTATGCTCCGAATCAATTCTCTGAAGAGGCTTGGCGTAATCCTTGTAACATAGTTACTGACTAATATTTGGACTATGAAAACGATTCTCTTCTTCTTTTTTATTTTAAGTATTTTAGGCTTTGATGCTGCAATTGCTACTGCAGAGACCAAAAAAGGTAATGATGGCAGAAAAAAGAACATCATTGATGGCTTCACAAACAAGATTGTTCCCATGGAACTATTGGAAGTAGTGAAAGAGGTGTTGCCACAATATCCTGAGTTGGCCAATGTGCCGATTGAGTTCAGAATCACAAAGTTGAAATCTATTTCAATGTGTGCGCAACCGAAGGCGGATATGCTGTATAGAAGCGCCGCCAAGAGGGCTTATGTAATTAAAGTAAGTGACAATCAGGAGGAGTGTAATGGGATGGTCGTTATGAATGCGCCACGTGAGGTGTTAGTGGGGCTTATTGCACATGAACTTGGCCATATTATGGATTACCGTGAGCGTAATAAGCTGCAGATGGCGCAATTTGGTTTGGGCTACCTGTTTTCAAAGAATTATATGCGAAAGGCAGAGTATGTAGCGGACAGTTTTGCCGTTTCCAAAGGGTACGCATCGCACGTTTCAGCGATAAAAAATTACGTGATCAATTCTTCAATTTTTCCTGAAACTTATCGTAATCGTTTGAAGAATTTTTATCCTTCACCACAGCAAATCCTGAATATTCAGCAATCTTGTGTGGTGAAGTAAAAAGTTATATGCTATTGTGCGTGATTCCATTTTTCAAATCGCTTGTCTAAAATATCACTGATTTTCTGATAATTTTTCCAGCTGTCTTTTACATGGTAAATTGATGGCAGACCATTGGCAAGGGTGAGTTCATAGTCTTTCAGGTATTCACCACTGCAATAATAATGGTGCGCGAAATTGTTGCCTTTTTCATTGATCAGTGAGTGGGTCAGGGCTCCGCCCCAAATTTCACTCAGGATCATCGGACTTAAGTCTCTGAGTTTGAATCTGAAAATTTCCGTTTCCGCTTCTTCTTCAAAGTATTCAGAGGTAAGCTCACTATCAATAAGCCACCCCAAAAACATTCCAATGTGGAGATAGGCATTCTCTATTGGCAGGCTTTCTGGAAACTTATTCAAGAAGTGAAGCTTCGCGTGGTCAATGCAAACTCCAATTTTTAGGTCAATATTTTCGTTGGGCATCACAAGATGAAATTTAATTCAAGTCCTATTACGAATAAAGTAATAGGTGATATCGAATATGTAAGGTTGAGTTTCAACTAATACAGTTATTAACTGATCAGTAGAATTAAAAATATACGTAAAAATTCGGTCAAATTTGATGAAAAAACAAATAAGATATCACGATTGCTGATATAATTCCTATAAAATCAGCAATTAATCCACAGGTGATCGCATATCGGGTTTTTCTGATATTTACAGCCCCAAAGTAAAGGGCGATGACGTACAGGGTGGTTTCTGTAGAGCCCTGCATTACAGAGGTCAGGCGGCCAACAAAGGAATCGGCTCCGTAGTGCTCCATCGCCTCAACCATCAAGCCTCTTGCACCAGAACCGCTGAGTGGTTTCATTAAGGCAGTAGGCAAGGCGGGCAGGAAGTCTGCATTTACACCAAGGTAGTTTAGCGCATGGGTGAGTTGATTAATGAAAAAATCCATTGCTCCGCTTGCGCGGAAAGCACCAATGGCCACCAACATGGCAATCAAATATGGAATGATTGTAATGGCGATATCAAAAGATTCTTTCGCACCTTCAATAAATGCCTCGTATACATTTACCTTCTTAAAAAAACCATAAATGATAAATGTGAATATGATGGAAAGGATAATGGCGTTGGAAGCCACCTTGCTAATCATGGTGAGTTTTTCAGGGCTGAGGGTAGAAAAGTAGAAGAGCAGTGAAATGATAAAGAGTACCAGGCCACCAAGGTAAGATAGAATCACTTTGTCAAAAAGATTGATTTTTTGATAGATGGAAACGGCGATGAGTCCGCCCAGTGTAGACATGAAGGTCGTCAGTAAAATAGGAATAAAAACATCCGCAGGATTGGCCGCTCCCATTTGCATTCTGTAGGCCAAAATACTGACAGGTAGAATGGTAAGGCCAGAAGTGTTGAGCACCAAAAACATGATCTGTGCATTGGAGGCCGTGTCCTTATTCGGGTTTAGCTCCTGCATCCCTTCCATCGCTTTAAGGCCAAGTGGAGTCGCGGCGTTGTCGAGCCCGAGCATATTGGCTGAAAAGTTCAGAAGGATTGGCGTCAGGACTGGATGGTCTTTGGGGATTTCTGGAAATAAACGCTGAAAGAAAGGACCTGCCAGCTTATTGATGATTTTAATTAAACCTGCTTTTTCCCCAATTTTCATGAGCCCGAGCCAGAAAGCCATAATACCTGTCAGCATCAGGGAGATTTCAAAACCCGTTTTCGACATTTCAAAAATTTTGTCTACTACTGCTGAAAATAGCGTGTAGTCACCAAAAAATAGGGCTTGCAGAACAGTGAAAATAAAGGCGATTGCAAATAGCGCAATCCAAATATAGTTAAGTATCATAATTCGGAGAAAAAAATAATCTGAATACAAAGATATTTGATCTGTTGTTTCTTTTAGCCTTTATGGGAAATGTTTTTCTTTGTGAGGAATAATAATACTATGAAAAAAATCACTTTCGCAATAATTCTTGGCCTTGCCTCGCTG
This sequence comes from Persicobacter psychrovividus, assembly GCF_036492425.1. Classification (NCBI taxonomy): domain Bacteria; kingdom Pseudomonadati; phylum Bacteroidota; class Cytophagia; order Cytophagales; family Persicobacteraceae; genus Persicobacter; species Persicobacter psychrovividus. The sequence continues at coordinate 1,503,659 of NZ_AP025292.1, forward strand.
ATGGCCTGTGGGGAACTGGACACCCCTCAATTCAACTCTGATCAGGTAACGCAAATTTTAACGGGTGGCGGGAAGAAATCCTGGTTACCAGTACAGTTAAAAGTAAATGGGGAGGTCAGTGACGTAAAGGCCTGTGACTATGGCGAAATTTTCGTGCTGAATGAGCAATATGCGGAAATTGACAGCCTGTTTAATGTGCAACTCACGCAACCGCTTGGCTATTGGATTCGGACAAAAGTATCCTGCCCAACACAGGACGAAGATACTTTGCTCATTCCTGATGGAATTTGGAATATCAATCACCGAGATGATGATCAGCAATTTGTAACTGACATTAATGTGGTTGGAATTGACTCTACAATGAATACGCTGTACAATTTGAAAAGTATTTCTCCGAGCCGTTTTGAGGTGAATTACACGGATCAATCGGATAATAATTTTGACTGGACCTTTGTAAAGAGCGAGTAAGATAGGAGCGGAAAAACTGCAAAAATTTTAATGTCCAACTGAAGATTGCTTCGGTTGGACATTTTTTTTGGACTTTAGAAAGAAATCGGAGGGGCTTTAGGTGTGATTTTAGTTATAAAATACGTAATTTCTATTAACCTACTAACAACAAGACCCAAACTAAACCATGGAAAATCAGCATGAAGCCTTTTTTTGGCAGAAAAATTACCCCGAAGGAGTTCCCTTTGATATTGACCCTGGAAAGTATGAATCTTTAGTCGACCTATTTGAGGAAACGGTCGAACAGCATAACAGCAAAGTTGCTTTTGATAATTTTGACAAGGAATTGACTTATGCTGAATTGGAACTGTATTCCCGTTATTTTGGGGCTTACCTTCAGCAGGAATTAGGTTTGAAAAAAGGCGATGCAATTGCCATTCAAATTCCAAACCTTCTACAGTATCCTATTGCACTTTGGGGGGCATTGCGTGCTGGCCTGGTGGTGGTAAATACCAATCCACTGTATACTCCTCGGGAAATGGAGCATCAATTTAAAGATGCAGGGGTGAAGGCGATTTTGATTTACGAAAATTTTGCCTACAATTTACAGACGATCGTTCGCAATACCGATATTGAAACCGTGATTGTAACTGGAACGGGCGATATGTTGGGGACACTAAAAGGCTTTATTGTCAATTTAGTGGTGCGGCATGTCAAAAAGATGGTACCTAAATATCACCTTCCTGATGCGGTCTCATTCAAGGAAGTGCTTGATATTGGTAAAAAGAAAACACTGAATACAATTAAGCCTGCGGCTGAGGATATTGCCTTTTTACAATACACTGGCGGAACCACGGGCTTGTCAAAGGGGGCGATGCTGACCCACCGAAATATTATTGCCGCACTCGAAGGGAGCACCGCATGGGTTAAGCCCGTTCTGCCTGCAAGTGGTGCAATTATCGTTACGGCTTTGCCGATGTATCATATTTTTGCATTGACGGCCAACTGCCTTTTGATTTTTAAGCTTGGCGGTAAAAATATTCTGATTACCAACCCGCGAGATCTTCCCGCTTTTATTAAAACGATCAGTAAGCACCGTTTCAATATGATTTCAGGGGTAAACACCCTCTTTAATGCGATGCTGAACCATCCTGATTTTGGAATGATTAATTTCGATGAATTAAAAGTGACACTTGGTGGTGGTATGGCGGTTCAGGATGCCGTAGCACAAAAATGGGAAGAAGCCACAGGATGTCCATTGGCGGAGGCTTATGGCATGACGGAAACTTCTCCAGGAATCACCATTAACCCTTTGGACGGTAACCATCGAATGAGTTCTATTGGCTTGCCGTTTCCATCAACTGAGGTGAAAATTATGAGTGATGAGGGCGTTGAGGTGCCCCATGGTGAACATGGTGAGCTTTGGGTTCGTGGGCCTCAGGTGATGAAGGGGTATTGGAAAAATGAAGCGGCGACGAATGAAATGTTTGACGGAGAGTGGTTGAAAACTGGCGATATTGCGACGGTGGATGATGATGGCTTTTTTAAGATTGTGGACCGTAAAAAGGAAATGATTTTGGTGTCTGGCTTTAATGTTTTTCCCAATGAAATTGAAAATGTGATCGCCATGCACCCGAAGGTATTGGAAGTCGGGGCGATAGGTATTCCCGACGAGCGGAGCGGGGAAAAGGTGAAGGTTTTTGTGGTGAAGAAAGACGACTCCCTCACCGCGGATGAAGTTATTGAATTTTGTAAAGCCCAGCTTACCGCTTACAAGGTTCCAAAAGAGGTCGCTTTTAAAGCTGAGCTGCCCAAAACGAATGTCGGAAAAATCCTCAGACGAAAATTGAAAGAATAATTATCATTATAGAAATACTGACGAGCACAAACATTTTGTTTGTGCTTTTTTTATGCCATTTTCTTCTTTGAGGGTGATATCTTCTCTAATTCTACTTAATTTTGTGGTTTGATTTACTATTAGCGATAACAAATAGAATGAAAACCATCAAATTACCTTCTGCTTATACAATTCTCTTAGCCATTATTGTATTGGTTGCAGGGCTTACTTTTGTCCTTCCTACGGGGAAATATGCCTACACGTCTAAAGACGGTTCCGTTACCCTGACACCTCAGCAGGCCATTGGTAATACCGACAGTCACTTATTACCTGTTCCAGGAAGTTATGAAAATGTAAAATCCAATCCTCAGGGATTTTTTGAAGTTGTGAAAGCACCCATTGTCGGTTTTTATAAAGCCATTGATGTGGCGGTGTTTATTCTGATGATCGGGGGATTCTTAGGCATTGTGATGTCTACAGGAGCCATTGATGCTGGAGTGCATCAGGTGCTGGGCTCCATGAAAGGCAAAGAACAATTGATGATCCCCGTCTTGATCTTTCTTTTCGGATTGGGAGGGACATCCTTTGGAATGGCAGAGGAGACCCTGGCATTTTATCCGATCCTGATTCCCGTTTTCAGGTCGGCAGGTTTTGATGCCAAAACAGCGATTGGGACGATCATGTTAGGGGCAGGATTTGGCGTTCTATGTAGTACTGTAAACCCTTTTGCTACTGCAATTGCCTCAGGCTTTGCGGGAATTTCTATTGGGGATGGCATCATGGTTCGCGTATTCATGTGGGTAGTCCTTTGGGCAATTACCTCTGCTTTTGTCATGCGATATGCTAAAAAAGTAAAAAATGCACCTTCTGAAGAGATGCTTGAGCAAGCTGATACAGCAACTCCTGAAGCCATGACAGGCAAACAAAAAATCGTGCTGACGATGTTTACCCTAACCTTTGTCATCATGATTTGGGGTGTGATTCCTTTTAAGGATTTGGGAATTACCGCAATTCCTACTTTAAGCTGGTGGTTTGATGAACTGAATGCTTTGTTTTTTGTGTCGAGTATTTTAACTGGTTTACTGATCGGTATGAAAGAAAGTGAAATTGCTGGACATTTTGTAAATGGAGCACGTGATATGCTTGGGGTTGCCTTCATCGTTGGGATTAGTCGAGGTATCACAGTTGTGATGAATGACGGACTTATTATTGATACCGTGTTGCACTATGCAGAAGCGGCAATTACAGGCTTGAGTAGCTCTATCTTTGTCTGTGTAATGTTTTTCCTTGAATTGTTCCTTTCCATTTTTATTCCTTCCACTTCAGGCTTAGCAACACTGACGATGCCTATTATGACACCTTTGGCTTCTTTTGCAAACGTTGATGCCCACTGGGTGGTAACGGCTTATCAGTCTGCTTCGGGGTTTGTGAACCTGTTTACACCTACTTCAGCAGTGGTAATGGGTGGCCTCGCTATTGGAAAGGTGTCTTATGGATCGTATTTCAAATGGGTCCTTCCTTATCTTTTTATCGTGTTAATAGTGATATTGCTAACACTCGGATTTGGTGTGATGTTATAAAGATCAAACACGGTCTTATAACAAAACTATCAATGATTTATTGTCTCTCTTAGGGCGGCTGTGAATAAAGCAGCATGAATAAAGGTGTGAGCAGGGTAGGGTATCCTTGGCGTACACCACATGCCACGTAATGATTATCAATAACGATATTAAAGGCCTGCAACGCGTACGTGTTGCAGGCTTTTTTGGGTTTTCAGCAAAGTATGCTTATCAAAGTGATTGGGTATAGGATAGGTTTTGAGCAATATTGATGTTAAGTGGTCTCGGTGGGATCGAAAAACTAAACGATAAAAAAAACAGCCATCGTAAGATGGCTGTTGTCATTTATAACCTTAAATATTTTAGAATCTTCTTCTACGTGATTTGTATCGCTTGCTTCCTCGTGATTTCTTGTATCGTCTTCCACCTGCACCAAAAGCAAACAGATACTCTACCCGAACATTCATCAAGAAATATCCATCGTTATTTTCTGGGTTACCACGAACCTGTCTGTTTTCTGGCTGATTAGAATAATAACGATCAACGTCATTGCCAAATATTTCACGGCTTCTATCAGATAACCTTGATTCGATAGACTCTGAATCAAAAGCAACATATCTCGGTCCGGAAACATCATCCAAATAATCTGTACCAGTCAAACGGTAACCACCATCAACAGCAAGGTTGACAAAAGGGGAGATTTTGAAACTACAGCCAAAACCCATCGGAATTACATAGGTTACGCCACTATAACTTTGGTCGGGCTCCGTCACTACATTTCTCAATTTATATTTTGTACCGTCCAATTCAGTCGTTGGATTTACCGTTACCCCTCCAATACCGATAAAGAAATATGGATTGACAACTCTACGAGCGTAAAATCGGGTAGGTACTGGGAATAGATCAATATGTAATGTAGAGGTGAATTCTACATTATGGGAGTGAAAATTCAGATTTCTGTTTTTTCGTCCTTCACTGTTGGCTTTGGCGTCATCTCCTTCAAGAGTGAAATAGGTAACGTCGCCAGAAATACTAAGACGATCCCAAAAACGATATCTTAATCCAACTGTTAGGTTAGGTTTAGCCCAAAACTGACCATCATTTGCTAAATCGCCATGGTAGTTGGCTGTTCCCGTTCCTGCAGTAAATACAAATTTACGATCACCGCCACGCACACGGTAGCTTTGTGAAAATGCTTCTGTGCAATATATCAGGGAGAAGAGCAGGATAAAAAGAGTAGATTTAATTCTCATAAATTGATGTAGGGTTATAAAAGCGTTTTGGTAAAGCTGTAGAAAAGACCGAACGGCTATTACTATCCAAAAAAACGAAAAAAAATTAATAATAACAGGAAAAAAGTCTAAAATATATCAATATTTTAGACTTAAAGTACCTAATTATCATGTAATGAATTTGGGTGATTCATTAATTTCCTGAGTCGGCTCCACCACCATTAGCTAAATCACCAATGGATTTATCAATCATGTAAAGTGCCACACCGTCATTTCCTGCCACCTCGAAGAAATCCAAAATTCTGCGGGCTGTCATTTCTTCTTCACGCTGTTCTGTTACGAACCATTGCAAGAAGTTAATGGTGATGAAATCACTTTCCTGATAACAATGGCTCATCAGTTTATTGATCGACTGAGTAACCTCAACTTCATGACCTAAAAAGGCCTGACATAACGACTTCAAAGAATCGTATGATTGAGGAACATCCTGCACGGTTGGACTCACAGCATTTCCACCCACTTCATTGATATAAGTAAAAATTTTCAGCATATGCTGACGCTCTTCATCTGATTGTTCATAGAAAAACTGAGCAGAATGCTCAAAGCCATTTCTTTCGCACCAAGAAGCCATCCCTAAGTAGATGAAAGAAGCTTTCGCCTCCATTGCCACTTGTGCGTTTAGTAAATCTTCAGTATTCTTTGATAAGCTACGGTATTCCATTTGTTGTATGTTGATTGATTCTTTATTTACTGATAGTTTTTTGATCAGAATTGTTTCCAATGATCAAGGTTAATATTCAATAACTGCTCAAGTTTATCGATGTCTTTACGATAGATGTCGTTTGTAATTTGCATTTTTAGTGATTTATCCAATTTTGGACGGTGCAGATTATTATCTCGCAGGTCACCAACAAATTTTTTCACGATGCGCTGTTTCTTTATAAACCGAAATACAGCAGGGGCGGCCTTTTTCAGGCTTGATTTCACCACGCTATTTTGCCCAAACAACTTGTCAAGCTTTTTATTCTTGATGTAGCCAGATTTATTGAATTTCTTGTTGTAATCATAATTATAAGGCGACAAGTTAAGAAAATCATTGACCTGTTCCATAACTTTATGAGGATTATTCAACAGCTCTTCATGAAAAATCACCATGATTTGATTGCGGTCAAATCGGTTGAAATAATACGATAGGTGATCAGCATAAAAGCCACTTGGGACTAAATCCTGTCGTTCCCAGTAAATATTATCTTTTTTTAGTACATCAGCGAAATCATCCGTTGGCGTCCGATTTTCACGTGCCAGATGCAAATATCGCGAATATAGCCTTTCGGCAGGTTGGCGCAAGACGACCATCAATTTTGCCTCTGGGCATCGATTTTGAATGCCTTCTGCCGCTTTTTTGCTGTAAAGATACATCGTGGAGGCTTCGCCTTTTGACTGTGTTGGGCTGGCATCTTTGAACAGGTCACAGTACTGTTGCAAGTCAGTAACTGCCCACGGGTAGTGGTTCAACTGTTTTGGATCCTCTTTTTGGTGGTCAAGATGCTCTCCTTCCAAGGCAAAAAAGTTGGGCTCTTTTACCTTCGACATGAATATATCTTGGTGTTGATCAAGGTAGTGGTAAAGGGAGGTTGTACCAGCTTTTCCTGCACCAATAATGATGAAGTCTGGGAGTAAGGTTATTTGTTGCGTTTCCATAATTAATACTACCTATAACGATGCTATTGGTTGGTGCGATTTTATTCGATTTATCACATCTTCAGTGACCTTTTGCTATTTGTTATATTGTCAATATACTGATGATAATCGTACAGTTTGCTATGGAAATACTCAGCAACGTACTTATCTTTTATTTTGGCTTCAACGCATTATATTGGTTCTTATTCAGCTTCAGTGGGAAGTTTTATCGGCCTCGGAAAGTTGAAGCAGTACCGCAAGGAAAGGCATTTAACAAAATCGCAGTCCTTATTCCTGCCTATAAGGAGGATGAGGTGATTGCCTCGGTGGTGAGGGGGAATTTGGCGCAGGATTATCCTACTGAATTTTTTGAAATCGTCGTTATAGCCGACGGCTTCCGTTCCGATACTCTTGAGGACCTCAAACAATACCCTGTTCGAGTGATTGAGGTCAATTTTGAGCAATCGACCAAAGTCAAAGCCTTGAATTTTGCCATAGAAGCCATTGGGGATCAGTATGATCTTGCCATGATTCTTGATGCTGATAACATCATGGAGAAAAGTTGTTTAAGCAGGATGAATGCCCTGTTTGTTGATCAAGAGCTTCGGGCTGTTCAGGGGCAACGGATGGCCAAGAATGACAATAATGATATGGCTGTATTGGATGGTCTGAGTGAGGCGATAAATAATCATATTTATCGATCAGGACATTTAGCACTGGGTTTTTCTTGTCCACTAATAGGATCTGGGATGGCTTTTCGATATCGGATGGTCAAAAGGATACTCTCACAAATGGCTTCCGTTGGAGGCTTTGACCGTGAATTAGAGCTTCGACTGTTAAGAGAAGGCGTGAAGGTGCTTTACGATACAAAAGCAATTACCTATGATGAGAAAGTCCAAAATAGCAACAACTTTTATAATCAGCGGCGGCGTTGGATTTCCACACAGTTTGTTTATTTAAGGAAATATTTTGTAGAGGCTATTTTACTGTTGTTCAGGGATGGTAATTTGTCTTTTTTCGATAATGCGGTCGTTCGTAACAGTCAGCTTCCAAGATTATTATTCTTAGGCTTTATGTTTTTATTTACTGCCTTATCAGCCTTTGTCCCTTATTTTGGCAGTTTTCAGGCATGGGCAGCCATTGTCGGCCTAACGGTGTTGTCTGTAATTCTGGCGATCCCAAAATCGATGATGAACCGAAAATTGATTTTTGCGATGGCCCTTTTGCCCAAAACTTTTTTTCTGATGCTCAAAGCATTGTTTTCTGTGAAAGGGGCAAATAAAAAATTTATTCATACAACCCATAGCTCTAATGATGTCAAATAACCCTCTTGTGTCCATCATTGCAATTAATTATAATTCCCTTGCAATGACGATGGATTTTATAAGCTCTATTTATACGACGGCTACGGAAAATTTTGAAATTATCATCATCGATAATCACTCCAAGGAGCGCCCAGCAGCGGTTATTCATGCCGATTTCCCTGAAGTGAAAGTCATTGAGCTAGATCAGAATTTAGGTTTTGCAGGAGGGAATAATGTGGGTATTGAGGCCGCCCGCGGGGAGTATTTGTTTTTTGTCAATAACGATACCCTGTTCACTGTTGGGCTGATGGATCAATTGATATCGACCTTGAAAGCAGATGAAACCATCGGGATGGTTTGTCCGAAAATAAAATTTGATCAGCCAAGAGGATTGATTCAGTATGCTGGATCGACTGATATGAGTCCGTGGACAGCACGAAATTCAACTTTTGGCGCCAAGGAGGAGGATGAGGGGCAATTTAACTTTGCGCAGGAAACGGCATTTCCACACGGTGCCGCTATGATGGTCCCACGGCATGTAATTAATAAAATTGGGCCAATGCCTGAATTGTATTTTTTATATTATGAAGAATTGGACTGGGGCGCCATGTTTAAGAAACAGGGCTACAGAATTTTTTATAATGGCATGGCAGAAATTTTTCATCGGGAATCTTCATCAGTAGGTAAAAACAGCCCTTTTAAAACTTATTATATGAACCGTAACAGGATTTTGTTTGTGAAACGGAACTTTACAAAAGTTCAGCGTACCGCTTTTGGTTTGTATTTTAGTCTGTTCGCTTTTCCCAAAGGGCTACTACAGCATGCTTTAAAAAAGGAGTGGCAACACTGCAGGTCGTTGATCGAGGCGGTTCAGTGGCATTTGAAAGGAATGAAATCCAAATCTGAAAAATTTCAATAATATGCGAATAGGTATCGAAGCACGTCGGATTTTTAGGGCAAAAAAGCATGGCCTTGAGATTGCTCTTTTGGAAACCCTGAAGGCGTTACAGGAATTGGATACGGAAAATGAGTATTTCGTTTTTGCCAAGAAGGGAGAGGACATGAATTGTATCGTTTTTCAGACCAATTTTAATTTGGTGCTTGTGAGTGCGTTTACAGAGCTGGATTGGGAACAATTTGCCTTGCCGCGGGCGGTTGCCAATTATCAGCTTGATTTACTCCATTGCACAAGTAATACAGCACCGACCTCCCTGTCAGTTCCACTTTTCCTGACCCTGCACGATATCATATTTTTTGATGCTGGTCTTTTTGAAGGAACGTGGTACCAAAATATCGGCAATGCCTATCGTCGGCAGGTGGTGCCTTCAGCAGTGAATCGTTCGACAAAAATTTTTACGGTCTCAGCAACAGAGCGCAAGCGGATCATCAACCGCTATCCCGCCTGTGAGTCAAAAATTGAAGTGCTTTACAATGGACTGAATCCAATATTTAAGGAAGAAAATGAGCAAATCCGCCGGCAGCGGGTAAAAAATCATTATCAGCTGCCTTCAGACTTTGTCTTTTTTATTGGGAATGAGCACCCTCGGAAAAATGCGGGGAACATGCTTCAGGCTTATTTGTGCTACGTCAAAAACAGCGGTTCACCGTTACCATTGGTTTGTCCGAATATCAGTCAGGAAACGGTGAAATCGATCTTGCAAAAATCGGGAGATGAGCAGTTATTGGATCACTTTTATTTTCCTTCCTATATTTCTTTCGCTGACCTTCCAGTGGTTTATGGTTTGGCTACGGTGTTTTTATTTCCGAGTCTGGAGGAGGGTTTTGGTTTGCCCATTATCGAGAGTATGGCCTGTGGAACACCCGTGATTACTTCAGATTGTTCCTGTATGCCAGAAATTGCGGCAGATGCAGCGATGATGGTCAATCCTCATCATGTGGAAGAAATCTTCACCGCCATTCAGCAATTAACCGCAGACCGTGTGCTACTTCAGCGATATAAAGAAAAGGGCTTGCAGCGGGCACTTGCTTTTTCATGGGCGAAAACGGCGCAGCAACTTTTGGAGGCTTATCAAGAATTTACTCAAAACTCCCGACAATCGGCAGACATTAACCTAACCAAAGATACTTATGGAACTTAATTTTACGCTTCCTTATCAACAGGCTATAAATAGCTGGGAAATTATTTTATGGACGGGAATCGTTGTGGTGACTTACACCTATATCGGATATGGGGTGTTGCTTTTTTTTATGGTAAAAATGAAGCAATGGCTTCGTCCTGAGGCGAAATTTCAGTTTACGAGGGAGAATTTGCCGACGGTTACTTTTATTGTGGCAGCATATAATGAGGAGGACTATATTGAAGATAAAATACTGAATTCCCTTCAGGTGGATTACCCCAAGGATAAGATAGAATTTTGGTTTGTTACTGATGGCTCCAATGATAAAACAGTGGACATTGTTCAGCAATATTCGGGGCAGGTGACTTCGTGGCACAGTGATGAACGTGCGGGGAAGATTGCTGCCATGCACCGAGCGATGCAAATGGTGAAAAGTGATATCGCCATTTTTTCTGATGCCAATGCCATGCTGAATATTGAAGCGGTTATGGAAATCGTTCAGTGTTATGCCAATCCAAAAGTCGGGGCAGTGGCAGGGGAGAAAGGCATAGCCATGGCTGCCGAAGAGCAAGCAAGTGGGGCAGGAGAAGGTATTTACTGGAAATATGAATCTCAACTCAAGAAGTGGGATTATCAGTTATATTCGGTGGTTGGTGCTGCAGGAGAGCTGTTCTCGGTACGGACATCGCTCTATGAGCCTGTGCCTTCGGATACCCTGCTTGATGACTTCATGATTTCACTGAAAATTGCCGCGAAGGGTTACCGTGTTGCTTATGCGCCTGAAGCAAAAGCCATGGAGCAGGCTTCTTTAAATGTGGAGGAAGAGATGAAACGCAAGGTACGGATCTCAGCAGGTGGGCTACAGAGCATTTACCGTTTAGGTGGCTTGCTCAATATTTTTAAACACGGGCTGTTGTCATTTCAGTATATTTCACATCGCGTTTTGCGTTGGACCCTTGCCCCGTTGGCATTGCCACTGATTTTGGTGAGTAATTTTTTCCTCATCCTTCATGAGCATGAAATCATTTACGGGGTACTTTTCAATGCACAGCTGGCCTTTTATTTTCTGGCATTTTTAGGGAAAATCTTAGAAAACAAGAAGATTAAAATCAAGGGTTTTTTCGTTCCCTATTATTTTGTAATGATGAACCTGTCGGTCTATATGGGGGTGGCAAGGTTGCTGAAAGGAAAACAATCTGTAAAATGGGATAAAGCCGTGAGAGCATCAAGTACAACACCCTGATGCCCTCATGACTTATTGGCGGTTAGTACCGAGAAACTTTGGAAGCACCAGAGCTTGAAGTTTCAGATCGTGGCTCGCCTTTAAACTGAATTTTTGATGAACCTGAAGCATCAGCTTTCAGGTTTTTTTCTGCCCAAACTTTTATTTTTGAAGCACCCGAGGCACGGCATTTTACCTCTGCTGTTCTCAGGTCAATCGCATCAATTTTTGAAGCTCCCGCCGCCTGAAAATCGGACTGTTCCGCAAATCCTGTAAAAGACATTTTTGAAGCACCCGAGGCCGTGGCTTCCAGTTTGTAAAACCGCCCCTCACAAAATACCTTGGAGGCTCCCGTGGCAGAAATGCTCACAGGCTGCTTATAGTTAATTTCCTTTTCTGTCTCGAGTTCACATGCTCCACCCAATTTGATGTGACGAATTTTAGGCGCGGAAATGATGACGCGAATACCATTTCCGCTGTTGTTAAGCCAGCCGCCTCCTCTTGTGCCAATGGTAATTTTGTTTTGATTGATGGCTACTTCCGTATTATTGACCAGTTCTTCATCCCCATTGACGATCAGGAATTCATCTGCTGACTGAATAAGTTCAACCTCAAACGCGCCGTTCACTTCCAGTTCATCACATTTTTCAATCGGTATATTTTCATAATAGCCATGGATATAATCCGTAACTTCTGAAGGGACAAAGCTTGCTTCTTTTGGGCAATCCATGCAACTGATTCTTCCGTTGGCCACTTTATATTCTTTATTGGTACTCAAGTAGGGCATGTCCCGACCTCTGCTACCAAGAATATGATGTACCTGTGGGCCGACTTTGAACTTCAGCCCCTCAGGCAAGAAAAGATTGAGTTTAACGTGTTGCATATGGTAGGTACCCACTTCTGGAAAAGCGAAATACTGATCGAGCATTAAGGTGCCTTCATTGAAAAGTGCATTATAGCTGATCTGTTTGGCAAATTCTTTTGCTTCCTGCGGATTGGGTCCGTATGCCGTGATTTGTTGTTCAAGTTTGATCTCTGACCCTTTATAATGCTGAATATTGAGCCTCACTTGGCTGAAATCCACCCCATTATTTTCATTTACCTGAATGGTCAGTAAACTGTCTTGAGGGATTTCCGCTGTCGTCAATTGTTCAAAAGTGCCTTTACTTTTAAAATTGGCCATCTCCATTGGGCCTAAAATAAAGCCACTCACCAAAGCAATTCCCCAAAATACAAACATGCTGATATGAAAAGCAGGATTGCCAAATACCCTTCTCGAAAGGATCATGATGCCCAAAAAGATTAAGTACAGACTTGGGATGATCAGAATCAAAAATGCGACTCCAGTAAGGGCAGGAGAAACCATGGAGGTAAAGAGCTGGATGTCGAAGGGCAGGTGATTTTGGATCGGAAAGTAGTAGTTCGACCGGATTAAGAGCGCGACCACGATGGTTACCAGCAGGCTAATCCCGACAAGGGAGGTCATGGCACCAAAGGCGATCCTGACAATATCAATCAGTAAACCGAAAACAGGGCCGAGTGCTTTTTGTAGAAACTTAAAAACTTCGCTCAGTACCCGAAACGGAAGCAGTAATATTTTGGTCAGGTTGGTTTCCTGCCCCTCAAGGTTTTTGAGGCTTTTTCGAATGCTTTGCTCTATGTTTTGCAGATTGATGGGCTGCCCTTGCATTTTCACCTTTTGGCTTGGCGTGTTCGCCTCCTCAAGCAATGCCCATAATATCAGGTAGATAAATATTGCTGACCCACCAAAGAAAATGAGGGCTACAAAAATCAATCGGATAATCATCACATCGAGCTTATAAAAAGCGGCGATGCCAGAGCAAATTCCCCCAAGAACCTTATTATCGGGATTACGGAAAATCTGTCGGTCATTTTTATCTTCAGGAAATTCCACCCGCTCAGGAAGTATCAGTGAAAGACACAAATAGATGATGGCAAATGCCGCCGCCAATGATGGGACGAGGCTGAAGCCGAAAAAGAAGATCAGAAAGCCGATGCGGATCCATAGTGGATCGACGTGAAAATACCTGCCCAATCCAGCAAGGACGCCACCGATCACTTTTCTGCCCGTATCCCTGAAGAAACGTTTATGTACTTGAAAGTCTTCCGCCTCATCCTCCTGAGTGGTATTCGAGCTGTATTGACTATTGTTATCGAACGTTTCAAAATCATTGATACTCCCGAGGGTTTCCATGAGTTCCTCAACATCCTCAAGGGTGATGGCCTGTTTTTGCTCATCAAGTTTACCCATGAAAATTTCCGCAATACGATTTTCAATATCCTCAATGATCACGTAGCTGTCAGGGTAAGGCGAGAAATGCTGACGGATATTTTCAAGGTATTCGTTTAAAATCAGGTAGCCGTCTTCATCTATATGGAAGATGATTCCACCAATGCTTATGCTTAGGCTTTTTTTCATTTTTGTTCCGCTTGGTCTATGATGTAGGTAGTTTTGCTTTGTAATTGGTGCCAATGGTCAAGCCATTGCGCTAATTGGGCTTTTCCCGCTTCAGTAATATGGAGGTAGCTGGTATTTGGGCTGTCCTCTGCCTGAGGGGCTAATTTTTCAATGAATCCTTGTGCCCCGAGCCGATACACCGTGGGAAAAAAAATACCTTCAACCCATAATACACCCGTTGCTTTTAATTCATTGATCACCCTGTTGATGTTTTGTTTTTCATTTTTGCAAAGCAACAAGGTGTAAAAAGCAATAAAGTGCTCGTTTGAAATTAGTTGAGCCTGCTTATTGTCCATACATTTGTATTTATTTGTTAATGTAATTTTACGGACAATCAGTTTATTTGTCAAGGCTGATTCATGGTATTTTCATAAAAGAATGCATTTTATTGATCTTATTCTATTGGTGGTGTTTGAATAGTTATAAAATGTTCGTAGGAGGACACTGCGTTCAGTAAATCAAATGTAACTTTGAAAAATTGCCGCAATATTAAATATTCGTTTGATATCAGCGTGATTCAAAAAATAAATTCATTATTTTACATTAATATTTTAGGGTAAAGATGAATAATTTACACTTGTATTAATGTAGCACCTAAAAATTGTATCAAAAAATACAGGTCACTAATTTTTGATCTTTAGTTAATGAGGCATAAATAGCCTATTGATTTAAATTTTTGTATTATTGCGGATTCAATTACAATATGAGTCTGTTAAAACTAACCACATTATCTGGTGTTATTTTTTCAGGTTAGTTCATTATTGACTTTTAGGTTCCTGCTATTGATCAAAAAAATAGCGGAACAGCGGGATTATTATCATTTATGAAAAGAGATATTTCAAAAAAGGAGTTTTACGAAGCCTTGAATAAAGGGGCGTTGAAGTTAGAGACATCCTCATTGTTTCAGACCTTCAACTCCAAAGGGTTGGAGAATGATCAGCAGGGACACAGTTTCTTCGATACTTTCTTTGATGATTTAAATATAGATATTGAAGTTAACCCAAGGGAACTTCGTCGAATACCTAAATCAGGTGCATTCGTGACCGTGAGTAACAATCCTTTCGGATATGTGGATTTCATGGCATTATTACATTTAGTCAGTGCTCGCCGTGACGACTTCATGATTGGAGAAGAACGGAGTGTAAATATTGAGGCGCTTTCCCCTTATTTAACCGATGATAAGGAGTCTTTCTCGGAGGTGTTGAAAGCATCGATCAGTAAGGAGCAAGGCTTGGGGCTTTTCCCTTCAGGGAATGTGGAAAGTTACTATACCGATGACAAAGAAATTGCCGATCGACAGTGGGATTTTTCTTTACTTTCGGAGATTAGGGATGCTAATGTACCGATCATCCCCATTTATATTCAAGGGCAAAACGATGTGTTCTTCCACCTGATGGAAGCTTCAAAATCGGATAAGGAACTTGATTTAAGCAAATGGGCAACACCAGGGCGTAAAACCCTCAGAATGCGTATCGGTAATCCAATTTCTGTAGAAGAACAGCAAAATTTCAAGGATGCCAATCGTTTCTCAAGGTTCCTTCGTGTTAAAACCATGATGCTCGGTTGCCTGCTTGAGCCGCAAATCAATTCAGAAGGATTTTTCAATAAAACCTCTATTGTTGCCAGTAATGTAGACAAAGACCTGGAGGTAGAAGAAATTATTGACGCGGTTCCGGTGTCTGTTATTGAGCAAGAGCTGGAAGAAATCAAAGACCTGAAGGTTTTGACCAACAGTGTTTATGATGCTTACGTTTCCTCTTCCCGACGTATTCCAAATATATTGCGTGAAATTGGCCGTCTGCGTGAGATCACTTTCCGAGCAGTAGGAGAGGGCACCAACAAGGCAGTGGATTTGGATGAGTATGATTTGTACTATCACCACCTTTTTGTGTGGGATACTGAAAATAAAAAAATTGTAGGTTCTTACCGTATTGGTAAAGGGCAGGAAATTATGAACAAATATGGTATCAAAGGATTTTATACCAGTTCATTATTTCACATGGATCCAGCCTTCAGCCATTATCTGGAGAGAGGATGTGAGCTTGGCCGTTCTTTCGTAAGAAGCGAATATCAGTTGAAACGTTTGCCATTGTATTTGTTGTGGCAGGGGTTATTGTCATTGATGTTTTCTGAAAAGAATAATTATCAGTACCTGTTGGGCCCAGTAAGTATTTCTAATGAATACACCGATTTATCGAAAAGCCTGATTGCTCAGTTTGTGAAGAAATATTATTTCGATCATGAGTTGGCGAAATTGATTCACCCATTGAATGAATTCAAGATCGATCTTTCAGACCTTGATCATGAGCCACTCTGGGATTTTACAGGTGATGATTTCCAACGATTCGATAAATTGATTGGTGATGTGGATCCGAAACACCACGGTGTGCCGATTCTGCTGAAAAAATACATTAAGCAAAGTGGTAAAATTCTGGCCTTTAATGTCGATCCAGATTTTAACGATGCCATTGATGGATTTTTGTTGCTTAATATGGAAGATATTCCTCAGGACCAGCTCGCTGATTTAACCAAAAATATGGATGTTTAATTCCTTAAAAGCTAAGTAGTGATCAACTGCTTAGCTTTTTTTTATCTCCTGCGGCGCTTCTTCCCACCCTTGGAACGCCCTTTTTTACCCGTATTGATAATCACCCCAACGGAGATTTCATAGCCTGTAAAATCAAGCTGGGCATCGGGTTCCGAAAAAGCCAGCTCCTGTAATTGGTCAGACTGATCCATCCCCACAACGGTTCCTCTCCACGCATACTGACTTTGTCCCGAAAGGTAAGAGGCTTCCATTGTCAGGCTCAATTGGCTGTTGATATCCACCATATAACCAAGGCCTGCCCGATAGCCGTAGCCCAAGCCATTATCATTTTCTATGGCCGCATTGGCCAGCTTCCAGTCGTAAGTGGATTTGAAGGCTCGGTCAAAATTCCCTTCATGGGTGCTGAGGTCTAAATTGCCGTATCCAAAGCCGCCGCCCCGCAGTTGAAAAACGCCCAAGGGGGTGGGGATGCTGAAAGTGAGCTCCACGGGTACCATTAAGGAGAAGAAAGGGTTGACCAAAGAGTTTGAGCTTTCAAGGGCTGAATTTTTGATATTCATTCCTCCCATCCGAAAGAGCGTAACCCCCGTTTCTATGCCAACTAAGCCCCATTGCTGCCCCCAGCCTCTAAAAGAAAAGGGAGTGATGGGATTGGAGAAATCGCCTTGCTTGCTGAAAAAATAAGTTGCAGAGAGGCCGAACTGGGCTTTTGCCGTTTGAACAGAAAATAACAAACAGGAGATCAGTAAAATTTTGAGGAATTTGTCAGGCATTATATTTTTTTCTTAAACATAAAAAACGCCAAGGGATTTTCCTTGGCGTTTAGGGTATATTTTACGCGAACAGCTGGAGGGTTGTCCAATTATTTCGCGGCGGCATTTGTCGCACTTTTCAGCTTCATTAATTCTTCTTCCAGCTGACGAATACGGTCTTCATTTTCATATTTTTCAGTTTCATCAAACTGAATTCCCAAAAGACCTGTTTTGCCGAGGTAGTCGATATAAAATGGCATTTTTATCGTTCTGAGGTATTTGGTCTTGCCACCTGCAATTTCCGATAGCTCCGTTTGGCGATATTCCCTCATGCCTGTGCGCATGATTTCCTTCTCCTCCTCAACCATCGGTGTACCTGTTTTCTCTCCGAAAAAGTCTAAGTCCGATTTGCCCAATAAATCCTCTGCAGTACAATTATGAGCCTTGCAAACCGCCTCATTAACCATAATCATTCTGCATTCATCATCTTTCATGAAAAGCTTATTCGGTACTTCATTAAAGATTTTGGTAAACACATTGGCATGCTGTTTCTGCTCGTTTAACATTCGGTCATGCTGACTTTTCTGCTCGTCCTGCATGCGGGTCATTTGCTCGTGTGTTGCATGCAGCTCTTCCATATTCTGGCGCATTTCTTCTTCCTGTGCCCGAAGTTGTTCCGTTGCCAATTGCGATTCCTTCAGTAGGATATTTGTGCGTGCGGCCACTTTTCTGTTCACCAAATAGGCTGCAATAGAAGAGGAAACAGCCTTCAGGTACTCCATCTGATATTTGTTCAGCACATTAAAAGCAGCAGATTCAAAGACGGCCACAATTTCCTCATTGTAAATCATTGGAAGAATGGCGATGCATCTTGGGTTGGCTTCACCGAGCCCAGAAGTAATCTTCACGTAATCATTTGGTACATCCGTCAGGAAGATCGGCTCGCGCTCAAGATAACACTGCCCGATGAGTCCTTCACCAATCTGAATCTCCCCATCAATAAATTTCTTGCGGTCATAAGCATATGCAGCGGACAATCGCAAAAGATCCTTACCTTCTTTCTGCTCTACAAGATACAGACCTCCCTGTACCGATCCCGTGTACTTCACCACTTCATGCACAAGCGCATCAAGCATTTCTTGGTCTTGTAAATTTGATCTCAGTAAAGCATCTACTTCAGAGATGCCCGAGATAATCCATTGCCTATGCTCGTCTTCTTTTTTCTGCTTTTCAATCTCCTCAAGGTAGTCTTTCATCTCTTTGGATTGTACAGCGAGGGTCGTTTGCTTTTCTTCCATTTCGCTTACCAGCTTTCCGTTATTCTGACGTTGTTTGTGTGCGAAAAACTCCATCAGACCAACCAAAAAGAAGATGTTTAAGGCGGTGCCTGCGGAGAATACTTTATAGAAAAAGCTGCCGCTAACGCCTAAAATATGACCTTCAGGGTCGATAAATTCTGGAGTGAAATAGGGCGGAAGAAAGCATACCAATGTAAAGGCAACACTACCGACCAGCTGCGCTTTATTTTTCAGTGAGAAAATCACGAAGGGTAAAATCACAGCCACAATCTGCATCAGGATGATGGGTAACCTTGGGCTTTGTCCTAAGGCTGTATCAGCAATAGAAATCAGCATAATATTGATGGCAGTACCAAAGACCAAAACGTTAGCTGCTGATTGCGCCGCGCCGCGCCATGCTAATGCAAGGCAGGTGAAAGCGACAAGCATTTCGAGCCCTGGCAGCCATAAATGCTGTGAGTGGCCATAAAATAGGAAAGTCATACAGGTGGCAGCAAGGGCCAGCATGTTACAAGAGGTAATGACCGTCGCATGCAAATTATTGCGTTGGTGACCGTCCAGGTGTTGATGTCTTTCCCCGTTGAAAAATGTGGAAAATATCATAATCTTAAATCAGATTAGCTAAAAAATAGATATATTGATATAATTATAGTGATTTTTTTTAATATATGATAATCTTATGAAAAATTATTCTTCCATAGGTGGAGTGTTCTCTGGCGGAGGGGTGCGGGGTGTTGCTCATTTGGGGGTAATTAAGGCGCTGCAGGCTCGTGGAATAAATTTCGATATCGTTGCGGGCACCAGTTCTGGGGCACTTGTTGCCTGCTTTTATGCGGCGGGAGTTTCCCCTGATGATACCCTCGAAATCTTTAAAACCCTTACGGTTAGAAAGCTGCTCAAGCCAGCATGGAATCGGCGAGGATTATTGGACTTGCATCAGCTTACACCTTTATTTGATCAGTATCTCCCTGTACGCACTTTTGAAGCCCTCGAAAAGCCATTGACTATTTGTGCAATTAATATGACCGATGGGCAAGTGAAGTATTTTCAGTCGGGGGATTTATATGCACCGCTAATGGCGAGTTGTGCATTGCCGGGCATTTTTGCCCCGATTATTATTGACGGTAAGCAGTATGTGGATGGTGGGATGTTGAATAATTTACCCGTGGAGGCGATTCTGGGCCGTGCAGATTTTATTGTGGGAAGCCATTGCAATGTGGTTAAGAAGGGGGACGAGCTGCTGACCATCAAAAAAAATATTGAAAGATGCCTGCTGATGGCCGTTGGTGCCAATGTGAAAAATAGCCAAAAATGGTGTAACTGGTTTATTGAGCCACCATTACTTTGTGATTTTCAAGCCTTGGAAATGAAGCGCCTTGATCAGATTTTTCAGATTGGTTATGAATATGCTTCCCGTTATTTAGATTCACATCTGTAAAAAGTTTATTTGTAGGCTCAGTTTTTATTTCTCTAATTAAAAAGTAATTTTGAGCCTCAACTGAAATTTATATGTGGTATTTGATTGCTAAGATTATTTTTAAAGTTTCTGGTTGGACTGTTGAGCGCTCTTTTTCTGATGATGTCAAAAAGGCGGTCGTGATTGCAGCTCCGCACACCAGTAACTGGGATATTATTTATGCTCGTGCGGGCTTTTTTCTCATGAACTTGCCTGTTCGTTTCACCATTAAGCACGAGTGGGTGAAAAACCCTTTTGTGGGAGGCTTGCTCAAACAGCTCGGAGCCATCGGAATTGATCGCCGACCAAAAGGGGAGCGTACCGATAAAAAACGCTCGATGGTGGATGCCATGGCCAACCTGTATGAAGGTGTGGACGAGATGATGATTTTGGTCACGCCTGAAGGTACAAGAAAATATGCCCCAAAATGGAAGACTGGTTTTTACCGCTTGGCGCAACAGGCTAATGTGCCGATTGCATTGGGCTATTTGGATTATGAAAATAAAAAAGCGGGTATTGGAACGTTGGTTTACCCTTCGGGAGATTATGAAGCTGACCTTAAGCTGATTCAGGATTTTTATCGGCCGATTAAAGGACGATTCCCCGAGCAGGGCATCCGTTAAGAAAGGAAAAATATTTAAAGGGGAGGCAAAAGCTTCCCCTTTTTTTTCGGTCAAAATCTCGTTTCCGACTTGGATTTCTATCAATACTCCTTAAATTTGACTTAAGAAATGGTTCCTCAGAAGGATTAAAAGGGAATCTTGTGAAAATCAAG
The DNA here is from genome assembly GCF_036492425.1 of Persicobacter psychrovividus. Taxonomy (NCBI): domain Bacteria; kingdom Pseudomonadati; phylum Bacteroidota; class Cytophagia; order Cytophagales; family Persicobacteraceae; genus Persicobacter; species Persicobacter psychrovividus. The sequence continues at coordinate 1,524,326 of NZ_AP025292.1, forward strand.
AACTGTTCCCGCAACTGTAATTTCGAGCAATGCCACGCTCATCCCTCACCACTGCCAAAAGAGGCGGGAAGGTCGAGTTAGTGGTTCGGAAAGTCAGGAGACCTGCCAATTTCAAATCTTTAATAAGGTGATTTTCCGCTCGGGATAGGCAGAAAATGAAAGATTTAAAATCTTACCTGTTGACGGTCAGCGTATCGGTTTTTGGCAATCAATCTGTTTGCAGCAATCGGGAGTTTTCCGCTCAGTTTTATTTTGTTTCTGGATAGTTTAAATACGAAAAGCCGATAGGCGATACTGTCGGTTTTTTTTACGAGATGAAGGTGTCAGAGCATTATTTAGTGTTCAGACCTATACTATATTCTGTTAATTTTATTTGTGCCGATACCTATTTTTAGGTTATCGGTTTTTTTTGCCTTAACCTTGAATCGCATTAATCCTTTAATTAACTCACTGAAATAATTACATTTAATATAATCAATACAATCCATATGAATCATACAAGCATTCCAACTGTTTCGCCATTAAACCTTGAGTCCAAAGCTGCTATTCAGCATAAAATCGATCAGAAAATCAAGCCTGTCGGTTCTTTGGGCTTGCTCGAGTCCATCGCTTTGAAAGTTGCATTAATTCAGGAAACAGAGGCTCCCGAAATCAGTAATCCCCACTTATTTGTTTTTGCCGCTGACCATGGCATCACAGCAGAAGGCGTGAGCCCTTTTCCTTCAGAGGTAACCCCTCAGATGGTATTGAATTTTCTTTCTGGCGGAGCTGGGATCAATGCTTTTGCGAATCGACATGGTTGGTCGCTCAAGGTGGTAGACGCAGGGGTGAATTTTGACTTCGAAGCCCACCCGTTGCTGGTTGACGCCAAAGTGAAAAAGGGTACAGGCAATTTCCTGAAAGCACCTGCCATGTCGGAATCAGAATGTTTGAGTGCCTTTGTAAAAGCCTCCGCTTTGGTGCAAGAGGCCAAGGAGGCCGGCGCCAATACCATTGCTTTTGGAGAAATGGGCATTGGAAATACCACCACCGCTTCTTTGCTAATGGCGAAAGTTTTAGGGCTTTCAGGAACGGAATGTGCGGGCAAAGGTACCGGAGCCAATGAGGCCATTGTGGCGCGCAAAGCCGAAGTGATCGATTTGGCCTTGGAGAAATATGCCGACCTGAAGGATCCTTTGGCGATTCTTTCTGCCATGGGCGGCCTTGAAATTGCGATGGTTTGTGGTGCGATGCTGGAGGCGGCAGCGCAGCGGATGCTGATTGTGGTTGATGGATTTATCATCACTTCTGCCTTGTTAATGGCCGAGCAGCTTTGTCCTGAAGTGCTTGATTATTGTGTTTTTGCTCACCAGTCCAATGAGCAGGGGCATCAAAAGATGCTGAAACACTTTAACGCCACACCAATTTTGCAACTGGGCCTCCGCCTGGGCGAAGGAACGGGTGCGGCACTGGCATTGCCGATGATTCAGTCTGCCGTTGATTTTTTGAATCAGATGAACAGTTTTGAAACAGGCGGCGTAGCCACAGGCGAATGAGGCGGCAGTGGCATTTGTTCCTAACGGCAATGATGTTTTTTACACGGATTCCTATCCCAGTAAAAATTCCTTATGGACAGGACTATCTTGATGGTGCAACGCGGTATTTTCCTCTCATTGGTTATTTGGTGGGGGGAATTTGTGCGTTGGTTTATTTCTTGGCTCAGCAGTTGTGGAGCCCAGAAATCGCTTTGTTGTTTTCCATGGTGTCAGGCGTTTTGGTAACAGGGGCATTTCATGAAGACGGCTGGAGTGATATGTGGGATGGCTTCGGCGGAGGATGGACCAAAGATCGAATTTTGGTCATTATGAAAGATTCCAGGATCGGCGCTTATGGTGGAATTGCTTTGGTGCTGTTATTACTGATGAAATTCTTTGCTTTGCGCGATCTTGCTCCTGGGCCAATTTTATGGTCAATATGGACAGCGCATGTGCTCAGTAGAATTATGGCGGGCTCGGTAACTTATCAATATCCATATGCCCGCGCGGAAGATGACCCTACCGCCAAGCCAAGTATAAAGCGGCCTCAGCCTGTAGATTTATTGTTTTATTTGCTGTTTATGCTGATCCCTCTTGCTTTTGCTCCAACGCTTGCCTTTTTATGGATCATCCTACCCGCATTTCTGGTGCGAACCTATATGGCGTGGTATTTCAAACGATGGGTGGGCGGTTATACAGGCGACTGCCTCGGGGCCATACAGCAAGCCACAGAAGTAACGGTCTATTTGTCTATTTTAGCCATGATTGCTTTAGTCTGAATGAAAAAAATTACGCTGATAAGACACACCACTCCCAAAGTAGAAAAGGGGATATGCTATGGGCAACTCGACTTGCCCGTAGCATCTTCATTTCCTCAGGAATCTGCCTCAGTTCGCGAAAAGTTAGGGAAGGCAGATTTTGACCTGCTGTATTCGTCGCCATTGTTGCGGACAAAATTGCTCGCCGAGGCGTTATTTTCTCCCTCAGAAATTGTGTTCAGTGATTCGCTTAAAGAGTTTGATTTCGGGATTTTCGAGGGGAAACGATGGACAGATTTACCTCAGGAATTGTTCGATGCCTGGGATGCAGATTTATTGAATTTTCAGTTTGAGCAAGGGGAGTGCCTGAAAGGTTTTTACCACAGAGTGAAAGAACTCACAGGCGCTTCAGCTTTTCAGTCAGCAGAAAATATAGCGATTGTTACCCATGCAGGCGTGATCAGGTGTTTGCTTGCCTGGGCTTGGGATGTTGAGGTGGAGAAAATTTTTCAGTTTGACTTTCCTTACGGATCAGTGTTGGAAATCAAATATTGGGGACCGGGAAAAATTCAATGGAAACTTCTCTGATAAAAAAATAAAAACTCAAGGCCAATGCTGGGATTAATCCCTTAATGCTGAAGTTTTTTCTGAAGAAAAATACGCTTCAGACCGTGAAGGAATTTCTTGGTATAATGGCGTTTTTTTCCGAGGAAATTTTTTACCGACAGCAATGGCATGACAACATCGCCAAAATTTTTCTGCTCAATTTCTGCATATCGCTTGGCCAAATAAATCAGCGCATCAACATCGGAGGTTAAAGATTGTACATTTTTGATTTTTGCCCGCCGATTGAACTCATGGTTAAAGCTCATCCTGTTGATGTCAATCAGTGCAAAACGATAATTCCTTTCAGGGCCTTTGTGTACCAAAATATTCCCCCCATTAAAATCTTTATGTAGAATTCCCTGTGCATGAAGATCATGAATGACAAAATCAATGAACTGATCAATGATCAGGGCCCGATCTTCCACCTCAGTAGAGAGCAAATGGGATACATCATACATCCCCGGATCAAAATCCGAAATATAATAGGCGTTCTTTAAAATGCCCCACCTGTTTTTTACTTCAATATAACTGATCGGTTGAGGCGTGTCCACACCCATTTCAAGCAACTGAAGGGCGTGCAGGTAAGAACGCTCCGCTTTTGTTTTTCTAATAAATGAATAAATAAAAGTATTGGCCAAAGTTGGCTTTCCAAAGGATTTTACGCAGAGTTTCTGGGCTCCGCAATCCACTACCTTTACCTCATTTCTCCCACCCTGTAGTGTTGTTCCAATGCTGTTGAAATTTTCATGAAGCTCATCAAGGAATGCCTGCTGCGCTTCACCCGTCGAAATTATTTTTACTTTATTCATAAGATTCCGCAAAGTTAAGGTTTTTTAGTCGAATGATTGAATAGATGATCATTTAAAAAGTTGTTATATTCTAAATGTACCTTAATTGTGAGGTTTAAGTGCAAAAACAAGGCGTTTAACCGAATAAATGTTCTTTAATGTCTGCGGATTTATTTTGGCTATTTTTAATTATAAAGTCTATTTTTTATATTATTTTGATTGAATTTAATAGGGGTAATTTAGACTGAAACTATCGTATGAGAAAAATATTAATAGGAATCGTGATTGGCGTGATTTTTATACAGTGTACAGAAAAAAGAAGGACTCCAATCCCTAATGTTATGCTTTCATACACGCCAGATACTCCCTTGTACGAAGTTTTTGAAGCCTTTCAGAATGTAGGCTTATTTGAAGACAGCAAGACTTTTGTGGATGCCGAATTGGTAACCAATCAGGATGCCGTGGTGCAGGACTTTTTAGCCACCAAAGGCAGGGATAAACAAACGCTATCGGCTTTGTTTAAAAGGCATTATGAATTGCCTGAGGCCAAACATGAGGTAGCGCTGAAGCCTACGGATAGTATGGAGGAGCATATTGCCATGCTTTGGCCTTTACTTGTTCATCAGGATTCGGTACAGCAGCAGGGGTCAAGTCTTATTGCGGTGCCCAAGCCATACGTTATTCCTGGAGGACGCTTTCGGGAAGGGTATTACTGGGATAGTTATTTTACGATGCTTGGACTTTTGGAAGCTGGTAAGCTTGAATTGGTGACGGGCATGGTCGATAATTTTGCCTATTTGCTGAAGACTTATGGTTTGATTCCCAATGGTAACCGAACTTATTATTTGTCGCGATCGCAACCGCCAGTTTTTGCCATGATGGTCAAGGCACTTGAAGAGAAAAAGGGGCGGGAATTCTGTCTGAAATATCTGCCTGCACTTCAGCGGGAATATGCTTTTTGGATGGATGGTGCTGCGGAACTTCAGCCTAAAGGGCAATACCGCCGTGTGGTGAAGTTGTCAACAGGTCAGGTATTAAACAGGTATTGGGACGATGAAGACAGTCCAAGGCCAGAAAGTTTCCGTGAGGATGAAGCCCTTGCCAAGGGGCTGCCAGAAGAGCAGCAAAAAGAAATGTACAGAAATCTTCGCGCGGGTGCTGAAAGTGGCTGGGATTTTTCTGCCCGCTGGTTCCGCGATCAGCAGTCGTTATCAGAAATCCATACGACGGAAATTTTACCCGTAGACTTGAACTGTATGCTGTACTTTTTGGAGCATACCATTGCTGAATATCATAACGAGCTGGATCAATATGAGGAAGCAAAACTGATGGCAACAAAAGCGCAGACCCGCAAAATGGCCATTCAGGAGTTGATGTGGTCGCGAAAGCATGGTTTTTTTGTGGATTATGACTGGAAGCAGGAAAAGAAACGCTACATTTTCACCCTCGCTGGTGCATGGCCATTATATTTTAACCTCGCCTCAGACGCTCAGGCGCTTAAAGTAACTCATAAATTGAGCGCTGATTTTCTAAAATCAGGCGGATGGGTGACCACCTTGATTAACTCCACCCAACAATGGGACAGCCCGAATGGATGGGCACCCTTGCAATGGGTCGTATTCAAGGGGCTGGAGAATTACAACCAAAAGCTACTCGCCAAAAAAGGTGCGCAGCGTTGGGTTGAGCTCAATAGAAAAGTATGGAAAAACACGGGGAAAATGATGGAAAAATACAATGTGGTGGATGCTGATTTGTTGGCTGGCGGCGGCGAATACCCTGCCCAGGATGGCTTCGGCTGGACAAACGGTGTGGTGGTGGCCATGTTAGCGGACGGTGTTATGGAAAAGAAAAAGGCAACGGTGGTGGCAGAGTAACTATTTTTTTGTGATTTTTATCAATAAAATTAATGGGATCTGTTGGCTTTTGATAGGATTCCTTATAGGTTTGTGGCGTGAAAAAATTTTTAGTCCTGTACCTAACGATCAACATCCTCATTGCATCCTTTGCAAGAATTGGGGTGGTGTTCACCTACGAGGTGTTCCAGGACTATATTGCCCAAAATTTATGTGAAAATAGATTTGAGCCAATCACGGTTTGTTATGGCAGTTGCTTTGTGAAAAATGGTTTTGAGCAAATTGAAACCGCAGCACAATCTACGCAGCAACAAGCGCAAGGCACGCCAGTAAACATTGTATTCGATTTTTTCTCAAATGAATTATTTGCGATCTCATTGCCCAAAATGAGTGATTTTACAGGACTGCAGCATCATGCGTGGTACCTGAATTTGTATGTCTTTTTGCAAAAAGGAAAAGTATTTATCCCTCCTGTGGCTGTTTAAGGCCATTTTTCTTCAATCAAATTTGTTTTTTGTATCCTGTAAAGGCGTAATTCACTGTGTTTTAATGGTATTTGTGTGCTTTGTTTTGTAGGGACGTTGCATGCAACGTCCGTACCGTCAGGTACAAAATACATAGCAGTTTAGTTCAATCATCCTAAAGTATGGACGTAACCACACTTGATGTTATCCCGCGGAACTTTATTTCAATGTTGTGTGGGATAACCTGAAGTCATTAAGTTAAGGATTTCGGCTTGGCTCAGGTCTAAATTTGAAATGTCTTTACAGGATCATGCGCTAATCTAAATATCTCATCGTTTTATTGACTGCAGGAAATTTTCCGAAAGATGAACTATACGCAATCAATTTAATGATGTGAATAACAGTAATTAACAAATACCTATATCAATTAATCAAACCTATGAAGTTTTTAAATTCATTTACTTTTTTAATGATCGCTATCTCAGTGGTCCTATTTTCTTGTTCGAACGAAACTGAAGAAGTGATTCAAGATCAAGGACTTTTGGTCGAATCATTTGATATTCCTGATACAGATTTAAAGTTGGAAATGTACGGACATCACAAGCTGATGTCGGGTTACAATCCTTTGGGCTTGCGTGTGGTGAATGCCAATGGAGAAACCGTTGATGCACAAATTAATGTGGAGCCGATGATGTATATGGGGGGAGGGACCTACCACTATACTCCAATTGATGTGCCTGCTATTGATTTTCCCAAAGGTCAAACGCCGATAGGAATTCTTTTTGTCATGTCATCTACAAATGGGTATTGGGAATTAACTTTTTCAGTTGAGGGTAATGGTGTTGAAACTCAATTTTCTGAAAGGGTTCAAGTGGCCGATAGCCAACCTGAAGATCGCACGTATGGCCAACATTTCTTAGGTACACTAATTCATGGCGAACCTTATTACTTTTCCTACTACTGGAAAAATGGGCGACCTTTAGCAGATGCAAACGAGTGGGTAGGGGTTGCCTATAAATTCAGCAGGTCAAATGGCTTCGTTCCCGTTTCTGGTTTGGAATGGAACACCATTTCTTGGATGGCTTCGATGAATCATGGTGCACCTGAAAACCAAACGGCTGAAGAAATCGACGGTTTCGAAGGCCACTACGCTACCAAAGTAAACTTCACCATGACAGGCGACTGGCAAATTGCCAACGATGTCAAAATGGGGGAAATGTCTGTGTTGTCATCAGAGGCAATGCCTGCAGAAAAAGAAGGTGAGATTGACTATTACGCAGGTGATGTCTTCTATCTTGAGTTCAATTAGATTTAGCTATTGGTAAGGTCAGACCCATATGTCCGTCCGGAACAGTTATTTTAATGATGATTACGGGCGAACACGTGGCTTCGCCCGTACCTACCACGATAAAATTTTGTGTGTCAATATCAAATTGAGGTTGTGCAACTACGCCTGATTTGAGAACAAAGCTAACGCAAAAGTCCTCTCTCGTGATCGCTATTTTGTAAAATTCAAATCATCATGGTAATCCTTTAAATCAAGGTAATCATGGCTTTTAACCCTGCCCTCCATGTCCATCCTCATTTTCCTTCTCACTCTTCCTTTCCTTCAGCCACAGGACACGGTTAAGACCATTTCGCTCGAAAATGTCGCCATTATCGGTCAGCGAGATAGTTTGAATCAGCCTGCGGGAGAAAGTCAGATCGACGATCTTATTTTACATAATCCACAGGTGCGATTGATCCGCCGTGGCGTGGTGGCAGGAGATCCAATGATGCTGGGCGTCAGTGGGGGACGACTGGCGATGAGCCTTGATGGTATTCGGGTGTTTGGTGCCTGTGCCGATCGGATGGATCCGCTGACGGCTTACCTTTCCGCTTCGGCGATTGAAAAGATCGAGGTGAAGGATGGCTTGAAGGGGATGTCGGTGGGCAATACCCTCGGTGGTGGAATCAATTTTGAGCTGGAAAATCTGCAACACTACCAAAAAGATAAATGGTATGTACGCAGCTTTTTAGAAGGACAATCCAATGGTTTGGGAGGAAGTATGGGGCTTTCTTTAGGGAAGAAAACGGGAGCGGTTTCATGGAAATATAGCATCTCTGCTCAAAAATATGGGGAATATTTTGATGGTAATGGAGCACTTGTTGAGCATAGCTATTTTCAGAAATACCACCAGACTTTTCAGGTGGCGACCCAATGGAAAGGGCATCAAATGCAACTCAATGCGTTGAATGATTTGGGGATTGATGTTGGCTATCCTGCCTTGCCGATGGATACAGGGCGGTCTTCCGCATGGATGATCTGGCTGTCGGATCGAAAGAAAATGAAGAACCACCTTTGGGAAGGTCGATTGTATTTTTCGACGATCGATCATGCGATGTCGGATGATGCTCGGGAGGATAAGTTGGTGGATATGGATATGCCCAATTATGCCAAAACCTTCGGGGCAAACACCCAAATTCAATCATTGAAAGGTAAATTTCTATATCAAATAAAAGGAGAGCTTTATCGTCGTTCGGCACTGTCGGAAATGTCGATGTATCCCGAAGGATTTATTCCTTCTTATATGCAAACCATGCCCGATGTGCACCGTTGGAATGCCTCCCTTTTTGCCAAGGTAGATCATCAAATCAATGAGCAGTGGTGGATGAATATCAATGCCCGTTGGGATGGGATAAGAGACCAACTGACATCAGAGGTAGGTTTGGGACAATGGCGTGCCTTGGGCTATGATCTTTCCGACCCAACTTATTTCATGACAGGCAATTTCAACTACTCCATAGGCTATCAAATTAGCCTAAATCAAAAAGTAAATTTTGACCTTGGTGCAGGAAGCCGAATGGCGGAACTCACCGAGCGTTATGCTTATTATTTATACAATACCTACGACGGCTACGATTATCGAGGAAATCCCGAGCTGACTACTGAAAAAGCCCTTCAGGCACAGATCAACTTTGATTTCAAAGCCGAGAAACAGCACCTCCACCTTTCAGCCTATACCCATTATATCTTCAATTACTTCATGGGAGTGATCGATCCCGACCTGATCCGAATGACGCCTCAAGCCAATGGAGTAAAGGCATACGAAGACGACCATAGCGCCACCATTTTCGGTTTTACCGCACAATATGATGTTGCTATTAACAACCACATCTCCGCCAACCTAAGCACCTCAGGGCACTGGGGGATGCGCTCCGATGGCGACGCCATTCCCTTAATGGTTCCGCTCACTTGGCGACCACAAATCAATTTCCATAAAAACCAATGGCAAAGCTTCGTAAGTTACGAAGGCGCCACGGGTCAATACCGCCTGAGCAAAGACTTTGGAGAACAAAGCACATCGCCCTATCACCAGTTCAATATCGGAGGAAGCTACCAACTCAACCATTGGAACTTTTCCCTTCGAATTGATAATTTACTAAATGCCCAGTACCGTACTCATTTGGATTGGGGAAACATCCCACAGAATGGGCGGAATTTTAAATTGAGGATGGAGTATCGGTTGTGATGATTTTTATATCCTCGCTGTAGAGACGTAATCTTTACGTCTGTGCGGAAGCAAGAAGGGATTGGTGGTTTGATCCTGTTTTAAAAATGAGGTTAGGGGTTTGTTGCTTATTCTGAACGATGACTAATCTACAGGGACGGTTTGGGTACATAGGTGCATCTACTATGTTAAATAGTCGGTCACTTAAGCGCAGTTATGGCTCTATTGAATGTCAAATCTTAGGGAATATGAAGGTGTATGACTTGAAAGATTATTTTGCGTGTAAACACCCCGCCAACCCCCATATTTGATATCCCCAATAACTTCCCGAAATTCCCTCTTTAACTAACATTAATTCAGTTATGAAAAGAGGTGAAAAACAAAAGATTGCTTTGGTAGAAAAGTGGGAACGTTCCTCGTTGAGTATTCGGAAATTTTGTGAATCCGAAGACATCAGTCAAGCGAGTTTTTATAAATGGAAGCGTTTAAAAAAGGAAAAGGTATCAAGCTTTTCTCAATTTCACACACTTGAAGTGGATTGGCCTTCAGGGCAGGAGGAAAAAGTAACGCAGGGTGAAATTGAAATTCATTTTCCCAATGGCGTCAAAATTTTCATGCCATCGGACTCATCAATGGAACGTTTAACTGATATCATTCACTCATGTTAGCTGTTGGACCAAAGGATTTATTATTTCTATTCAGTGAGCCAATGGATATGCGCAAGAGTTTCGATGGGCTTTGTGGTTTGATACGGAATTGTACGGATAAAAACCCAATGGACCGGAATATTTATATTTTTGTCAATAAGTCACGAAATATGATCAAGTTACTTCGTTTTGAAGGCGATGGCTTTGCGATCTATTTTAAGCGTTTGGAAAAGGGGCGTATCGAACTTCCTAAAAAGCAGGATGATGGAACTGTCAGTCTAAAAATATCTCATGCGACAGTCATGATGATGCTCGAAGGTATCGGTTTGGAAAAACGAAAAAATAGGAAGCGACATCAGTCTAAAAACAGTCTTTAATTAGCTTAAATGGCTGTTTTTGATTATATTTAGTCATGGACATCACCTCTAAATATAATGACTTACTCAAGGATCATAACGATCTGAAACACCGTTTTGAGGTGATGGAACAACAACTCAGTTATTTTTTGAAATTGCATAATGGCTCGAGATCAGAGCGGATGCCTAAGGGGAAAGTGGTGGATGAAAAGCAAACTGAAATACTTTTTGACGGGCAACAAATCATAGACACTCCCATTGAGTAATCTACTCAAAATACAACTAATAAAAAGTCACGTAAAAAAGGATTAGCCAAAAGGCTGGTGCTTCCGAAAGATCTACCGACCAAGGATATTTATTTGAAGCCCAAGAATCTTCCCGAAAATGCGCAAAAAATTGGTGCGGAAGTGGTTGAAGTACTGGACTATCAACCGTCGAAGCTAATTAAACTTTGTTTTCATCGGGAGAGGTATGTGATTCCTTTGGAGGATGAGCGGTTTGAATCATTTATGGCAGATTACCCCTCAAAAATTCCCATTCCGAAGGGCAATGTATCCGCTTCGTTGCTTTCTTATTTATTGGTCAGCAAATTTGTGGATCACCTACCGATTTATCGTCTGATCCAGATGTTCAAACGGGATCAGATCGTCATATCAGATTCGACCATCAACAATTGGATCAAAAAGTCAGCTGAATTGCTTGAAGAATTGTATCAACTTCTGACTCAAAAAGTACAGCAATCCAATTATGTGCAGGCTGATGAAACCACGATCAAACTCAGTAAAAAAGGTGGAGCAGTGAAAGCCTATATGTGGGCGTATCATGCGCCATGTGAGAAAATTGCTTGCTTTCAGTTCAACCGTGGACGAGGTGCTGTGCATGCGAAGAAATTTTTTGATGACTTCACCGGAAAATATATTCAGGTTGATGGTTACGCAGGTTATGATTACCTGGAAAATCGAAAAGAAGTAACATTGGTTGCCTGCTTGGCTCATATTCGTCGAAAATTCTTCGATGCACAAAAGAATGACAAAAAAAGAGCCTTATATGTGCTCAAAGAAATAGGGCAAATTTACGAAATCGAGCGAGCGTTCAAAGAAGAACAGGCTTCCGTTCGACAGCAAAAACGAAAAGAGCAGATCCTTCCAATTCTGATGGATTTAAAGGAATGGATCAAAGAAAATGCAATATATACCACCCCAAAACAGGATTTAGGCAAAGCTTTTCAATATTTCCTCAACATGTTTGATCGAATGATCAACTATGTTGAAGATGGGCTGTTGTTGCCTGACAATAACTTAATAGAAAATCAAATCCGACCAATCGCCATTGGACGCAAAAACTATATGTTCGTAGGTTCAGAAAGTGGTGGACAATGGGCGGCGATGTTCTATTCCTTCTTTGCCACATGTAAACTCAATGGAGTCAATCCGATGCAATGGCTTACCCATGTTCTTGAAAATATCCGCACAACTCCTAAGGATAAGTTGGAGGGGTTGTTACCTCAGAATTTTGAGGGGTGAGTATGACGGGGTGTTTACTTAAATAGAATGCATCCTACTGAAGGTCAAATAGATCAATTGACTTATGAGTACAAAGGGAATAAGCTTCAAAAAGTGATGGATGGAAGTATCTATAATAAGGACGGAATTGTAAGAGATTATCGACAGAATCCTCATCATAGCACAACCCATTATGATTATGATCACAATGGAAATATGAAAGCGGACTCAAGTAAGTTTATTACCTCAATACAGTATAATTACCTTAATCTTCCTCAGAAAATTCGATTTAATTCGGGAGTTGAGCTTCATTATTATTACGATGCTTCAGGGAAAAAACTGAAAATGCACCATTCACATGATAGCACCGAGTATATTGATGGAATACATTATGAAAATGGAAAAAGAGCTTTTGTTCAGCATAAAGAAGGACAGGTTGACCTGAAAAATCATACCTACCTATACTACCTTACTGATCATTTAGGAAATGTACGCCAAATGATGGATAGTAGCGGACACATTGCACAAAGTACTGACTATTACCCTTTTGGTTTGGTTGCACGAGGGGGCGCATTAGCCCAAAATAAATATCTTTATAATGATAAAGAATATCAGGACTTAACAGGTTGGTATGATTATGGTGCAAGAATGTATGATGGGCAGATTGGTAGGTGGCATGTGGTGGATCGACAAGCAGAACGTAATCTTTCGATGTCTTCATATAACTACGTAGCAAATAATCCATTACTATTTATTGATCCTTATGGAGAAGAGATTTGGATTAATTTTATGACTGATAATGGTGAGAAAGAACGAATAAAGTATTCTATAGGAATGGAATATAAAGGAGATAACTTATTTACTAGCAATGTAGTCCAAACACTTAATCAAATGAGTAGTGTGGATGGAGGGGCTGTAGTTCTTAATGATTTATCATCCTCAAAAAATTTATATAATTTTAGTAATGAAGTTGCTGTTGATAAACAAGGAAAGCCGATGAAGGATGTTTTGAGCTTTTCCCCTGATAAATTAAATGGTGGTGGAGTGATAAAAGCTGGTAATATAGGTACTATTAGCAAACCACTACAAGATATTGCTCACGAATTATTTCATGGATATCAATATGAAAATGGGCAAGGTGACTTTAAAGTTAATGGAGTAAATAATGAAGTTGGTGCCTATTTATTTGGTGCTATTGTATCTAAACAAAGTAGACCATATGGTGTTGATACTAAAATAGGACAATCCTATTATTTAGCAATGCTAGGCCTTGAATTGGGTGGATATAATAAGGATGATTATCATATAGCAATCAATAGTTTTAAAAAAGATGCAAGTGTTAATCAATCGGGCATTTATAATAAATTTGGAGTCAATCAAAATCTAAAACCACTAATTACAAAATTTTTAAATGGAGGGCATTAATGCGAAATTTGATTATTATTATATTATTATGTTTAACTTCATGTAGAATTTTTCAAAAAAAAAATACAGAGGAATTAATACATATTATTCAGCCACAGGCAATTGTTATCAAATTAGATCAACTACCTATAATAAATGTTTCTGATCTATTTGGAAGGAATGTTAACGGCAAGATTTATATAAAATTTTATGTGAATAAGTATGGTGAAATAATCTCTTATGAAATAGTGAAAATTGATATATACGATCAATCTAAAAATAAAATTACTAGCCTTGATTTTTTTCCTGAAAAGATCAAAGATAAAATAGAAAGAGTGATTTTAAATTTATCGTTTGAAATAACACCAGACATAAATAAAATTGACTTAAATAAACAATATAGGATACTTCCTATTCTTATAGAATAGATGGTAAAGAATCCTATCTCCATAAAAACTAACCCCTCTGAGCAACGCTTAGAGGGGTTTTATTTACACTTCAATTTTTTATAATCGGGAATAAATTTTTTTTCTGAAGTATTGTTTTCTTCCTCAAAGGAGATCACCCGTCAACCTCATATTTGATAACCCCAACAACTTTCCGAAAGGTAAACACCCCATCACTCTCCTGTCTCAAAATTTTGAGGCAGTAAATTTTCCAACTCATTCTCTGATGTCGAATGAATATGCTCAAAAACGAAGGTAAGCCACTGCATCGGATTGATGCCATTAAGTTTACAGGTAGCGAAGAAAGAGTAGAACATAGCAGCCCAATGTCCACCGGTTTCTGAACCGACAAACATATAATTTTTGCGGCCAATGGCGATCGGTCGGATCTGATTTTCGATCAAATTATTATCAGGGTAAACACCCCACCAACCCCCATATTTGATATCCCACACAACTTCCCGAAATTCCCTCTTCAACTAACAACACCACCGTTATGAAAAGAGATGAAAATCAAAAGATGGCTTTGGTCGAAAAGTGGGAGCGTTCTTCCTTGAGTGTTCGGGAATTTTGTAAATCTGAAGACAACAGTCAGAAGAGTGTTTATTAGCCTATGGTAATTTTTTTTTATATTATAAGGTTTTTTAGTTATATTTAGGTATGTATATCATTTGTAAATAAGATGGTATGCTAGTGAGTAAAAACCTGATTTTGAGGTGATAGATAGACTATTTGATTATTTTTTGAAATGGCATACTGCTTTGAAGTTAGAATGAATGATTAAGGTGTAAGCTAAAGGCGAACTAATTGCACAATCCTTAAATTGAGGGTGGTGTTTTCGGGTTGGTTACTTTTGCGAGTATCTAAACTTTCCGTTTTTATATCCCGCAGGGATTACATAACATAGCGAGGGGTGAAACCCCTCGAAATATTATTCTGAAAATCTGTAACCCTGAAAGGGTACAACTTTTGATTATATAGAAATTTATATTACGCCCTTTCAGGGCTCAGTATTTCGTGGGCTATTTTCCCGGGGTTAGCACCCCGGGCTAAGTTATCGCATCCCTTCGGGATTTTCTTTACTTTAGTAAATATTGACTCAAATTAATACAAACTGCCAGGCAATATGCCCTTAGCTTAATGACATTGGATGCCTCCATATAGTGCCTGAACCCCATTTTGAAAACCCGACCCAACCCATTTCAATGGGTTTTTGTATTGATAGCCCATTGCATTAGCTGTGGGCGCACTATGCAGATTTAACAATCACCCAAAATTCCCCAAATCATCACTCTCCCGAATAACGTCCGAGCTTTGCGAGCTTTCCGTCATCATCCTTTCGGGCATCATCATAAACCCAAAGATAGAACCGCAGATCCCGCCGATGATGTGGGCGCTGTGGCTGATGTTGTCGGCATTGTAGATCGCCATGAATTCTTGGCCGAGGTAGAGAATGCTGACCAGCACAAAAGTTACGGGCAGGTGTCCTCTTTTGTAGTTGGCGATCGAGCTGAGGATGATCATCATGAAGACGATGCCACTTGCGCCCCGCAGTCCCGTCGAGAAGAAGCTGACATTGATTATACCAGTGACTAAACCTGTCAAGAAGATCATTAGCATCAGTTTGCTCTTGCCGTATTTTTCCTCCAATAGGGGGCCGAGCAACAGAATGTACAGCATATTTCCCACGAGGTGATCGGTGTTGGCGTGCCCAAAGATATGGCTGAAGATCTTGAAATAATCAGCAGGATTTCCGAAATCAAAATAGGCGCCCACGGAGAACAGGTAGCCGATGACATCGGGTAAAAAGAATTGAGCAATCAGGACGACACAGCAGATGATGGCAAAGCCGATGGTTACGGGTGCGTTATTGTATATTTTCATTTGAAATAGCGTTTGAAATCATTTTACTTAATCCTAAAACCGAGATGATGATCAGCCCCAAAATCGCCCACTGTTGCCAGCCGGAGAAAGGATCATCCAACAATACGCTGAGGTGATTGGCTTGTATGCCGACATAAATCACCATCAGCGTGCGGGGCATCATGCCGATGAAGGCACCCCAAAAGAAAGGGCGCAATTTGGCGCCCGCCAAAGCAAGCAACACATTGCTGACCGCAAAGGGCAAAACAGGACTTAGCTTGGTCAGGATTACCAATGTCAGTTCCTGATGCTTGAGCCGTCTTAAAATCATCTGTGCCTGCGGATGATCGCTGAGGCTTTGGATGAAGTTTCCCCCGTCAATTTTTCTTGCGACAAAATAACAAATTACCGAGGCAATCAGGTAGGCGGGAATGACAGTGAATAGTGCCGTCCACCCCAAAAGGTAGCCGCTGATCAGGGCGATCAGGGTGGTGGGCGTCAACGCAAAAGCCATGGTGATGGCACTGACGGCACCGAGGATCAGCCATTGGTGCCATTCGAAAGCACGAATCACGCCCTCGTATTGGATTGCCAAATAGCCGACCGTCCCGCTGAAAAGCAGGGGCAAGGCCGTCAAGGCGATGGCGAAGCCAAGGGAACTGCCATTGGCGCGTAATATGTTGAAGATTGTTTTCAAGTTTTTTTAATGTTTTGTTTTCCACGGGTAAACAACCCGAGGCTATTGAAAATGTACCTTCGGCACATTAAGTTAGACGTTATTACAAGTTTCGAATTTTTCATTCTTGGATGCTAACGCAAAAGATTACTTTGTCAGCTGTATGGATGCACCTACGTGTGTATCCAAACTTTTCCATATTTTTGATTTGGGCAGACACATAGGTCAGCCCGTACAGCAATCAAATAAAATTTCGTGAGGTAGTTTAATGTAGTTATCGATTCCCCGCCCCCATCACTATACGTGAGACGTAATAAATTACGCCTTTACAGGATACCGTCTTTCCTCAAAATAATCTGTGGAAATCTGTGTAATCTGTGGATAAAATAAATAATCAATACAACTCCCAATGCCCATCCAAATAATATTTATAGAGCGTCGGGTGGTGCAGGTAATTCGGTTTGATATTCTTATCATCGACCTTAAAAACAGACTTCCCGAAGGACATCATCATTTTCATGGCATCTTGGTTGATCCAGTGCGTGGTGGAGTCGGGAAAATTAAGTTTTTCAAAGGCGCGTTTCATGTTTTGCTGTGGAATATTTTTGCTTCCCATCACCCAGCCCCATTCGCCCAAGGTTATCAGGTGGGTATGGTAGGGGAGAGTGCTGAAGCCTGCCGCCTGAAAACTTTTGTCGATGCACTTAAAGGCTTCTTCCGCATAATAGGGGCTTCCTGCCTGCGTTACCATTAGCCCGTTCGGGCGCAGGTGTTTGTAGCAAAGCTGATAAAATTCCACAGTATATAATCGGGCAATATCGACATTTTTTGGGTCAGGCAGATCAATGATGATGCCGTCATAATAGTCCGGATGATCCGCCATAAAAGTAAAACCGTCGCCATTGATAATTTGTACTTTTGGGTTATGGAAGGAGTCTTGATTGATCTTTCGCATGACGGGATTTTCCTTGGCAAGATGTGTCATCGCAGGGTCAAGATCTACCAAGGTGATTTTCTCCACCGACGGATATTTCAACACTTCGCGTGCCACACAACCGTCGCCTCCACCGAGGATCAAAATGTTTTTAGGTTGCTTCAATTTGGAAAGCATCGGGTGGACAATCGCCTCGTGGTAATTCACCTCGTCGAGGGTCGAAAGCTGTTGATTTCCATTCAAAAATAACCAGTAATCTCCCTTGTTTTCAGTCAGTACAATGCGCTGATAGTTGGTTTGCTGATCGAAAATCACCTGATCGGCATAGCGTTGCTGTTCGCCATAAGCGATGATGTTGGAAGCCTGCCATAGCCCCAATCCCCAAATCAAAAACATAAAAGCAGAAGCCCATTTGAGTTTTTTATACTGTACAGTTTTAAGGTGTTTGTTCAGCAATATCAATAGATAAAATGCCACGGAGAAATTGACCATTCCCAACACAAAAGGAGTGTAGGTCAATCCCAAATACGGACGCCCAACAAAGGCGAAAAATATCCCGCCCAATAAACTTCCATAATAGTCATTTTCCATGATGTTGGAAACATTCACTTTCAGCTCTTCGAAGGCGTCATTCATGCGAATCACCAAAGGAATTTCCATACCGATCAACAGACCGATGATCAGACTCAGACTGTATAAACTCACTGCTGTGAGCGAGGGAAATAGACTGATCCCGTAGGCCGTCAAGGAGGCGAAAGTAACCAGCAAACTCAGGATATATTCCAAGGAGATGAAGGTGGCCAACAGGTCGGTTTCAAAGCGTCGGCTGATGCGTGCGCCTAAGCCCATGGCAAAAAGCATGATCGAAACGATCAGGGTGAACTGTACCACCGAGTCGCCCAAGAAATAGGATGCCAGCGTGGAAAGCACATACTCGGCGACAATGCCAGACAAACCAGTGGCAAAAAGGGCAATCTTGAGACTGCGGGAAAATTTTGGATCCTTGGTCATGGATAACTTAGGGGTGAGCAAATATTGTTTATCTGCCAAAATTATGTTTTTTTATGGGAGTGCGGAAAGAATGATTCGTTATTTTGTTCATGAAATCCTATTTGCTACCAATTTTCAGTAAATAAAGAGGATTGTCTATTTTTATAGTTATATAAATGCAATCCGCTTTTAATCTATGACTTGCATAAAATCTGTAAATTTGTAGTTGTTTTACTACCAGGCATTTTCCCGATTTTAACGGTTTATTTTTTTGTCATCGCCCCATCATCAATCCGTTGCCTGCCTATTAGGGCAGGAAGTTCTGACTAAGTGAAATATAAATATGAGTGAACATTTAGCAATAATGATTCGGCGCCGTGCGAAAGAGTTCGCAGGTTTAAAGGCTTATGGCTTTCAGAATGAGCAAAAACAGTGGGAGTACCGCAGCTGGGAAGAATTTGTGGAACAAATCGACACCCTCGCGGTGGGTCTGCTGGAGTTGGGTATAGCCCCAAAAACCCATATGGCAATCTTTGCTCAAAATTGCCCTGAATGGACCATTGCTGATTTTGCCATCCTTTCTATTCGGGGGGTAGTGGTGCCAATGTTTGCTACAATTTCGGCTGAACAGGCCAAATATATTCTTGAAGATTCCGACGCCAAGGTGGTCTTTGTAGGCGGGCAGGCTCAATATGATGCGATCAAGACTTTGCGTTCGGAGGGTTTTGTTTTCCAGAAAGTCATTGTCATGGATGCTTCAGTGAAGATTGCCGAAGATGAGGTGGAGCTTTATTATGCCGATGTGATGAAACTGGGCGAAAAGGGGAATGCCCTGAAAGTTCAGCATATTTTGGCGCAGTCGAAAATGACGGACCTGGCTTCATTGATCTATACTTCGGGCTCGTCAGGAATACCGAAAGGCGTGATGCTCGATCATGAAAACTTTGCTTTCTCCCGTCATACCCTTGATTTGCGAATTGATGTTGGCGTGGGGGATACATCTTTGGCCTTTTTGCCATTAAGCCATGTTTACGAACGCGGTTGGACTTACTATATGTTGAGCCGTGGCGTAACGAATGCTTATCTTTCCAACCCTCGTGAGGTGATGGAAGCCTTCAAGGCCGTGAAGCCGACCCTTCTTTGTTCGGTTCCCCGCCTTTACGAAAAGATCTACTCGACGATTTACGCCAAACTCGAAGAGGCTTCCCCGCTGAAACGCAAAATCTTTCATTGGTCGGTAGGGATGGGAGAAGCGGTACTGAACCGTAAAAATGCCCAGCGCTCGGTGCCATTAACCTTAAAACTTCGTCATAAACTGGCGGAGAAATTGGTGCTGAAAAAATTGCGTGAAGTATTGGGTGGCAACATCAAATCAATCCCTTGTGGGGGAGGAAAATTGAGCCCTTCTATCCTGCGATTTTTCCATGCAGTGGGTATGCCGATCCGAAATGGCTACGGCATGACCGAAACGACGGCTTTGATTTCTTCCTTCGAAGATACAGGCATAAACTTTCAGTCGATTGGTAAGGTGATGCCAGAGATGCAGGTGAAGTTAGGTGCCAAGAATGAGATTTTGGTCAAAGCGCCGAATGTCATGAAAGGTTATTATAAAATGCCTGAGGAAACGAAGAAGGTGCTTGAGGGTGGCTGGTTACATACAGGAGATATTGGTCGATTTGATTCTCACGGTAATTTGGTGTTTGAAGAGCGCCTGAAAGATTTGATGAAAACCTCCGGTGGGAAATACATTGCTCCGCAGATGATTGAGTCCAAAATCGGAAAGGATCAGTTTATTGAGCAAATCGCCGTGATTGGTGATGAAAAGAAATACGTAACCGCTTTGATCGTTCCTGCCTATGATGTGTTGGAAGAATGGGCCAAGAAAAAGGGCGTGCAGTATAATTCGATGAAGGAGTTGATTGAAAACTCCACCGTTGCCGACTTCATGACCAAACGAATTGCCAACCTGCAATGTGGTCTGGCCAAGTTTGAAAAAATTCAAAAATTCAAACTGCTTTCCAAAGGATTCTCGCAGGAGAAAGGAGAACTGACTCCCACACTGAAAATCAAGCGGAAGGTGATTGATGAACATTTCAAAAAGGAGATTGAAGAAATGTACGATGAGCCTAATAAAAAGCGGGCATAGAAATTACAGGGTACAAAAAAACGATCGTTCAATGATGAGCGATCGTTTTTTTTATATTCAGAATCTACGGTAGGGGTTGTTTTACAACCATAATCCGGTATTATACCACGAAATTTTATTTGGTCACTGTATGGGCTGACCCAATGTCATTAAGTTAAGGATTTTGGGCTGACTCATGTGTAAATTTGAAATGCATGTAAAGGCATAATTCATTATGTCTCACGTAACAATTTGAATTAATCCAAGGGAAATCAGCGTTGTGTTAGACGTTAAAAATAACGTCTCTACAGGATAAGGCGCTTAACTTAATGACATTGTGGGCTGACCTATGTGTCTGCCCGAATCATTATAAATTTTGGGTGGTTTGGATACACACGTAAATGCATCCGTACAGCTCACGAAATAATATTTTTCATACTATCACGAGAGCGGACTCTCGCGATAGTTTTCAAAAGCTTTATTATCTTTTCAAATAATCATCCAACAGGTATTCTGTATAAGCCTTGGCATGTTTGATGGTTTGCGCCTTTATTTTTGGATCGTTTGAGCGCTGATATGTTACCGTATCCTCCTTGATATTGTAAATCAGATAGTCGTTTGGTGTTGCCCATCCAATGTTCTCGATAGAGGAGAAGTAAGCATATTCTGGTGTGTATGGATTGAAAACGTTCTTACTGAAAGGGAAATTGTCGGTATGAATATCCAGCTGTTTCAGCAATGAAGTGGTCACATCAATCTGAGAAACGACCTTGTCAATTTTCTTTCCTTTGAACTCTTTTTTCAAAGGTTCACCATAAATAATAAACGGGATCAGGCGGTTTTCATAAGAATCCAGTGGCCATTCACGTGGCGACTTGCGGGAGTGATCCGCCATAAAAACAAAGATGGTGTTTTTATACCACGGTTTTTGCTGTGCTTTGGTCAGGAATTCCCCAATGCGGTGATCGGTATAGTTTGCGCCGTCCAGCAAACCGTTTTCACTTCTGCCCACATGGAAGGTCTTAAAGCTTTTCTGATCAAAAGGCGAGTGCGTACTGATGGTCAGGAACATATTATAAAAGGGCTTTTTGAGCTTGAAAGTGTCCATGTCTGCCAACCAGCGGTCAAAATAAACCTCCTCATGGTAGCCGAGGCTTCCTTTCGGGATGTCTGTTTTAATATCGGGTTCATCCACAATCCTGTCCCATTTACGGGTAAACATCCATGCTTTTACATTCACATAGGATAGTTGTCCGCCATAGTAAGCCGAGGCATAGTAACCGTTTTCCTGTAAATTATTGGTGATCGATGGCAGGTGCTGATGCTTGCTCAGCTGCCCAACAATCGAAGTATGTGGCTGCGCAGGGTAGCCCGATTGCGTTCCACTGATCCCCTGATCGGTACGGGTTGCCGAACTGATGCAGTTGGTGAACAGCAAACCATTGTCGATCAAAGTATCCAGAACAGGGGTAACATCTTTATAGCCGCCCAGCTGTTCCACCAAATCAGCAGAGAAACTCTCCATCAGTACAAACACAATATTTGGTCTTTTCTGATTGAAAATATGGACAGTCGTGTCTTTTTTTACCGTCAGCAGAGAATCCACAATAGCGTTCGCCTCCTTGCGGGGCATATAGTGCGCAAAAGGATTTGTTGTTGAATTATGCTTGTTGTTGTCCAGGCTTTGCAGGAAGTTCCATGGGCCGTTCACCGTTGCCGTATTGACAATCGGGAACTTACTGAAGTAAACATCCGACTGCGAAATTGGAATACTTTCGGTCAAACTGCCTCGGAACGCCCAAACGATTCCTACGGCGGTGATCACAAAATAGACAAAGGCCATCAGCCAGTGCGTTCGCCCAACTTTTGCGGGGCGTACCACAATGTAGCGATACAGGAAGAAGCCCACCACACACAAAAATGTGGCGTAGGCCATTGTTTGAAAAAACAAGGCAGAACCGGTAGAGTCTACAATAATTCCCGGCGATTTAATGTAATCCACCACGCGGTAATTCAATCGGGTTTGCCACTCATCAAAAACAGGCAATTCCATCGCCATCATCATCGCAATAATGAAGGTGAAAAGCCCATTGAAGAAATGAACCACTTTTTTACCGATTCTTTCCCCCCCGAAAAGGTTCATCAGCAGGGTGATAATAACAGGTAATGCCATCAAATAGCCTGAAGCCGACCGATCCAGCGGCAAGGCCTGCCAAAAGCTTTTGAAAATTTCACTATTGGGAACGGTTTCAAAAAGGTGCCGATTATGAAATATGAAAATAATGCGTGTGAAGGCGAAAAACCCCAGCCAATAAAAGTATTGCTGAAGCGTAAATATTATATTTGATCTTGAGAGGGATTTGAACATAGGAAGTTTTTTTGCAGATTATATCATTTTTTTGTTCAGGCAAAAGGAACTATCGCAAATATTAAGCCTATTTTTGAATTTTTATAATATTCTATACAGAATCAAGATCGAAATAATTAGTTACTGAATTTTTTACTTGTTTTAACGATTTATTCCCGCCAATCAGCAGGAAATCGTTATATTTGCCGACAATTTCAACACGTTACAACTTCTGATGAATAACGAAATTTTAAATCGTGCCGCGGATAATATCCGTATCCTTTCTGCTGCAATGGTAGAACAAGCAAAGTCTGGTCACCCTGGTGGTGCTATGGGCGGCGCTGACTTTATCAACTTGCTTTATACTGAGTTTATGAACTACGACCCGAAAGATCCTCGTTGGATCAACCGCGATCGTTTCTTCATGGATCCAGGACACATGTCACCTATGTTGTATTCTCAGCTTCACCTATTGGGGCATTACAACATGGAAGATTTGAAAAACTTCCGCCAGTGGGGAAGCCCAACGCCAGGTCACCCAGAGGTAGATTTGGACCGTGGAGTGGAAAACACTTCAGGGCCATTGGGTCAGGGACACACCATGGCGATTGGTGCAGCTATTGCGGAACGCTTTTTGGTGGCTCGCTTCGGTGAGTGGATGGCACACAAAACTTATGCTTTCATCTCTGATGGAGGTATTCAAGAGGAAATCTCTCAGGGAGCAGGTCGTATCGCAGGTCACTTGGGCTTGGGTAACTTGATCATGTTCTATGATGCAAATGATATTCAATTGTCAACAGAAGTGGATGAAGTAACTTCTGAAGATGTTGAAGCAAAATACAAAGCTTGGGGATGGCATGTAGTTACTGTTGAAGGTAACAATGTGGCTGTTCTTCGTGATGCCATGAAAGCAGCGCAAGAAGAAACAGGCAAACCTTCATTGATCATCGGTAAGACGATCATGGGTAAAGGTGCTGTTACTGAAGCAGGCGAAAACTTCGAGCGTAAAGTTTCTACTCACGGTCAGCCTTTGGGTGCTGCGGGTGCTTCTTTGGCGAAAACTGTAGAGAACTTGGGTGGTGATGCTGCCAATCCTTTCGCAGTATTCGAAGATGTCGCTAAATTCTATGCGGAAGTTTTGGAGGAAAAAGCGGATTACGCTTCTACCAAAAAAGCAGAGCAAGCGGAGTGGGCGAAAGCTTATCCTGAATTGGCGGCCAAATTGGAGACATTCTTCTCAGGCGAAGCATCAAAAATCGACTGGGCATCTATCGAGCAAAAGCAAGGTGTGGCTACACGTGCAGCTTCAGCGACTGTATTGGGTCACTTGGCTGAGAACGTGGAGAACATGATCGTTTCTTCTGCCGATTTGTCTAACTCGGATAAAACAGACGGTTTCTTGAAGAAAACACACGCTTTGGCGAAAGGTGATTTCACCGGTGCTTTCTTGCAAGCAGGTGTTTGTGAATTTACTATGGCAGTTATCGCTAACGGTATCGCCCTTCACGGTGGGGTACAGGTTGCGGTTGCGACATTCTTCGTATTCTCTGATTACATGAAGCCAGCTTTCCGTTTGTCGGCATTGATGGGCTTGCCAGTAAAATATATCTGGACGCACGACGCCTTCCGCGTAGGTGAGGACGGACCAACGCACCAGCCAATTGAGCAGGAAGCGCAAATCCGTTTGATGGAGAAATTGAAAAACCACCACGGCGACATGTCTTTGTTGGCTTTGCGTCCTGCAGATGCAGACGAGGCAACGGTTGCTTGGAAAATGGCAATGGAGAACGTGAAAACGCCAACGGCTTTGATCTTCTCTCGTCAGAACATTACTTCACACATGAACTACGAACAGGCTTTGGGTGCTGAGCGTGGTGCTTATGTCGTGAAAGCTGAGGCACAGCCAGACGTAATCTTGGTTGCTTCAGGTTCTGAGGTAGCTACTTTGATGGAAGGTGCAACTACTTTGGAAGCACAAGGATTGAAAGTTCGCGTGGTTTCTGCTCCTTCAGAAGGTTTGTTCCGTGCGCAGGACAAAGCTTATCAGCAAGAAGTATTGCCAACAGAAGTTCCTACTTTCGGTATGACGGCAGGTTTGCCTGTAACGTTGGAAGGTTTGGTAGGTCCATTCGGTCGCGTATTCGGTTTGGATCATTTCGGGTACTCAGCACCAGCAGGTGTTTTGGATCAGAAATTCGGTTTCACTGGCGAAAATGTAGTGAAGCAGGTAACCGCTTATTTGGAAGATTTCAAAAAATAATTTAAAGCCCTGAGCTTTATAAATTCAAAAGCCTCCATGAATTTTCATGGAGGCTTTTTTTTTATTCCTATTCATCGCCCCCGCCAATGCAGCTCTGTTGCACTGCGAGTATTTAGTATTGCCTGCCTCGCAATGATTCACAGGAATAATTGAGCTGTATCCGTCGATATGGACCTATTAATTGGTGATTATTTTTTTGTTCATTGGTGGGTGAAAATGGAGGGCAAGGTATTTGCTGTTCAATTAATATAAAATTTGAGTTATATATATGGAGAATGCGCAGTTAAGTAAAGCGTTTGTTGGTTCTTTGGAGAGTAAACTGAAGGTTGGGAATTTAAGAGCGATTCACCTGAATGCTACGCCAGGCCGAAGGAGAAATAGGCTCGACCTGATAGATCTGAAGAAAGTGGAGGAAAAATTACCTCAGGATCTTCTAACTGATTTGCTTACCAAACCGAAGTTTAGTCATAAAATAGCCGTCAATAGTAAGCAGCTTACCTTGCTTTCGGAAGAGCAACTGTCGCAGGCGGATAAGGCTTTAGGGAAACTCAAAAACCTCCATATGGATTTAACTTCTGATTTTCAGGAGCATGGGGTCAATAGCCTCGGTTTTGGGTATCCGATGTTAATCGCCCGAAATCCCAATATGCCCAAACAGTTGATTTGCGCCCCGCTTTTTATATGGCGTTTGGACCTTGAGAAAGATCCCCGAAATCTCAACGACTGGAAAATCAAAAAGAATGAAGATCATCCGATCATTATCAATGAGCAATTACGCTCTTATATTGAATCAGAATTTGGCGGGCTGAAATTGCCTGAAATTCCTGAAGGGATGCTGGATGACAACCTCATTGATGAGGGTGAATTATTGCAGATGGTGAATACCATCATGGCTACCCTCAAAGCACAACAAGTGGAGGCGATTCCTGAACTTTCCGCCACACCCGATAAAGCCCGGATGGAAAACCTGACGGGCTCCACCCCATGGATTGCCTGGAGTGGTGTTTTTGGCATGTTCCGTGCACAGCGCGAGAGTATTATTTATGACCTGAAGCACGTGCAGGATCATTTTGAGGATTTTAAAGAAACGGAAGACCACGACTCTTACCGCGCATTCACTACCTCCTCGGTAACAGTGGACCCAAGTCAGGAGAAGCTGATTCATTTGTTGGGTGAGGAACGAAAGCTCATTATTCAGGGCCCTCCCGGCACAGGGAAAAGCCAATCGCTAACGGCCATTATTACCAATGCACTGGAAAATAATGCCCGCTGTCTGGTGGTATGTGAAAAGAAAACAGCCCTTGAAGTCCTTAAAAATAACCTTGCCAAAATCGGGCTCGATCACCTGTGTGTCGTTATCGATGACGTTAATAAGGACCGAAAAAAAGTGGTGGACGCTATCCGAAATATTGTCGATGGTAAGAACGAACTGCCTTTCGGGAATCTGAGTGTCAATGATTATGAGATGGCACGCAGCCGTTTCGAGAAAATCAAAGTGCAGGCCAATCAGCAGTATCACCATGCTACGGCCAAGGTGCTTGGCGATTTCTCGTGGAAGGATGCCATTGCCAAAAAAATGAGTGCGGAGAAGAAACTCTCCGATGGGCAACCGGAGCAATTGCCCCAACAGGGAAGTCTTGCCTTTACGATTGAAGAGCTCGCAAGTTTGGAAGATCAGATCAGGGATGCACAATATTTGTTTGAAGCCATCGGGCAGCTTGATTGTAGTTTGAAGTTATTCAAAGCCACTGTTTTTGAGCGGAAATTTTCTCAGACCCTGAGAAATGAACTGGATGGCAAGCTCGTGCAGGTTCAGGAAAATCTTAAAACCCTCCATAAGCAGTTGGCGAAGGCTGAAACAAGTTTTGGCGACAAACTCTGGGATCAGAAATCTCAGGGAGGATTGTTGTTTTTCATCAAGTCGATTTTCAACAGTAAGCTGAAACAGATGAAAGCAACAGCAACGGAGTTGGAACAACAAGCATTGAAGCTTGATGCCTCCTTGAGCGCCCTGATCAGTAATCATCCGGTGGAAGGCATTCAGTCTGGTGAGGACATCAGTAGGTTTGTCAGCGAGAATGAGTCATTGCTGGAGCAATTGCAGGCAGACATGAGATCCTACAAACCGTTCCACGACTGGCAATATTTTAAATCGCAAACAGCCCATCAGCAGGCACGGGTTCTAATAGATCATCTCGAACAGGTACCTGTTGCAGACTGGTACAACTGCTTTCAGTATTGGTATTTCAACAGTTTACTGTTGGCTAAAGAGCATGAACAAGTAGGGGTGCAGAATCAGGATGATCGATTGTTGCGGCAGCTGAATGAGCTTACGGCAGAAATTCAAAAGCATCAGGCGCAATACATCATCACGCAGCAATCTAAAAAAGTTCAGCAGACCCTCTCGCAGAAAAATCGGCAGAGCCTGAAATTATTGTTCAACTATCGGAAAAATAAAGCCCACCAAAGCAAGACGTCGCTAAGGAAAATTCTTGATCGGGAGTTTGATCTCTTCACCGATTTCTTTCCTGTAACAATGGTTAACCCCGTAGTTTGCAGTTCTATCATTCCTATGCAGGCAGACCTTTACGATCTCGTGATTTTTGATGAAGCTTCGCAGATTCGCCTTGAGGATTCCTATGCTGCACTGATGCGTGGCAAGTTTAAAATTGTTTCTGGCGATGTGCATCAAATGCCTCCTTCTTCTTATTTCAGCAAGGGTGGAGAAGCGGCAGAAGAAGAGGAGGGCGACGAGGAAGATGTGGCCCTGGCCGGTAGCGAGTCTTTACTGACTTTCGCCAAAGACAGCTCCTTTAAGTTTTCTTACCTTGATTTCCATTACCGCTCGAAACACCCACATCTGATTGATTTTTCAAATGCGGCATTTTATGGCGGTCGTTTGGTGCCTATGCCGAATTCAAAAAATTATTCGCCCATTAAGTTTCATGAGGTGAATGGGCTTTATGAAAACCGTACCAATCCAACGGAGGCCATGGAAATCGTGAAGTTCCTGGCCAATGAAATTAAGCCTGATCAGCAGGGGCAACTTCCTTCTGTGGGGGTGGCAACTTTCAATATGGATCAGCGGAATTTAATCTGGGACATGATTTTCAAGGCTTGTGAGGAGTCTGCTGAATTTTCCAAAAAATTACAGGCCCTGACTGCCGCAGGATTTTTCGTGAAAAACCTGGAGAATATTCAAGGCGATGAGCGTGATATAATTATGTTATCAACCACCTTTGGTTGTAATGCTGAAGGGAAATTCCGGCAAATTTTTGGGCAGCTGAACAATGTAACTAAAGGTTATAAGCTGCTCAATGTAATTGTCACCAGGGCCAAAGAACAGCTTCATGTGTTCAGCTCTTTTCCAAGTGAATCCTATGCAAAGTATTTGGATGAAATTGCAACTTCTGGCAACAATGGAAAGGGAATTCTATATGCTTATTTGGCTTATGCGCGTGCCTGTTCTAATGGAAATGAAGAGGAGCGACAAGGGATTTTAAATCATCTGCAACAGTATTCTGCAGAAAGCAGTTCTGCCGCGGAGGTGGGAGAAAATGAAACAGAATCCCCTTTTGAGCAGGAAGTTTATGAATACCTGCTGGATTTCTTCCCAAAAGAGTCGATCGTGTTGCAATATCCTTTTGGTGGGTTCAGACTTGATTTTGTGTTGAAAAATTCAAAAGGGGAGCCTGTGATTTGTTTGGAAGCCGATGGTAAAAAATTCCACGAGTCTGATGAGGCTTATCGTTACGACCTCCACCGTCAGAATATTCTTGAGCAGCACGGGTTCAAAGTCTATCGAATTTGGTCTACAAATTGGTGGCAAGATCCTTTGGGTGAAATTCAGAAGTTAAGACGCTACGCTGAACAGTATTTAAATTAATAGAAGGTTAGGCTTGCGGTCTTGTTACGAAAGGGAGGCTCGCGACTGGAACATCAAGTACAATTTTGTGGCTTTTCTTTTGTTTTGAAAGTGGAGCTTAATGTGCTGTTGTTGATGGAGGTGCCCCTTATTTTTGAGGGGCACTTTTTTCTGATTCCAAAAGGTATGGAATATTGATTTTGAATGTGGTACCGACGCCAAGGACACTTTCCACGCCGATCGTCCCCTTGTGGAGTTCAACAAACTGCTTCACAAACGACAGGCCGATACCCGTTCCCTTATGATTTTCGGTATTGGTGGCACGGAAAAAGGGCATGAACAAATTTTTCAAATCATCAGCAGGAATGCCAATGCCCTGATCGGCGATGGTAAGCTGAAAATCATCTTCCTGATAGGTTAACGAAATGGTGATCACCTCATTTTCACTGTTGGAATATTTCAGGGCGTTACAAATCAGATTAGACACAATATGCTGAAATAGATAAAAGTCCAAATTGACCTTGCGATCATTTTGAGGCGCTTTAAAGTTGACATTCCTTTTTTCAGGGAAGGCGTTCAGGTGTTTTTTGATTTGATCTTCTATGAGTGCTTTTAGGCAACAGGGGGTAACTTTCAAGGTCGGGTTTGCCGACTCAAGGCTACCGAAATCGAGCATCCGCTCCATCATCTGACGAAGGGACTCAACGGATTCGTAGATTTGGGAGTATCGCTTTGGCGAGTTTTTTGGAAGCGGATGGCAACCGCCTTCAATTTCAAGTAATTCGCTTGCAGACTGAATTGTGGCAAGTGGGGTTCTGAACTGATGAGAAACCATCGTTACAAATTTCGTTTTCAGTTCATTCATCTCTGCCTGGTGGTTCAATGCCTGTTGAAGCGTGATCTCATGGTTTTTTCGATCTGTGATATCATGAATGATCAGGTGGTAGAACCGCTGCTGGTTTTCCTGCCCCTGATGAAAAATGGTGTCAAGATATTTCTCCTGTTGATTGAAAGTAAGTTGTAACTCTTTGACGACATGATCCGCCTCGGATTGTATTCTTTCATTTACCAATCGGTGTAAAAACAGGGTGAGTTCGGTTTGGGTGTTGAACGGCAGCACCTGTGAGGCCGATTTGCTGAGGTAAAGCATGTTTCTGTTTTCATCAAAAGAGGCCATCAGGT
Organism: Persicobacter psychrovividus; assembly: GCF_036492425.1. Classification (NCBI taxonomy): domain Bacteria; kingdom Pseudomonadati; phylum Bacteroidota; class Cytophagia; order Cytophagales; family Persicobacteraceae; genus Persicobacter; species Persicobacter psychrovividus. Next base: position 1,554,397 of record NZ_AP025292.1, read on the forward strand.
AACTATTTTCAATGGCAGATACCAGGTGTCGTTGAATTTGGTTATTGAGTAACAATTCGGTTTTTCTTCGGAACTCCTCTTTTTTGAAGAAGTAAGTAGCAAATGTGGACAAAACGAAAATCGAAATGAGTTGTGCCTGTCGAGTATCAAAATTGACGGGCTCGCCCATGATGCTATCGGGTAAAAATCGTTCGGTCAGTAACATGGCGAGGAGCAATGCGCTGAAGGCGATGATGTACTTCCCAATTAAATTTTTAGGCATTAAAAGCAATAGCGCAACATTACAGCCAATGATCCCGACACTCGCTGTACCATGAACACCACCCATGGTGTACCATTCAAAAAGGAGTAAAAAGGTGAATAAGCCACAAAATCCATAGAGTGCTTTTAGAAAGTCTCTCCTGAACCGGTTAAGGTAATAACACCCACAGCTGATGGAAAACAGCAAGCTGATTGTAATGATGGGCAATTGACCGAAAACACCCAAAAAAGCTGCGGGAAGTATGGAGATTCCAATAAGACTTCCCGTCAAGGAAAAACCATTCAGTAGTTTTTCTTCAAAGGAAAACCGATTGTCGAAGCCAAGCAACTGACGGATATTTGAAATGGATAGGTTCATGGGCAATTTGATCTGAAAATAGGATACGGCTTTGGGTCGATAATTTAAGTGGAAACCTTCGTTTGTTGATGAACGGATTGCAGTTCATTTTCGGTTTGATAGGGGATAGTCACCGTCATGATCGTGCCAAGGTTGAGCTCGCTTTCAAGACTAATTTGTCCGTCGTGTATTTCAACAAATTGCTTGACAAACGACAGGCCGATACCCGTCCCTTTGTGGTTTTCTGTGTTCGATGCCCGATAGAAGGGCTCAAATAATTTTTTTTGATCTTCCGCAGGAATACCGATGCCATAATCCTGCACAACCAAAGAACAAGAAGATGCCCCAAAAATGAGCGTTACCTCGATCACTGAATTTGATGGTGAGTATTTCAGTGCATTACACATCAAATTACTGCAAATATGTTGATAGAGATAATAATCAACAGCAACCTCTTGAGTCTGTCCTTTGGTCTGAAATTGAATACTTCTGCCATTGTAGGTGGAGGTCGTCAGTTTTTGAATCTGATCTTTAATGATTTCGACAATATTGCAAGGCTCGCGCCGTAATATCGGGTTGCTGTTCTCCATCCGCCCAAAATCAAGCAGTCTTTCCATCATTTCTTTCAGGGAATTGACGGACTCAAAAATTTGGGTGTGGTGTTTCTGTGGCTGGTTAACAGACTGCTGATTCATCTGCAAAAGCTCGCAGGCAGATTGTATGGTTGTCAGTGGGGTGCGAAATTGATGAGAAACCATACTGACAAATTTGGTTTTCATTTGGTTGATTTCCGCCTGATGGTTAAGGGCCTTCTGCAAGGTTATTTCATCTTTTTTCCTTTGAGTAATATCATGAATAATCAGGTGTGTGAACTGAGATCGGTCTTCCTGTTCCAAATGAAAATGAATGTCAAAAAAGCGATCTTTACCATCTTCATTGAGCGAGAGAACTTTTGATCTGTTGGCACTTGACTGCATCATAAATGATTTGGCCGTAGTTACCAAAAATTGCTCCATGGCTTTTTTATCAGGAAAAGGGAGCAGGGATTGTGCCGAGTTACTGAGGTAAATCAGCTGGTATTCTTCATCAAAAGAAGCCATAATGTATTTATCCTCAATGGCTGATACAAGGTGGCGCTGAATCCTTGATTTGATCAGTAATTGCATTTTTCGGTGGTACTCCTCCTTTTTAAAAATATAGGCTGAAAGCGTGCTGATGATCAGCATAAAAAAGAGTTGCATTTGGCGGGTATGGAAATCGACAGGCGGGCCAATAATAACGGAGGGGTAATACCGCTCGATGAGAAAAATGGCACCCGCTACCGAGAAAATATAAAGGATGTATTTCCCGATGAGTTTCTTGGGCATTAACAGCATGGTGGCAATATTGAACCCCAACATCGCTATGCCATAGGTTCCTCGCACGCCACCCATCGTTCGCCATTCGTAAATAAAAAGGGTAGAGGCCATCAGTACAAATATGATGATGGCAGCATTAAATTTTTTGAAAATCCGTGAACAGATAAAGACAGCTGAATTGGTGCCGAAAAGAATAATGGTTGTCAGGATGGCTGCTTTGGGGTACACTCCAGCAACCGCCATAGGGAAATTTATCAACCCAATAATCGCTCCTAAAAATGAGAAGCCATGCAATAGTTTTTCCTCAAAAATAAAACTATCGTTAAAGCCCAGTAAAGTTCTTAGTTGATGGAGTTGTTGCTTCATGAATAGGTCAATAGTGCTAAAAACATCTTATCTAATATTGTATATGAATTATACTGTTTTTAGTTCAACAATTGACGGTGAATCATTCTGTGTATTGGGAAATTATGTTGTTTTTAGGTATTTCAGTACAACCTTTTCCTTAAACAAAAAAAGGTGAGCCAATGCCCACCTTTTCCATTTATATTTTTCTTCGCTTAATTAAAGCGCATTTACGATTTCCTCGGTGTCGCGGGCAATCATAAATTCTTCGTTTGTAGGCAATACCATTACCTTCACTTTAGAATCTGGTGTAGAAATTTCAGTTTCAGTACCAAATGTGGTTGCATTCAACTCATCATTAAGTTCAACACCCAAATATGGGAAGTGATCAGAAACATCTTTACGTACATAGAAAGCATTTTCGCCAATACCACCAGTGAAAAGAATCAAATCAACACCTTTCATCACAGCAGTATAAGAACCTACATACTTGGCAATACGCTGACAGTACATGTCATAAGCCAACTGTGCACGTTCGTTGCCATTTTTCATGCCTTCAAGAATATCACGCATATCGGAAGAGATACCTGAAACGCCCAACATACCCGATCTTTTGTTGATCAAGCTATTGGCTGCATTGGCATCGATTCCTTCCTGAATCATGATGTAGGTCAAAACACCCAAATCAACATCACCAGCACGTGTACCCATGATCATACCTTCCGTAGGGGTCATTCCCATTGAAGTATCAACAGACTTACCATTTTCGATTGCAGTTACCGAAGCACCACCACCCAAGTGGCAAGTAATGATTTTCTTGGTCGTGATGTCCCATCCCAACACTTCACATGCGCGTTCTGCTACATACTGGTGAGAAGTACCATGGAAACCGTAACGACGGATACCATATTTTTTGTACAACTGGTAAGGGATCGCATACATGTAAGCTTTTGCAGGCATGGTCTGGTGGAAAGCGGTATCGAATACAGCTACCTGAGGAACCTCAGGAAGAAGGGTATCGATCGCACTGATTCCCATCATGTTTGCAGGGTTGTGCAATGGCGCAAGGTCGAACAATTTCTTGATGTCCTCACGTACACTGTCGGTAATTAAGGTTGATTTTTTGAAGTGCTCACCACCATGTGTTACACGATGACCAACAGCATCAATTTCATTCATATCAGCAATAACACCATGCTTCTTAGAGGTGATAATTCCTAATACATACTCAATTCCTTGAGTGTGGTCATTAATTTCACCATCGAAAACAACTTTTTTACCGTTGTTGTCTTTGATTGTAAGGAATGCACCTGCAAGACCTACTTTCTCCACCAAACCAGTGATTTTCACCTCACGGGTTTCTGTGTTAAATAATTGAAACTTGATGGAAGAACTTCCACAATTTAGAACAAGAATATTCATTTTGGAATGGAGTATTTTTAATTTCTACTTTTTATTGCAATCGAAGATAATGTATTAAGATAAGTATAATGGTTAGGTATTGTTTGAAAGGAGGGTACTGCGGAACAATACCCTCAATTTTTTTTAGGCTTCCACCGCTTCAACAACCGTCAGGCGGTAAGAGTCCTCAGCAATAACAAGCTCCTCGTTGGTCGGCACGACCATCACTTTCACTTTGGAGTCTGGCTTGGTAATGATGCGTTCTTCAGCTCTGAAGGATTTGTTCACTTCATGATCGAAATCAACCCCCATAAACTCAAGACCACGGCAAACACCCGCACGGGTAACATCGCCATTTTCACCAACACCACCAGTAAAGATGATGGCATCAACCCCACCCATAGCTACTGCATAACCACCAATGTATTTTTTAATACGGTAATCATACATGTCCAGGGCAAGTTGTGCGCGGTCATTTCCTTTTTCGAAAGCCTCCAGCTCGATATCCCTCATGTCTGAAGAGATACCCGTGATGCCCAATACGCCCGATCGCTTGTTAATCAAGGTGTTGGCCGTGTTTACACTGATGTCTTCTTTTTTCATAATGAAGGTCAGCACGCCCAAATCGAGGTCACCAGCTCTTGTGCCCATAATCATTCCTTCCACAGGCGTTAATCCCATAGAGGTATCCACTGATCTTCCGCCATCAATAGCGGCAATAGATGCCCCACCACCGAGGTGGCAAGAAATGATTTTCGCTTTATTGTAATCAAGGCCTAAAATCTCACAGGCACGTCGTGAAACATACTTGTGGGAGGTGCCATGAAAACCGTAGCGGCGAATCCCGTATTTTTTATACAACTCATAAGGAATTGCATACATATAGGAGTGCGCAGGCATGGATTGATGAAAAGCGGTATCGAAAACTGCCACCTGAGGAACACCAGGTAGGATGTCCATCATGGATTTAATCCCCAAAAGGTTCGGAGGATTATGAAGTGGTGCGAGGTCGATACATTTTTCAATTTCCTTGAGGACTTCAGGAGTAACAATGGCTGAGTCCTTAAAGGTTTCTCCGCCATGTACCACACGGTGACCTACTGCTTGAATTTCTTCCAGTGAACTTACCACGCCAAAGCGCTCACTTTTCAATACTCCAAGTACATATTCTATACCTGCAGTGTGATCCATGATGTCACCTTCCAAAATTACTTTATTACCATTCTTATCTTTTGTTTTGAGGAAGGACCCCGACAATCCAATTTTTTCTACAATACCATTGGCCAGTTCCGTGGCTTCAGGCATGTTCAGTAACTGATATTTTATCGAAGAACTCCCGCAGTTTAATACTAAAATCTTCATAGGTTGGGTTCGGTTTAGATTGATTGGTTTGGTCTGTATTATTCAGTGATCTTAGAGCCGTACTTGTCGTACTTGTAAAAGCCTTCGCCCACTGAACGGCCAGTTTTACCTGCTCTCATTAATTTTTTAAGCATTGGTGATGCTTTGTATCGGGTGTTACCAAATTCGTTGTAAAGGTTGTCCAACCAGCGGATCACACGATCGATACCGAAAAGATCGGCTGTTTCGAATGGCCCCATAGAGTTGCCCATACCCAAACGCATGGTAATGTCGATATCTTCTTTTGTTGCTACACCTTCCATTAAAATAGAACATGCTTCGTTGATCATCGGTGCGATCAAACGTGTAGAGATAATTCCAGGAGATTCTACTACAGGAACTACTGTTTTCTTCAGCATTGTTGCAAAGCGCTGAACACGTTGGTAGGCAGCATCCGAAGTATGAAGACCTCTTGCCACTTCCACGATTTCAGCATCTTCCACAGGGAAGATAAAGTGCAAAGAAGCACAACGCTCAGGGTGTTCCAGCTCAGAAGCCAACTCTGTAATTACCAAAGTGGTGGAGTTGGTAACGATCAAGCATTCTTCGCTTACCACTGCTTCGGCTTTTTTGAAAATGCTCTTGCGGTCTGGTACACATTTTTCGCGCGTACGAGATTTGATCGCTTCGATAATGATATCGCTCTTGGCCAAATCCTGGTAAGTCATCGTGCCTGAGACGCGAGAAAGAATAGATTTCTTTTCAGACTCGGTTAATCCCCAGCGCTCAATCTCAAGATCCAAGGCATGAGACATCCCGTCAATCGCCTGAGCAACACGCTCCTCATTCAATTCAAGAAAGACAACATCGAAACCCCTGCGTGCACAAAGAATCGCGATTGCCTGGCCCAAGAAGCCACAGCCGACGATACCGACATTGGAGATGATGTTATGTTTTGGAGCGGCACCACTAAGGTTCAAGCCGTATTCTGCGATAGATTCTCTAATTTCAGACATTTTTAATATTTAAGAATGTAAACACTCAATAATATAAATTGAAATGCCCGACAGCGGACTGTCGGGCACGGGTATTTTTTAAGCTTCAGCAGCTTGGTTAGCTGTGATGGCAACAGTATTCACGATGTCGTCAATTGAACAACCACGTGAAAGGTCGTTGATAGGAGCGGCAACCCCTTGAAGCAATGGGCCAAAGGCTCTTGCTTTCGCCAGGCGCTGTACCAGTTTGTAGGCAATGTTCCCTGTGTTAAGGTCAGGGAATACCAATACGTTGGCTTGTCCTTTAAGTGGCGAGTTTGGTGCTTTAGAAGCAGCAACGGCTTCTACAATGGCAGCATCACCTTGCAATTCACCGTCGATCAATAGATCTGGTGCCATTTGCTTGGCAATCTCAGTAGCTTCAATCACTTTGTCTACCATCTCGTGTTTTGCTGATCCCTTGGAAGAGAATGACAACAAAGCCACTTTAGGTTCGATTTGTGCTACTGTACGGGCTGTTTCAGCGGATGAAATGGCGATCTGAGCCAATTGTTTGGCATCTGGGTTTGGTGTAACACCACAATCGGCGAATACAAACACACCATCTTCGCCATTATTATATTCTGGGACGATCATAACGAAAGAACCAGAAACGACAGAAACACCTGGCTTGGTTTTGATCACCTGAAAGGCAGGGCGCAATACATCTCCAGTGGAGTTCAATGCACCAGCAACTTCACCGTCAGCATCACCAGCCTTCAGCATCAAAGTAGCCATGTATAATGGATTCTCTACCGTTTGCAAAGCTTTCTCTGGCGTCATTCCTTTGGCTTTACGCAAGTCATAAAGGATGTCAGCATAAGCTTGCTTTTTAGGGTGATCCAAAGGATTGACGATTGTTACCTTATCGATATTCTTCAAGCCAAGGCGGGCAGCTTCACTTTTAATCGTTTCAGGGTTCCCCAAAAGGATCAGTTGAGCAAGACCTTGCTCAGTGATGATATCCGCTGCTTGAAGTGTTCTTAATTCTTCGCCTTCAGGAAGTACGATGCGCTTATTGATAGATTTTGCGCTTTCCTTAATCTTTTCGATCAAACTCATAATCGGCTTAACTTATATATGTGAAATGACGAATGTTCGTCATAAAATTTATTCGTCTTTATTATGATTCGAATGTAGTAAATAATTCTAATATTCACTGATTCTAAACCAAGCAAAATGTGTGCTGAATCATAATTTTTTACAACAATCTGTGTATTAGGGGGGATAAAATCTCGTTTATAATATGATTTAAATCATATGATCATAAATTCACCAAAAAACAACCGAATGTTAATCCCATTTTTATAAAGCAGGCATCGGGCTAAAAGGTTTCTTTTATCCCAAATTAACTGATACAGGGCTGTGATAGGGGATAGGATACAAAAAAAGCCCACATATCATGTGGGCTTTTTTATTTATAATTAGAATAAATTATTTCTTGTTTTTTTTCTGTTTTTGCATTTCCTGCGATTGTTTCATCGCCTCTTGAATACGAGATTGGAAGCCGCCTTTTTTGTCTTTGTTGGTCTTCTTGGCTTCTTGCATTTTAGCGTGGATGGCGTCGTCATCCACAAACTTGCGAATCGCATAAGTTTGGCCAAAAGTAATGATGTTCGACAGGAAGTAATAGTACGTCAAACCTGCAGGGAAATCATTCAGGAAGAAGATCATCATGATAGGCATGAAGTACTGAATGTTCTTCATTGGGCCTGCCATTGCCGCATTGTTCTGGTTGGTTGCTTTGGTGTAAAGGATCGTCGAAACGGTCATCAGCAAAGTGAACAACGAGATGTGATCGCCATAGAATGGGATATGGAAAGGCAGGTTGTAGATGCTATCGAAGGTCGATAAATCATGTGCCCAAAGGAATGATTGCTGACGAAGCTCCACGGAGTTCGGGAAGAATCGGAACATTGCAAACAAAATAGGCATTTGCAGGAACATCGGGATACAACCACTTAATGGGTTTACGCCAGCTTTGGAGTAAAGCGCCATTTGAGCCGTTTGTTGTGCCTGCGTATCGTCTGGGTTTTGCTCCTTGATTTCGTTGATCTCTGGTTGCAGGATTCTCATCTTGGCCATCGACAAGTAAGACTTGTAGGTCAGTGGGAACAGCAACATCTTGATCACAATCACCAACAAAAGGATGATGATACCATAGTTAGAGAAGAAGCCTTCGAAGAAGTGGAAGATCGGAATGATCAGGTATTTGTTCACCCACTTGAAGACAAACCATCCGAGGTTCAGGTTTTGGTCAAAGCCTTCCGTAACGTCTTTCAATACATGGTACTGGTTCGGTCCGAAGAAGAACGTCAGTTGCGTGTCAGTGGTATTGTAAGTGAAGTTGGTATGCGCCGTTTTCACGATGGTTGTGTCGCCAACAGGGGCAGGGGCTACCGATACTTCGCCAACCGTTACGGGTTTGGAAGGAATCACCGACGAAGTGAAGAATTTCTGCTTGAAGGCAACCCATTTCACCGCTTCTTTTGGTGTGGCCGCTTCTTTTTCTTTGGCAGTCATTGAAAGCTCTTCGAAATCTTTGCTTACTGTATAGTAATGCGCCGAAGTGTTCATTCTTGCACCTGCACGGCTTTCAAGGTCTGGCTCCACACGTTTCATGTGCTCAGTCCAGTCAAAAGCAATTTGCTTATTGTCCATGGCCGCAGAAAGGCCATTGAAAGCGATATTGGAATTCAGGGTGTAGGCATCGGCAGGAAGTTCATAAGTCTGAACAATTTGTCCGCCGTCCACATTCAGGGTGATGTTCACCTTGTTGCCTGACTGCTCAATGTCTGAGAAATAAAGTTGGTTCAGGTCTACTGCTTTGCCATTATAAGTAATGGTTTTTTGCATTTTACTTGAAGCCTCATCCACTAAGATAAGTGGCTTATCCTGGTAGGTTTTGTATTCTTTAAGCTCAACAGTTTTAATGCTTGCTCCTTTGGTAGAGAAAACCACTTTCAGAAATTTGTTTTCCAAAGTAGCGGTTGCTTCCTCGCCTTTCGCTGCGGAAGCCAAAGAGCCGTAGGTTTGCTGGTTGATGACTTCCTGAAGGCTGTCAGGTAAAACTGTTGGTGCAGCAACTTCAGTGTTTGTCGAAGTGGTGGCCGTCTGCTCTATGGCAGCTGGTGTGGCGTTGTCTTTTGCTTCGTCCGTTGAAGGCGCAAAGAAAAACGCATAGGCCATCAATAGTGCTGAAATCAGCACAAGGCCTGTTACTTGATTCTTATCCATAATTAATCGTCAATTACAAAAAATTGATCTCGGGTTTGCTTTTGAGAAGCGCAAATTTAGTAAAAAAAAACACCTCAAAGAATCTTGGAGGTGTTTTTTAATATTTTAATGAACCTGCTTATTTTTTTTCAGCCTGATAATCCATGGCTGCTTTTACGAAAGCCACGAAAATAGGCGAAGGATTGATTACCGTGGATTTAAGCTCTGGGTGGAATTGAGCCCCCACAAAGAAAGGATGATCCTGTACCTCAACCATCTCTACAAGGGTAGAGTCGGGGTTAATACCTGAGGCGATCATGCCGGCCTTTTCAAAATCCTTTTTGTATTTGTTGTTGAATTCCCAACGGTGACGGTGACGCTCGCGAACAACGGCTTTCTGGTAGATGTCCGCCGCTTTTGTTTCAGGGATGATCTCACAGGCATAAGCCCCAAGACGCATCGTTCCGCCAAGGTTTGAAAGATCCTGACCTTTCATCAAGTCAATGACTGGATATTTGGTATCTGGATTCATTTCTGTAGAAGAAGCATCTTTCCAGCCGAGTACGTTTCTTGCAAATTCTACTACGGCCATCTGCATTCCCAGACAAATACCAAAGAATGGGATTTTTTGCTCACGTACATATTGGATAGCAGTGATTTTCCCTGCGATACCTCTTTCCCCAAAACCTGGAGCAACCAATACACCTGCAGAGTCGCCCAAAAGCTGATCTACATTATCCGCGTGAATGCTTTCTGCACTTACCCAGTTAAGTTTTACTTTGGCTTCATTTTCAGCACCTGCATGAATAAAGGATTCTACAATTGATTTGTAGGCATCATGTAGTTCGACATATTTACCGACCAAAGAGATTTTAACCTCTGAAGTTGGGTTTTTCAATCGGCCAAGGAAGTCTTTCCACAATTCAAGCTTAGGCTCGTTTTCATAGCTCAACTGCAATTTTTCAATCGCACGCTCATCCAGCTTTTCTTTTCTCATCAAAAGCGGAACATCGTAAATGGTTTCGGCATCCAAAGATTCGATCACATTTTTGTATTCCACATTACAGAACAAAGACAGCTTACGACGAACATCAGCAGGTAAAGAATGCTCTGAACGGCATACCAATACGTCAGGCTGAATACCCGCTTCAAGAAGTTGCTTTACAGAGTGCTGTGTCGGCTTGGTTTTCAACTCGCCCGCAGCCTTCAGGTAAGGGATCAATGTCAGGTGAATCACCATCGCATTGGTTGAACCCAATTCCAGTTTGGCTTGTCGAACGGCTTCAATGAAGGGCAGGGACTCAATATCACCTACACAACCACCAATTTCAGTAATGATGACATCATACTCGTTGGTTTCGCCTAATTTGTAGAAATTTTCTTTGATCTCGTTGGTGATATGAGGAATCACCTGAACGGTTTTTCCCAAATATTTACCCTCGCGCTCTTTGTTGATCACGTTGTGGTAAATACGACCCGTGGTAATATTGTTGGCCTGCGAGGTCTGGATATTCAGGAAGCGCTCATAGTGCCCCAAATCCAGATCCGTTTCCGCACCATCACCCGTTACGTAACACTCACCGTGCTCGTAAGGATTCAATGTTCCTGGATCAATATTGAGATAAGGGTCAAATTTTTGAATAGTGACAGACAACCCTCTTGCCTGTAATAATTTTGCCAATGAAGCGGCAATGATTCCTTTTCCCAAGGATGATGTTACTCCACCAGTAACAAAAATATACTTTGCTGAACCCATAAGATTTTAAACTCCTGCTTACTTTACTTACGGGATACAAAGGTAGTTTATCTTTTGTATTCTCCGCATTTAAGCGCATCTAATTTTACAGAATATTTCATCGCCAAGTTAGATTTAGTCAATCTTTATGGCTGACCGTATCTAATTAGTGAAATATTTTGTACATATATTACATTTTATTTACTTTAAATAAAGCTACTATAACGTCGAATTCTTGCGTTCATCCTTATGCTTGCTCACATCGAGGGCTTGGCACAACATTATGCAAATAAGTAGGTTATAGAAGTATCTGCATAATTAATTGTGGAGTTGACAATAATGTTTGAATGAATTAAGGGTAATTTTTCACATGGTAAATATGGGTGGTATGCGAGTAGCTTCTTTTTCGACCAAAGAAACCTTACACCGATGGCTTGCGGATCTGAAAGCTGAAGCAAAACGTCGTCGGGTGAAGTTAAAAGCGTGGCTTGACACGGACATACCTGCCGTATTGGTTGGTGACAAACGGCGGTTATATGTTTTGGTGCATGTGCTGTTGTCGGAACTGTTGGAAAATACCGAAGAGCAGGCCATAGAGTTGGAGTTGCGGCTGGAAAGCAAAAATGACGATCAGCTGGTGTTGCTTTTTGAGGTTCGCAGTGGCTGGGGTACTAAACTTGGGTGCAAGGCGGCGATGAGCGGTAAACTTTTGCCTTTGGTGGAAGAGCTGGGTGGTAAATTGCAGTTGGAAGCCGCCCCAGGCGATATTCAGTTGCAGCTCTCTGTGCCATTGTTGGAAGGCAAGGAAGAGGAACAATCTGCCCACAGCCAAAAGCAGAAGCCGAAATCATTGGCAGATTTTGAAGGGCGCTCCGTATTGCTTGTAGAGGATGATCCCGTTAATGTTTTTGTGTTTAAAAAATGGCTCCTGCGCTGGAATCTTAAAGTGGAAGTGGCGCAAAATGGCCTTGAAGCCTGGAGGAAGGTGAACGAACAGCCTTTTGATATTGTGCTATTGGATTTACACCTGCCAATAATGGATGGCTGGGCGTTTATGGAACGGCTGCGTGCCTGTGATCAGGAATATTTTAAGCAGTTACCCGTAATCGCGATTACCGCTTTTATTAACTGGGAAGATGGTATCAAGCCCGTTGCGGGCGTGAAGGCCATGGTGGTTAAACCTATTATGCCTAACGAGTTGGTGCTATATCTCAAAAAATACATCAACAGGGAGTCTGTTCCTTTTGATTTTACACAGTTAACGATTCCGTCGGTATCTTCAGCAGAAGAAAAAGGAATGCCTCCGCATGAGTTTTTGACGGTTGATCTGAAGCTGAATCGTTTTTTGTATCAGTATCAAAAAGCTTGTGACCATGACGACCTTGCGGGCAGAATTGAGGCGGTGGACAACGTCCGTACGCTTTTGTTGAACCTGAAGGCGGATGTGTTGATGGGGGTACTGACAGAACACGTTGGTGGCAGCATCATTGATCATATGGATAAGGTAAGAAGGGAAGTGCGTGCGCTGCTTTCAAGGCTTCAACCTACATCGACAGTGAATGCTATGGCACCACAAAACCGGAAAGAGCAACCCCGTCAAATCAATTAATTCAAATCAATGCCGAATGGTGGAGACAATGCCATTTGGTCTGCTGAAATAGCGCTTGCTGCAACATTAGGGTATCCTGTCATTTTTGTGCCCACAGTTCATCGGATTTATGAGATTAGCTTTAAGATGAAGTCTAACATACAGGCTTCTGAAAACATCTAATTGTGCCGTTAATAAAAGAAGCACTGATAATCATTGAGGATGCTCTCAAGCGTCCTTTTGATTTCATTCTTCTGAGGACAGTAAAAAATAGGGGTTATTTAAATGGATATCCTTATGGTTATTTCCTTCAGCTTGCTCCAAGTGAGCGACACTTTCAATAGAAAGGATTCAGTGTGCAAATTTATTCTTGGGCGGAAATATTATCCAATTATGGAGGATTTTATTCCCGTTGGCGGCACATAAAAAATGGCTGACGAGATGGATCAGAGAATGAAAAGAATGGTTCTCATTCGTTGATCGCAAGCCACCAGCCATAGATTAGTCAATTTGTTGCTGATGATTTTACACCAGCATCTGGTCAGGAAATTACCATTCGATAAGTGCAGAAGCCCAGGTGAAACCTGAACCAAAAGCAGCCAGACAAATCAAATCTCCCTCCTTAATTTTACCTTGCTCCCAAGCCTCACTCAATGCAATCGGGATAGAGGCCGCAGTGGTGTTTCCATATTTCATAATATTGTTAAACACTTTCTCCTGCGGTAATTTCATTTTCTGCTGAATATACTGACTGATGCGCAAATTGGCCTGATGCGGAACAAGCAGATCAATCGCCTCGATCGGTTTGTTGTTGGCCGTCAGTGCTTCCTGAATAACTTCCATAAAACGAACCACGGCATGCTTAAAGACCACATTGCCATTCATGTGTGGCCGGATGCTCATCGATTCAATCACTTCACGGGACAGTCGTTCCTCTGGTGGGCGGCTCGATCCTGGATCCTTGCCAAAAAGTTCCTCCGCATGGGTGCCGTCGGCGTGTAGATGCGTGGAAAGAATGCCTTTCGATTTTCCGTCTGATCTTGCCTGTAGAACTGCTGCCCCAGCGCCATCACCAAAAATCACCGATACACTTCGTCCGCGATCACTCATCTCCAGGGCAGAAGACTGAATCTCTGCACCGATCACCAACACCGTTTTGTACATCCCCGTTTTGATGAACTGATCAGCGACAGAGAGACCGTAAATAAAGCCGCTGCAGGCATTACGGAGGTCAATTGCGGGAATGGTTTTGTGGTGAAGCCCTAATTCACGTTGTAATAAAACCCCTGAACCTGGAAAAAAATAATCCGGCGTGATGGTGGCAAATACGATCATGTCCACCTCGTCAATGGCTACGCCAGCACGCGACAAAGCTATTTTACTGGCCTTGGTCGCCATATTTGAACAGGTGTCTTTTTCAGGATCAAAAAAGCGTCGCTCTTTAATTCCTGTTCTTTCTTGAATCCACTGGTCACTGGTGTCCATCATCGTTGCCAATTCTTCATTGGTAACAATACGCTCGGGAACATGGTGGCCAACACCTATAATTTTAGAAAAGGTCATGCTGTTGTTCGTTTATGTCTGAAAAAAAGTGGGGTAGATTCAATTTAAGGGATTAGAACATAAAGAACAATTGCCCGAAAATCAGCCCTATTTTCCATTTTTTTATTTTCTTAAATGAATTCGCGAAAATATTAAATGATCTGAATTTATTTTGATGATGTATGTGGTTATTCCTATTTTTTTATAGAAATGAAACTGAGCGTGGGTAAAGGGTTTAATTTTGTTTTTGAATGATTTATTAAAAAAGGTTAATAAATTGATAATTCGCTATTCTTTATGGAATTTGGCTTTTTATTGCCCCTTGCAGGGGATATTTACTTCGTGATTATTTTCAGATTAGGAGCGGGCTTAAAGCTTTCGTCGTGATGGGAATTTGCCGCATGATGGTAAGTTTTAAAAATGCTCAAAGACCTTTAACAAGAACAATCTATGATTTTGAATAGAAAGACTTCGGTATGGCTGTTGGTGATGTTGCTCTTTGTGAGCGGAAAAACGTTGGCACAAGGCACAGACATCGATGTCAAAATCAAAAATTTTAGTGCCCCAGAAATCTACCTCGGTTATTATTTCGGCGATAAAGAATACGTGCGTGATACGGCAAAATTGCTGAGCGACCAAAATGGGGCAGGGCATTATCATTTTAAAAGTGAAGAGGAGCTGAATCCTGGAATTTATTTTGTGGTAAAACCAGGGAGCAAGTTGTATTTTCAGTTTGTTCCTGATGAAAAACCCTTTTCATTGACCACCGATACCCTCGATATTATGGGAAATTTAAAAGTGACTGGTTCACCGAAAAATGCCCTGTTTCTTGGTTATCAGCAATTCATTACTGAGCAGAATGGGGTAGCGCAGGCTATTCAGCAGGAAATGGCTGCTGTTCCCAAAGAGCAGACCGAGGTGATGGAGGAATTACGGAGCAAGCTACAGGAGATGGACAAAAAGGTGAAAGCAAAGCAATTTGAGGTTTTGCAGCAACACCCAAATTCTATGGCAGCAAAGGTGATAAAATCTACCAAAAGACCAGAAATTCCTGCTTCCATAACCGACCGATTCGGTAAATTACTCTATTATAGAACGCACTTTTGGGATAATTTTGATTTGAGTGATCCTGCATTGCTTCGGACGCAGTTTTATAACAACAAGGTGGAGGAGTATATGGAGAAATTGACTTATCCGCACCCTGACTCCCTATATCAGTCGGCATCGCGCCTGATTGAGCTGGCCAAGGGCAATGAAGAAACTTTCCGCTATATGGTGGTCAGTCAGACCAACTTCTTTGAAAAAGGAACGCGCCTGGGCTCTGAAAATGTATTCGTGAAACTGGCCAAAAAATATTACCTCTCGGGGCAGGCGACCTGGACAGACGAGGAGACGATCAGCAAGGTGAAGGAGCGTGTCGAGCAACTGGAGCCAAATTTATTGTATAAAAAAGCTGCACCAATCGAATTGCGAGATCCCGAAGGGAATGAGCTGAGTCTTGATGAGCACAATGCACCTTATACTGTCCTGTTTTTCTACGACCCTGATTGCGGGCACTGCAAAAAGGAAACACCGATAGCCCTGGACGCTTTTCATGAGTTAAGAGATCAGGGGATTGAATTCTGGGGGATCACCACGGTTACGGACACTGAAAAATGGCATCAGTTTATTGAAGAACGTGGCCTGGACTGGATTAATGGGGAAGACCCTTACGTACAGTCGAATTTTAGATATGATTATGATATCCGTACCACGCCAATGATTTATGTGCTGGACAAGGATAAAAAAATTATCGCCAAGAAGATCGCTGCTGAAAATATTGTGAAGTTTATTCAAATGTATCAGAAGAATAATCCTTAATTTTCAACTTCTTGATTGATGGATTAACCTCCCCTGAATATGATTTATTTTAGGGGAGGTTTTTTTGTGTTTTCTTAGCGCATTAGCGGATTATCCTTAATTTTGCGCATTGTACTCAACTGTACAATTTATTTTATGGAAGAACTAATATTGAAACTCCTGAAATTTGGGGCTGTGGGCTTTTCAGGATTGTTTATTGATTTTGGAATCACTTATATCACGAAGGAAAAACTCAAATGGCATAAGTATTTGGCGAACAGTTTGGGCTTTATCTTTGCAGCATCAAACAACTTTGTATGGAACCGACTTTGGACATTTCAGTCACACGACCCGAAAGTCCTTATGCAGTACTCTCAATTTATTGGGGTTTCCCTGATCGGTTTAATCTTGAATAATTTCATTATTTATATATTCAATGACCGCCTGAAAGTGAATTTTTATATCTCAAAAGTAATTGCGGTAGGTTTTGTGACGGTTTGGAATTTCTTTGTCAATTATTATTTCACCTTCTCGACAAATATTTAATTAATGCTGACCAAGTTTAAAGAAAATGATCAAAGTCGCCTGGTATGGCTTTTGGTGATATTATGGGTGGTTGTTAATTTAGTACAATCGGCAAGTGTGGGGGCGCATGAAGATGAAGCCTATTATTGGATGTGGTCGCGCTTCCTTGATTGGGGGTATTTTGATCACCCGCCAATGGTTGCGGTGATGATTGATGCTGGCCGGTACCTTTTCTCAGGGACGCTCGGTATGCGTTTTTTTACCGCTCTGCTGAGTGGGGTTTCGCTGTGGCTGATGTGGGATTTGGTGAAGGAGTATAAGATCAGTGCGAAAGCATTTTTTTTGTTGGCCTTGTCGATTCCACTGATTCAAATCTATGGGTTTGTAACCACACCCGACGTTCCATTATTCTTTTTTGGCGTACTGTACTTTCATGCCCTCAAGCGGTATTATGCCAACGATAATATAAAAAACAGCGTGCTGCTGGCATTGGTAATCGCATTGATGTTTTACAGTAAGTATCATGCGGTATTGTTTGTGTTTTTCAGTTTGTTATCCAATTTAAAATTACTGAAGAAACCAAGTTTTTGGGCAACGGCAGTGCTTGCGGTCGTCTTTTTGTTACCACATATTATTTGGCAGTTTAGTCACGATTTCCCCTCTATTCAATACCATTTGTTTGATCGGTCCAAGCGACCATATCGCCTGGACTATACCACCATGTATGTGCTTAATCAGTGGATTGTACTGGGACCATTAACGGCCTTTTTTGTTTTTAAAGGAATCAGTAAAATGACTTTTAAAAGCTATTTTGATAAAGCGCTTTTATTTAACCTTGTCGGAATTATAATCTTCTTTTTCCTTTCTTCATTTAAAGGATGGGTAGAACCACACTGGACCTTAATCGCCAGTATTCCATTGGTGATTTTGGGCGCAAGGGGTTTGTCGAATTTATCGGAAAAGTTATATCAGTGGTTTGAAAGACTTGCCATTACTACCATTGTTTTGTTGGGGCTTGCACGAATCATTATTGCGGTGCCAGGGCCTTGGAGTACCATTCCAGCACTGAAAATGTTTTACCCAAGAACGCAGTGGGCAGCGACGATCAAAGAAGCTGCTCAAGGGCGGCCTGTGCTTTTTATGAATGGCTTTCAGGCGCCCTCAAAATATGGATTTTACAGTGATGGCGCTCCAGTGGCCTGTCTTACACAGGTGGAATACCGCAAGCATCAATATGATTTGTGGCCCAACCTCGATAGCCTTCAGGGGCGTTCGGTATTACTCGTGGGCTGGAAAGGTCAGCTGAAAAATATGAAGCATTTCGATACCGATTTTGGTACGCTGGATCTCGGTGTGATTGATGACTTCCAGTCGTTGGGGAAAATCCATACACAAATTCTCAATCCGAAGAAATCATATAAGCCCAATGAGGTTGTGAACTTTGAGGTTTTGTTGAGCAATAATTTTAATCGGGCGGTTCAATTCCATCAGGATACCAATGGCGATGAGCCTGCGCTGGCAGCGACCATCTGGAAAGATGGGGAGGTGTATAATAAGAATTTTGAAAAGACACCCCTTCAGAAATTGAACTGGCAGGTAACCGAGCAAACGGAGCAACAGGTTACCGTAAAAATGCCTTCAGAAGTGGGGAAATATAAATTGATGATCTCCACGGTGCAAGCGCCTTTTAACCGTCGGATTAACGGACGGTCAATCGATTTTGAAATCAAATAGAAGTGGCATCAGCCATTTGATAAAATATAGATTATGAAACTTTTACAGCCCTTTGGTGTGGCATTGGCCGCTTTTTGTATGGGGGGAACCCCTGCAATGGCTCAGCACATCAGTCAAAAAAGCTTTGACCAGACGATCAACAGCCCACATGATGATCGTTCCCCTGTGTTGTCGCAGGATGGTAAAACATTATTTTTCGTTCGTGCTTCCGACCCTCAGAATGTTGGTGGAAAGAAGGACCATGGTGATATTTGGACTGCCAAACATCAGCAAAATGGCAGTTGGAGTGCGCCTGCTCCTTTGAGTGGAGCGGTGAACAATGATCAGGTCAATGAGATTCTTGGTCTTTCTGCGGATGGAAAAACGATGTTCGTTAATGATGCCTATCGCCAGGATGGAAGAACGGGCATTGCGGTGAGCCAGCTGAAGAATGGCCAGTGGGGTAAACCTGAAGCAGTGAAATTGCCTTATTTCAAAAATGCTTCGACCATGATTTCAGGCTGCCTGTCGGAAGATGGACGGGTTTTGATTTTGTCGATGGACTCCTTCAACAGTCGTGGGGCAGAAGATTTGTATGTCCTTTTTAAAGGGAAAAATGGTTTTGGAGACCCCAAAAACCTTGGCTCTACCATTAATAGCCGCTTTCAGGAAATCACCCCTTATCTCGCTTCAGATAATAAAACATTATATTTCGCCTCCAACGGACATGGTGGAGCGGGGAGTTTTGATCTGTTCAAAGCGGAACGCCTTGACGATTCCTTTTCAAATTGGTCGGCACCAGAAAATCTTGGTACGGATTTCAATACCAATGGAAAAGAGAGCGGTTTTCAGTTAATCACAGGTGGGAAGCAGGCGCTATATGTTTCCACACAGGACTCCAATGGTTATGGCGATATCAAGGTGTTTACTTTTCCAGAGCCTCAGCAGCTTGCTGAAAAGCAGGAAATCAAAGTGGAGGAAAATACCATTACGGAGGCTCCTTTGGCAGCGCCAATCGCTAAAAAACCTTCGGTGGATACCCTGCAAAGCGGTCGTCGTTATTTGCAGATTTGGGTGGTGGACGCCCAAACCAATGACTTCCTGAAGGAAGGAGTGGAGCTTCAGGCTGTTTTTGCGGACTCTACCGCAGTTATCCCGATGGACTTTGGACAGGGATCGGTTCCATTGCCAAACGCACAAAAGCTGAAAGAGTGGAAGGTGAAAGCCAAGGGCTATTGGGGCGAAGAGCGGGAAATTAATCTGCCCGTTACTGAACTTGCCGAAGCTTACCGCTTTAAACTTGAACCGCTGAAAGTGGGGGCTAATATCCGCCTGAGTAATATTCTCTTTAAAAGAGGAACAGCAGAGCGATTGGTGGCAGGTGATCAGGAGCTGAATAAAGTGGTGGCGTTTTTGAAAGAAAACCCATCGATGGTGATTGAAGTTTCTGGTCATACCGACAACCGTGGGAATTCAGACGCCAACCGCAAGCTCTCTCTTAGTAGAGCGGAGAATGTCCGTGATTACCTGATTGAACAAGGCATTAAAAAGAACAGGGTGAAGGCTAAAGGTTATGGCAGTACCAAACCAATAGCCTCGAACCTTAAAGAGGCCACCCGAAAATTGAATCGCCGTGTAGAATTTACCATTCTTTCAGAATAACTATGAAACGCTCCAAGCTTATTTTTATCATTATCGCCGTCCTGTTTTTTATTGGATTGGCATGGGTGTGTTATGATATTTCATCCCAAACCACCTGGCCAGGCTCCAAAGGGCAATTGAAGGAACGTATCAAAAAACAACTTGACGAATGATGGATCGGGTTTCAAAAGTTTTTTATCAGTGGATGGAGCAAGAATTGTTGTTCCGCCCTGAACAGTTACACCTGACAGAAGCCCTGTTGCGGAAATGGAAGGTCTATGATCAGCTTGAAGCGATTTATCTTGAACTCGGTGGGCAGTCTAAGCGGATTTTTATCCCTAAAAACATTACGGTGTGGACCGCCAACCGACGAGCGGTACTGATTGACAGCCCGCTGGATTATAACCGGTATCGTCTGCAAACTTTTCGTGCAGACTGGTATGCGGAAAAAATGCCAGAAATGGATGTGAAGGCGCTGGGGCGTTTTTGTAGAAATAAAGAAAAAGAATGCCTGAAGATGGGGATTGGTCCAAACTTATGGACCAGTAAGGTTGCCGAGGATTATTTCGGGAAGCCCGAGGCCCCTGGCGATTTCTTTGAAAATGGTGCTCCAGCCTGGCGGTTGCGTGCCTGGAATTCCCTGATGACCGATGTGGCTTGTCATGGTTTTTTCTACAACTTGCAACGGGTGAGCATCTACAAAACCATTATGCACCAGGGGAAATTACGGCCTTTGCAGGAGCTGCTTCTTGCGGGCAAGCCCGAAGATGCGGAGAAAGTAGGTAAGATTGTCCTTGCAGGCTGGAAATAAATGATTTGTCTGGTGGCAGTAATGGCCATAAAAAAATCCTCACCATCTTGATGATCGTGAGGATTTTTTTTAAGAAAACAAACCGAAGAGCTCTCTGTCGATGGCTTCTGTAATTGTGGCGAAGTCTTCCGCTACATGTTCAAAATCCATTTCATTGACATCGAATATCAAGACTTTTGATCCAGTAATTTGACTGATCCATGCTTCGTAATGATGATTCAGGTCTTCGAGGTATTTTATGGGAATCGTTTGCTCATAATCTCGGCCCCTTTTCTGAATCTGTTTTACCAGCTTGGGCGTGTTGGCCCGAAGGTAGATGATCAGGTCAGGGGAGCTGATAAAATTTTTCATGTGACCATACAAGGCTAAATAATTGTCCCAGTCACGGTCGCTCAGTACGTTGGTGTCTTTGAGGTTTTTGGCGAAAATATTTACACCTTCATCAATGGTACGATCCTGCACAGTGGTTTCCTCGCGCTCTTTAATGCCGACGGCTTGCTTGAATCGGCTTTTTAGAAAGTACAATTCAAGGTGAAAAGCCCATCGGGGCATGTCCTCATAAAAATCACTCAAATAGGGGTTGTCAGCAACAGATTCAAATTCAGCAACCCAACCATAATGCTGCGCCAACTTGGTCGATAGCGTGGTTTTTCCCGATCCTATATTTCCAGTAACTGCAATGTGCATCTTAAGAGAATAGACCGTTAAGTTCAATATCTATTTTATCAACAATAGTGGCGAAATCCTCCACACGGTTCTCGTAATCCATATTGTTTACATCAATAACCAACAGTCTGCCATCTTTGTAATTGTCGATCCACGAGTTGTAATAAGTGTTCAGCGACTGCAAATAATCGATTCTGATCGAGCTTTCGTAATCTCGCCCTCTGCGTGTAATCTGATCTACCAGCTTAGGGATATCCGCCTTCAGGTAAATGAGCAGGTCAGGGGCCTGAATGTAGCGGGTCATGGCTTTAAAAAGATCCATGTAATTTTCATAATCGCGGTCGCTTAAATTTCCCCCTTCATGCAGGCTGCGGGCAAAGATAAACGCATCTTCATAAATCGTGCGATCCTGAATAATGGAATCTTTTCCCTGGCGGATATCGAGAATTTGCTCGTACCTTTTACTCAAAAAATACACCTGCAAATGAAAAGACCATTTAGGCATGTCGGCATAAAAGTCACTCAAATAAGGGTTGTCGTCAACGGATTCGAACTGCGGAATCCATTGGTAATGTTTAGCGAGTTTTTTTGTAAGGGTGGTCTTTCCTGAACCTATATTTCCTGCAATTGCAATGTGCATTTTTTTGCCGTTTTGAATACGAATAAATTTTTCGGTCACAATAATAAGGGAATCAAAGAGGATAAAAAAGATGGATTTTTAATCCTTTTTTTCTATGTAAACTCAATCGTCGTATTCTTCGAAAAGGAATATGTCATAGGCGCTCTTTAACTCTTTGAAACTGTGTTGGTCATGGACTTTTTGAGCCACTTCCATTCCTTTTTCGTAAACTGCTTTGGCGTCGTCAATTTTTTCCATTTTTACCCATAATTTCGCCAAATGATAATAGGTAGCCACATAATCTGGGTGGTTTTTAAGCAGATGCACAAAGTGCTCTTCAGCCAGTGCCAAATCTGTTTTTTGGTATTCAAGCGCAAGGCTGTACCAAAGGAAAGGGTCGTTGGGTTCTTCTTGCTTGAATGCAAGTAATTGCTGTATGCGATCGAAACTCATTGGATGTTTTTAGTGTTTGTTTGAAAAATTTTTAATAAATTATACTAAGCGTAGGGTTGAGTGTAAAATCACACGAAAAAAAGCGTTGTAATTTGCAATCGTTATGTATGAATTTGCGTTCCTTATTATTGGTAAGAAAATTCTTGTTTTTACACAATTCCTTTCGCTACCATTAAACTTTAACCCATAAAATCAACCCGAATTTATGAAAATCCTTGTATGTATCACACATGTTCCTGACACGACGGCAAAGATTGCTTTTACTGACAGCAATACCAAATTTGATGAGTCAGGAGTTCAGTTCATCATCGGACCTTATGATGATTATGCGCTTGCAAGAGCAGTAGAGTTGAAAGCAGCACACAATGGAACCGTAACGGTACTGAATGTTGGTCTTGCCAATACGGAACCCACTATACGGAAAGCATTGGCGATCGGCGCTGACGATGCCATCCGTGTAAATGCAGCGCCTACCGATTCCTTTTTTGTGGCTTCGCAAATTGCTGCGGTAGCCAAAGATGGAAATTATGATTTAATCTTGATGGGCCGGGAGTCCATTGATTTTAACAGTGGCGTTGTTCACGCGCTTGTTGGCGAGTTGCTTGGACTGGTGAGTGTTTCCCCTGTTATGAAACTGGAGGTAAAAGACGGTGTGGCGATTATGGATCGTGAAATCGAAGGAGGTAAACAATCGGTTGAGATTCCATTGCCGTTTGTGGCAGGTTGTCAGGAGCCAATTGCAGAATGGAAAATCCCGAATATGCGTGGCATCATGACTGCCCGCACAAAACCTTTGCAGGTAGTAGAGCCTGTGGGTGCTGAGGAACAGGTAAAGCTTGATCAGTACAGCTTGCCTGAAGCAAAAGGAGCGGTGAAAATTGTGCAGCAGGATCAGATTGATGATTTGGTAAAAATGCTGCAAAACGAAGCCAAAGTACTTTAATTTTTCTACCTAAAACAAAGACCTCAACCAATGTCTATATTAGTATTTATTGAAACAGATAACGGCAACGTAAAGAAAAGTTCTTTGGAAGCCGTAAGTTATGCCCACGCGATTGCCGCTCAGAATCAGGGAACCGTAACAGCCCTTGTACTGGGGAAAGTGGAGGAATCTCAGCTCGGTGCACTCGGAATGGCAGGAGC
This sequence comes from Persicobacter psychrovividus, assembly GCF_036492425.1. Taxonomy (NCBI): domain Bacteria; kingdom Pseudomonadati; phylum Bacteroidota; class Cytophagia; order Cytophagales; family Persicobacteraceae; genus Persicobacter; species Persicobacter psychrovividus. Next base: position 1,577,965 of record NZ_AP025292.1, read on the forward strand.
ATCAAAAATCTTACATGCTGATGATACCGCTCTGGATACGCCTTCGATTATGGCATACGCCTCTGCGACGGCCAAAATTTTCAACGATACCAACAGTGATCTCTTGATTTTGGCACAATCGGCGCTTGCAACACCTGCAGGGGCCCGTACAGCGGTAAAAGTTGGCGCTGCGATGGTTTCCAATGTAATTGAAGTGCCTGAGGTGTCTGGCGATAGTTTCAAGGTGAAGCGCGGTATTTTTACGGGTAAAGCTTTTGAAACACTGACGGTTACAGCGCCGAAGAAGGTGCTTGTAGTTAAGAAGAATGCTGTTGAAATGAAAACCGATGGCGGTGATGCTACGGTTGAAAAAGTGTCGGTGGATATTTCCGAAGGAGATTTCAAACTTAAAGTTCTCGAAACACACAAACAGGAGGGTGATGTGCTTTTGCCTGAAGCTGAGATTGTTGTTAGTGGTGGCCGTGGACTGAAAGGCCCAGAGAATTGGGGAATTATTGAAGAGCTTGCAGGAACTCTCGGCGCAGCAACAGGTTGCTCGAAACCCGTTTCCGACATGGATTGGCGCCCACATCATGAGCATGTTGGACAAACTGGGATAAAAGTAAGTCCTAATTTGTACATTGCTGTTGGTATTTCGGGTGCAATTCAGCATCTTGCAGGGGTAAACTCATCAAAATGTATTGTTGTGATCAACAAAGACCCTGAAGCGCCTTTCTTTAAAGCTGCCGATTACGGTGTTGTTGGTGACGCATTTGAAGTACTGCCGAAGCTTACTGAAGCAATTAAGGCGGTGAAAAGCTAAATATCTGTGGATAAAATCAAACTCGACATTTTAGGCCTCTCTTCCAGTCAATCACAATCAGGCTCTTTTGCCTTGGTATTGGGGGAGCATCATGGAAATCGACGACTGCCCATCATTATTGGTATGTTTGAGGCGCAGGCAATTGCGATTGAAATTGAAAAGATCGTTCCTAATCGTCCCATGACACACGACTTGTTCAAATCAATAGGTAACGCATTTAACTTTACGGTAGAAGAAATTATTATTTCTGAATTACGTGAAGGTGTTTTCTTTGCCAAGATTGTTTGTAACGATGGCTTGAAGAATGAAGAGATTGATGCACGGCCATCAGATGCCATCGCCATAGGTCTGCGTTTTAATGCACCGATTTATACCAATGAAACCATCCTTAAGGAAGCAGGAATTATTCTGACAGACGAAGAGGAGGAGGGCAGTGAGGCCGCTTCGGCAGCCGAGGATACTGCGGCCCCTTCAGAAGTGAAATCGGAACAGCCTGTTGAAGCTCCAAAACAGGAAGCTTCGCCATCATCGCCGTCCTCTGAGAGCCATAATCCTTTAAAAGCTTATTCGCTTTCAAAACTGAACGACCTGCTTGATAAAGCAATTCGGGATGAGGATTATGAAAAAGCTGCAGAGATTCGTGATGAAATTAATAAGCGAGAATAATTTACATTAGATTTTGATAAAAAAAGCCTACTAAATATATAGTAGGCTTTTTTTGTGCCTTGAATTCGGCTAAATTGCGAATCAATTTAAATTAGGGTTAATGGAAATAGTACGTGGACTAATAGGGGTATTAGTTATTCTCGCAGTGGCTTTCGCCTTTTCAAACAACAAGAAGGCGGTCAATTGGAGATTAGTAGGGTCGGGGATCCTGTTGCAGTTGGTCATCGGTTTATTAATTACAAAGGTACCAATGGTGGCCCATGGCTTCCAGACGGTCAGTAAAGGTTTTGTAATATTCTTAGGATTTACAGAAAAAGGCTCGGCCTTCCTGTTTGGTCCATTGGTGAATGTTGATACGATGGGCTTTGTTTTCGTATTCCAGGTACTTCCAACGATCATATTTTTCTCGGCAGTTACCACAGGACTCTATTATTTAGGCATTCTGCAAAAAGTGGTTTGGGTGCTCGCATGGGTGATGAAAAAAACCATGGGATTGTCTGGAGCAGAGAGTTTGTCGGTTGCAGGGAATATCTTCCTTGGGCAAACGGAGGCCCCACTGTTAGTGAAGCCTTTCATTAAAAACATGACCAAATCTGAGTTGATGTGTTTGATGACTGGAGGAATGGCGACCATTGCTGGTGGTGTATTGGCGGGTTACGTGAAATTTCTCGGTGGTTCGGATCCTGTGGAACAGGCAAAATTCGCCTCTTACTTATTGTCGGCCTCGGTGATGAATGCACCTGCCGCAGTAGTGATGTCGAAGGTGCTTTTTCCTGAAGTGAACCCTGATCAGATTGATAAAGAATTGAAAGTAAACCCTGAATCAGTAGGGGTAAATATTATTGATGCCGTTTCCCGAGGAACCTCTGACGGTTTAGGGTTGGCTATGAATGTTGGGGCAATGTTATTGTCCTTTATTGCGATTATCGCTGCGGTGAATTATATGTTCTCAGACATGATCGGGCAGTGGGTTAGCTGGAATGGAGAAACCCTTAATCAGTTGATTCAGCACTCAACAGGTGGTACTTTCGATGGTTTGAGCCTTGAGTACATGTTCGGACAGGTGTTCCGTGTATTTGCCTACGTTATGGGCGTAAGCTGGCATGAGTCGCTGGTGGTAGGTTCGTTACTGGGACAGAAAACGGCCATTAATGAATTTGTGGCCTATAACTCCCTTTCTCATTTAAAGGAGGCAGGGGAAATGTCAGCCAAGGCAATTTTGATTTCCACCTATGCACTTTGTGGTTTTTCAAACTTCTCTTCTATCGCTATTCAGGTAGGGGGTATTGGTGCTTTGGCACCATCACAGAAAGAGAACCTTTCAAAATTAGGCCTGAGGGCTTTATTAGCCGCATCCCTGGCTTGTTTATTGACAGGAACCATGGCGGGATTGATCATTTGATGATTCTAAAAATATAAATTTAAAGGGCTGATTTCTTAATGGAAATCAGCCCTTTTTTTATATCTGGCAGTCGCCCTACGGAAGGTTATTGTTCTTCTTCCTCTTCGTTCAGTTTTTCGATGGCTTTATTGAGTTGGCCTTCTGCACCTCGGAGTTTTCCTTTACAAAATTTCAGAAGCCCAGCAGCTTCTTCCACCATCCCTGCGAGCTCATCTACTTCGGGATTTTCATTTTCCATTTTGTGAACAATGCCTTCAAGCTTCTCCAAGGCTGTTTTGTAATTCAATTCTTCCATAGTTTATATTCTGTTTTTTTTAGCGTTTTTGGGTGCTTCAGCTCATTGCCTTACGGCAGCAAAAGCAAGGTTTATTCTACGATACTCTTGATCGTCATGCTGTCGGTAGTGGTAATCATCCGATCGCCCGATTTTGGTTTATGGTTTTCAGAAACCAGTTTGCCTTCGATCGTTGCAAAGGAATACCCGCGTTTCAATAACTTTTTGGGGTCGAGCAAGGCGATATTTTTCTCCAGCCATTCCAGCTTTTTATGTTCCTTCTCAAAGAGGCGTGGCGGCTGAGCGCAAAGCCTATTTGAAAGTTGCTCCAATTGAAGAAATTCCTTTTGGATTTTCAAGCCGGCTTTTTGTGGAATAACCCTATAAAGCTCATCAAGCATTCGCTCTTGCTGTCGGAATCGCTGTGTGGCCACCACCTGAAGGCGATTGGAAAGGTATTGCAATTTTTCTTTTTCCTGGGTGATTTTTGTGGCTGAGGTATGCGCAATATATTCCACCAGGTTCATGATATTCTGCTCATAGGCCTGAAAGCCTTCGAGTAGGAATTCAGCCACTGCCGTTGGTGTTTTCAGTTTGGTATGCGCCACAAGGTCAGCAATCGTCTCATCGCGCTCATGGCCGATACCAGTAATTACGGGCAAGGGGAACTGAGCAATAGTGGCACAAAGCTCATAGTCATCGAAACAGTCCAGGTCAGTCTGTGCGCCACCTCCACGAATAATAATGACCAGATCAAACTCCTGCTCGCGGTGGTAAATATTATGCAATGCCTTAATGATAGAGGGAGCGCCATTGGTGCCCTGCATGGTGGCAGGGAAGAGCCTTCCAGAGATATGATAGCCGAAGGCATTGTGTTTTATCTGTTCACGGAAGTCGCCAAAACCTGCCGCATTCTGCGCACTGATAATGGCAATGCGTTGCGGGACGGTCGGTAAATCGAACATTTTATTGTCCTCAAAAATACCATCCGCTTTCAGTTGCTGAATAGTCTCCTGTTTTTTTCTTGCACGTTCGCCGAGGGTATAATTCGGATCAAGGTCAAGAATATTAGCCGACATGCCATACACCTCATGGAATTGCACTTCAAGTTTTACCAGGACTTTCATGCCATTGCAAAGGTCGGAGCCCGTGTGGGTTTTGAACCAGTGACTTAAATTGCGATAGGTATATGCCCAGATGGTCGCCCGCATTTGCGCCAAGAACTGACCAGCATTTTTTTCTACAAGATTAAGGTAGCAATGGCCTGCGCCCTGTATCCGTAGTTCGGCAATTTCCGCCACCACCCAATAACTCGGCGCCATGCTTCTTTGCAGCACGGATTTTATTTCGTGATTAAACTGAGATAAACTGAGGTGCGTCTTTTCCTTTTTCATAGATCCACAATTTAATCAGAACAATAAAAGTTAGCAACATTAATTCTGAGTAGCGACAATCTATCACAGTCTATCGGGAGCGTCTCTCTCGTGATGTGTGCTGAAAAAGTAAGCTACTGATCAGGTTGAAAACATGATTGCTACTGACATCTCAACTCGAAATCTTTTGTGTTAAGGAAGTTTCATTCTATTGAATAATCACGAGAGGGACTCTCGCGAAAGGGTTAAAATCTTATTTTGTTTGCTGATGTTTTGCCCTCAGGTAAAGCGTCCGTTGTTGAAGTAAATATTAGGCGTTTAATCTATTGCTTGAAAGGTCTTTTTATGATCGATGGTCAGCAACGTCTATCGGGAGCGTCCCTCTCGTGATGTTTGCTGGAGTGACTCTCGCGATAGGTTCAAAATCTAATAACATTTGCTGATGTTTTGCCCTCGGGAAAAGCGTCCGTTGTTGAAGTAAATATTAGGCGTTTAATCGATTGCTTGAAGGGCTTTTAGTGATCTATGATCAGCAGCAATCTATCGGGAGCGTCTCTCTCGTGATCTGTGCTGAAAAAAGTGAGCTACTGATCAGATTAAAAACGTGCTACTGACATCTCAACTCGAAATTTTGTGTGTTAAGGAAGTTTCATTCTTATGAATAATCACGAGAGGGACTCTCGCGATAGGGTCAAAATCTAATAACATTTGCTGTTGTTTCGCCGTCGGATGAAGCGTCCGATGTTGAAGAAAATATTAGGCGTTTAATCGATTGTTTGAAAAGCTTTTTTGATCTCAGCAACAATCTATCGCGAGAGTCCATCTCGTGATGTTTGCTTGAGGGACTCTCTCGATAGGTTCAAAATCTTATTTTGTTTGCTGTTGTTTTGCCGTCGGATGAAGCGTCCGATGTTGAAGAAAATATTAGGCGTTTAACCGATTGCTTGAAAGGTCTTTTTATGATCGATGGTCAGCAACGTCTATCGCGAGAGTCCCTCTCGTGATGTTTGCTTGAGGGACTCTCGCGATAGGGTCAAAATCTTATTTTGTTTGCGGTTGTTTTGCCGTTGGATGAAGCGTCCGATGTTGAAGAAAATATTAGTCGTTTAATCGATTGCTTGAAGGGCTTTTAGTGATCTATGATCAGCAACAATCTATCGCGAGAGTCCCTCTCGTGATGTTTGCTGGAGGGACTCTCGCGATAGGGTCAAGGGCTTTTAGTGATCTATGATCAGCAACAATCTATCGGGAGCGTCTCTCTCGTGATCTGTGCTGAAAAAAGTAAGCTACTGATCAGGTTGAAAACATGATTGCTACTTACATCTCAACTCGAAATTCTGTGTGTTAAGGAAAATTTCATTCTTATGAATAATCACGAGAGGGACTCTCTCGAAAGGTTCAAAATCTAATAACATTTGCTGATGTTTTGCCCTCAGGTAAAGCGTCCGATGTTGAAGAAAATATTAGGCGTTTAATCGATTGCTTGAAAGGTCTTTTTATGATCGATGGTCAGCAACGTCTATCGCGAGAGTCCCTCTCGTGATGTTTGCTTGAGGGACTCTCGCGATAGGGTCAAAATCTTATTTTGTTTGCGGTTGTTTTGCCGTTGGATGAAGCGTCCGATGTTGAAGAAAATATTAGTCGTTTAATCGATTGCTTGAAGGGCTTTTAGTGATCTATGATCAGCAACAATCTATCGCGAGAGTCCCTCTCGTGATGTTTGCTGGAGGGACTCTCGCGATAGGGTCAAAATCTAATAACATTTGCTGATGTTTTTTCCTCGGATGAAGCGTCCGATGTTGAGGTAAATATTAGGTGTTTAATCGATTGATTGAAAGGCTTTTTATGACCTATTGATCAGCAATAGTCTATCGGGAGGGTCTCTCTCGTGATCTGTGCTGAAAAAAGTGAGCTACTGATCAGATTAAAAACGTGCTACTGACATCTCAACTCGAAATTCTGTGTAATAAGGAAAATTTCATTCTTATGAATAATCACGAGAGTGACTCTCGCGATAGGGTCAAAATCTTATTTTGTTTGCGGTTGTTTTGCCGTTGGATGAAGCGTCCGATGTTGAAGAAAATATTAGGTGTTTAATCGATTGATTGAAAGGCTTTTTATGACCTAAGATCAGCAATAGTCTATCGCGAGCGTCTCTCTCGTGATCTGTGCTGAAAAAAGTAAGCTACTGATCAGATTAAAAACGTGCTACTGACATCTCAACTCAAAATTCTGGGTGTTAAGGAAGTTTCATTCTTGAATAATCACGAGAGGGACTCTCGCGATAGGGTCAAAATCTTATTTTGTTTGCTGTTGTTTTGCCGTCGAATGAAGCGTCCGATGTTGAAGAAAATAATGTGTGCGGAATTGATGGAGTGCGATGATCGGTATTTAATTGAAGTTTCGTCTGCCACCACCGTGATTTCTTGGTTCCATATTTTGCATCAGTTTGTGTCGGAATTTGCCTTCGAGTACGGGAACCATGATGGCAATTTCACTGCCATTGATTTTCTCAATTTCTTTAAGGTACTTTTCCTGAATGTCAAGTTCTTCTCTTTTGGCCTTGAGAATCAGCTCCAGGCCCTCGCTTTCTTTGCCTTTATAAAGCCCCTGATTAATGGATCGGGAAAGCTGCATCATGTTTTTCCTGAGGGCTTTGGTTTCATCCTGCATTTTATTGTAGAGTGGCCAGAATTTTTGGGCATCTTCAGGGGCAAGATTAAGCTCTTTCGTAAAAAAGGCAATCTTGTAATTTTCAATGCGTTCATTGTTTTGTGTTTTGCCCTGTGCAAGCAGTTGGGTGCTGCAAAATAGCAATAGCGAAAAGGAGAGGATATATTTCATCATTTTAAGGTGTGCTGATTAAAAAATTTGTTCGGTATCATTAAGGTATTCGAGCTGTTCCTCAAGAAGGTCCTCATCTTCCTGCAGCGGACTGAAAGTGATGTCCTGAATAATGGACTGATCAGGGTAGTAGGTTCCCCAGCTGTCAAAAGGAGAGCTTTCCATGGCCAGGTAATCAATGATTTCTGCTTCACTGAAAGCTGCCGCCGCTGTTGTTGGCGAGAGTGGCGACAGCTGATTGGGAATGGAAAAGAACAATATCAGGGCAACGCTTGCCGCAGCCACAAAAGGGCTGGCATAGCGGATGGCTGGTTTTTTCCAAAGTGGTACGATGGGGTTCCCCGCATTTATCCGTTCCTCGATTTGATCGGGGAGTTGCTGAAAATACCCTTGAGGCACTTTGTCGATGTTCTTTTTTGGTATTTGATGTAATCGCATGGTGCTTTTTTTTTTCTTGGAGTAAATTTTTATCCAAAGGTTTAATCGTTCTGCAAGAAAGACTCAATTTTTTTTACTGCATGATGGTAGTTGGCCTTACAGCCTCCAACACTTTTGCCTACAATTTCCGCAATCTGCTCATACTTCAGGTCATCAAAATATTTCATGTTAAAAACCAGTTGTTGTTGCGGAGGTAAACGCAGAATGGCCTTCTTTAACCTTAGCTGAATTTCATCTCCATCAAGGTACTCCTGTTGATCTACCTTCTGAATCAGTTCCCCCTCCACGTCCACGATAGGAATGAAAAACTTATTCCTTTTTTTTCTTAGAAACGCCAGCGCTTCATTGCTCGCAATCCGGTATATCCAGGTGAACAGCGCCGACTCTCCCTTAAACTGATGAAAGTGCGTGTGTACCTTGATAAACACCTCCTGCGTCAGGTCGTCAGCGTCATCATGATCCACGACCATTTTTCGGATATGCCAATACACACGCTCCTGATAAGCTTCAATAAGATACTTGAAGCCCTTCGAGCGCTTTTGTGCTTCCTCAGCCTGAAGGTGGTCAATGATTAAATGTTCTTCCAAAAAAATAAAATGTAAGGTTGCTGTTGAGATGTGTAAAAATGAGAAAGGTTTAATTGAAGGGGAAATAAATTAGAAAAATATTTTTATCACATTAAAAAATATTTGTTCTCAGGGCTGATGCAACAATGGGTTGGCAAGATGTTTGATCTTTAAAAAACGTATCAATGTAGTTGAAAATGACTGATTTAAAGGCTTATATCGAACAGGGACGGAAGATTACCAAATCAGAAGTGAATGAGTTGCCCTTGCTGCGTTTTGAAGGTAAAATTAAAACGGTAGAAACACCTCAGCAATTGAAAGAAGCAGTACAGGATCTTGCCAAATATGGGCGAATAGGCTTTGATACAGAAACTAAACCAGTAGCGCGTAAAGGACAGCATCATCGCGTGGCGTTATTGCAGCTTTCTACACCGACAACGGCTTACCTGATTCATTTGCAGAAAACAGGCCTTTCGATAGAATTACAATGGTTGATGAGCAGTGCCGATCATCTGAAAATTGGTATTGCGCTGAACGACGATATTCGTGGACTGTTGGAATATGCTCATTTTCAGCCTCAGGGTTTTGTAGACCTTGCACAGGTGGCCAAATCCAAAGGGTTTCAGCAGACGGGCGCGAGAAATCTTGCAGGAATTTTATTGGAGGGAAGGGTGTCAAAAACACAGCAAATGTCCAATTGGGAAAAATTTCCACTGAGTCCTGCACAAAAATGTTATGCCGCTACTGATGCTTGGCTTGGGCCAGTATTGTACCGCCGATTTTTGGCCATTGACCATGAAGTGAATTAATATACTGTTCGTTGATACAATGAAACAACAAAGGCAATCTTTTCGGATTGCCTTTGTTGTTTGAAAGATATTTTCCTCTTTCGAGGCAACGGTTTTAAGCCGTTACATTTTTTGAAAGCTCATATTCTTTGAGTTTTCGACGAAGAATTTTTCCCACATTTGATTTTGGTAACTCCTCCAGGAATTCAATTTCTCTCGGGCGCTTATAGGCCGTCATTTCTGCCCTGCAATATTGAAGGATTTCCTCTTTGGTCAGACTCTGATCCGCCTTAATAATAAATGCTTTCACGCATTCGTTAGATTTAGGATCAGGAATGCCAATAACCCCAGCCTCGGCCACTTTTGGGTGGGAGCAAACCACGCTTTCCACCTCGTTAGGGTAAACATTGAAGCCTGAAACATTGATCATCTCTTTTTTGCGATCCACAAGTTTGATGTACCCCTCGAGGGTCATGTAGCCGATGTCGCCTGTTTTCAGCCATTGTCCGTCCATCACGAGCTCGGTTTCGTCATTGCGCTGCCAGTAGCCCGCCATGACCTGCGGCCCTCGAACATAAACCTCTCCATGCTCCGCAAAATCCTGATCCGTGCCGTCGTCAGCAACAATCCGAATTTCGGTGCTTGGCAAAGGCATGCCAATGGTGCCAATTTTTTCTGTGCCATCAATGGGGTTACAGGCTACCACAGGAGAGGCTTCCGTAAGGCCATAACCTTCCGCAAGGGGTTTTCCTGTTACTTGCTTCCATTTTTCAGCCACATGATCCTGCACCGCCATTCCACCGCCGATACCGACCTTGAAATTGTCGAAATTCAGTTTGAGGAAATCCTCTTGCATCAGTAGGGCATTAAAGAGCGTATTGACGCCGGTGAATACGGAGAACTGATGCTTTTTAAGTTCCTTGATAAAAGCGGGTAAATCCCTCGGATTGGTAATCAGGATGTTTTTTCCACCAGTTTTGAAGAACAGCCAGCAGTTGACCGTCATGGCAAAAATATGATACAAAGGAAGGGCAGTAATCACCACTTCTTTACCTTCTTCGAGGCCGCTCATCATCCATGCGCCATTTTGCTCCATATTGGCGATGATATTCCGGTGAGTCAATTTCGCGCCTTTGGAGATGCCTGTCGTACCGCCAGTATATTGCAGAAAACCAATATCCTCAGGCTGCACATCTACCTTTTGAAGTTGGAGTGCCTTTCCTTCTTTCAGGGCTTCCTTGAATTTAATATGGCCCGAAAGGGTGTAATCAGGAACCATTTTTTTGAGGTGTTTCACCACCAGATTGACTAACGACCCTTTGAGTGTCCCGAGCATATCACCGAGCTGTGTAACGATCACATGCTGAATGGCGGTCTCTTTAATGATGGCTTCAAGGTTGGCCGCGAAATTGGCAACGATGACAATCGCTTTTACGCCTGCATCATTAAATTGATGTGCCATCTCCCGGGTGGTATATAAAGGATTGGTGTTCACCACAATCAGCCCAGCTTTCAGTGCGCCAAACATGACAATCGGGTATTGCAAAAGGTTGGGCATCTGAATTGCAATGCGGTCTCCTTTTTTCAATCCAAGGGGCCCCTGAAGGTAGGCGGCAAAATCATTACTGAGGGTATCGACCTGTTTATAGGTAAGGCTTGCGCCCATATTCTCGAAAGCCACCTGATGGTCAAATTTCTTCACCGCCACTTCGATCAGCTCTACAAGTGAAGTATATATATTGGGGTCAATATTTTCGGGGACGTTATGAGGGTAGTTTTTTAGCCAAGGTTTGTGGTTCATAAAATTGATTTTAAATAGTGTCTTAGAAAAATGGTGTTCATAGTGGTTATTTTCTAATTTAAAATACTCATTATTTTTTAAATGGGAATAAGAAAATCGTAAAAAAATAGGGATTTTAGAAAAAAATTTTAAAATTTACGATCATAAACTAATGAGCTTTTGGATTTCTTTGATTTTTTAACACAATGAAGTCACCTGACAGCGCCCAGTTTTTAAGTGGAAAGTACTGATTTTCTGTTTTTTGATTTAGCGCAATGAGCATTACGCTTATTTTATTGTGAATTGATAATAGTGTTTCTTGCTGTCGTATTATCCACCTAAATAGATGGTGGAGGCAAAGATAATTATGTTATTTTTAAAAAAATGCATTGAAAGATAATTTTTTCGTTAGCTTGAACTTGAATAATTCGGAAATTGATAATATTTTTGCGGCATGATGAATAAAAATTATGAAATCGATAATGTAGATATGAAGATCCTTTCTCTGCTGACAGAGGATGCGAAGATGCCATATACCGAAGTGGCTAAGCGCGTTTTCGTTTCAGGAGGGACAGTACACGTTCGTATGAGAAAATTGGAGGAAATGGGCATTGTAAGGGGAACGACCCTGGATATGGACTACTCCAAGATGGGTTATGACATCACTGCATTTTTGGGTATCTATTTGGAAAAGTCGTCTCTTTATGATTCAGTGATTGAGCGCCTGGTTCAAATCTCTGAGATCGTTACCATCCACTACACTACAGGAAATTACAATATCTTCGTGAAGATGCATTGTCGTGATACCATGCACCTGAAAAATACTTTGCATGATAAAATTCAGCAAATCGAAGGTATCGAACGTACTGAAACGATCATCTCTTTGGAGGAAAGTATGAATAGACACATCAAGTTTGGTGAATAAGATATAGAAAGTTGATATAGACATATCACAAATAACAATTGAATAAGCCCACTTTTAAGCAGTGGGCTTATTTTTTTGTCTAAAATATGCGCTTATCTTTGAATTCAAACCCGACTTATTGGCTACAGGTAACATTTAAGTTAATCTTTTTATTACCTTTGTAGTACAGTATTTATAAACAGTCTAAATAACGACATGAGTAAAGACGATCAAATTCTTGAGGAATTTACCCAGTCGGAATATAAGCATGGATTTGTAACCAACATTGAGCAGGAGTTCGCTCCTAAAGGACTTAATGAGGATACAGTCCGTTTTATTTCCGCTAAGAAGCAGGAGCCAGCTTGGTTGCTTGAATGGCGACTGAAAGCTTTCCGTCATTGGGAAACCCTCACTGAACCCGAATGGCCTAACGTAGAATACCCTAAACCTGATTTCCAAGACCTCCACTATTATGCTGCTCCTAAGAAGAAGCCTAAACTGGACAGCCTGGATCAGGTAGACCCTGAATTGCTGGACACCTTCAAGCGCCTTGGAATTTCGCTGGAAGAACAAAAGCGTATTTCTGGGGTAGAGGTAGCCGTTGATGCGGTCCTGGATTCAGTATCCGTAGCCACCACTTTCCGTGAAACACTGGCCGAGAAAGGCATTATCTTTTGCTCCTTCAGCGAGGCGGTAAAAGAGCATCCTGAATTGGTGAAGAAATATTTGGGAGCTGTTGTTCCTTATAATGATAACTTTTATGCAGCGCTGAATTCAGCGGTGTTTTCTGATGGTTCTTTCGCTTACATCCCTAAAGGGGTGCATTGCCCTATGGAGCTATCCACTTATTTCCGTATCAATGCGGCCAATACTGGGCAATTTGAGCGGACTTTGATTGTGGCAGAAGAGGGCTCGAAGGTCTCCTATCTTGAAGGTTGTACGGCTCCTCAGCGCGATGAAAATCAGCTGCACGCTGCCGTGGTGGAAATCCTTGTGGAAAAAGAGGCAGATGTGAAATACTCTACGGTTCAGAACTGGTACCCTGGCGATGCCGAAGGCAAAGGCGGGATCTACAACTTTGTAACCAAAAGAGGAATCTGTAATGGCGCCCACGCCAAACTCAGCTGGACACAGGTGGAAACGGGATCAGCGGTAACCTGGAAATACCCTTCATGTATTTTGAAAGGCGATTATTCCGTAGGGGAGTTCTATTCTGTAGCTGTAACCAACAACATGCAGCAAGCCGACACCGGAACGAAAATGGTGCACATTGGTAAAAACACCAAGTCGCGCATTGTATCCAAAGGGGTGTCTGCAGGTAAGTCACAGAACTCTTACCGCGGTTTGGTGAAGGTGCTTAAAAGAGCAGAAAATGCGCGGAACTTTTCGCAGTGTGATTCCCTGCTGATGGGTGATAAATGTGGTGCCCACACCTTCCCATACATCGAAATTGATAACAAATCTGCGCAGGTGGAACATGAGGCGACCACCTCAAAAATTGGTGAAGACCAGTTGTTCTACTGTAATCAGCGTGGTATTGATACCGAAGCAGCAGTGGCATTGATTGTCAACGGTTACTGTAAAGAGGTGTTGAATCAGCTTCCGATGGAATTCGCCGTAGAGGCACAGAAATTATTGGCACTGACCCTCGAGGGAAGTGTAGGATAATTCAGGGCAAAAGCCCACAACAATTTTTCAATTAGCAATTACATAAATATCAGATAAATGTTAAGCATTAAGGATCTGAAGGCAAATATAGGTGAAAAAGAAATTCTGAAAGGAATCAACCTTGAAGTAAAGCCTGGTGAAGTTCACGCAATTATGGGACCTAACGGTTCTGGAAAATCTACATTGGCCTCTGTATTGGCTGGCCGTGAGGAGTATGAGGTTGTTGGTGGCGAGGTAGACTTTGGCGGTAAAGACCTTTTGGAGTTCTCTCCAGAAGATCGCGCTCGTGAAGGGCTGTTCCTGGCATTCCAATACCCAGTGGAAATTCCAGGTGTAAGTACTGTAAACTTCATGAAAACCGCTTTAAATCAAGTAAGGGAATACCGTGGCGAGAAAGCATTGACGGCCGTGGAGTTCCTGAAAGTGATGAAGCAAAAAATGGAGTTCGTAGAGATCTCTCAGTCATTGTTGAACCGTTCATTGAATGAAGGTTTCTCGGGTGGAGAGAAGAAGCGTAACGAAATTTTCCAGATGGCCATGCTGGAACCGAAGTTGGCGATTCTGGATGAAACAGATTCAGGTTTGGATATTGATGCCCTGCGCATTGTAGCCAATGGTGTGAACAAGTTGAAAAATAAGGACAATGCCACCATCGTGGTAACACACTACCAGCGTTTGTTGGATTACATTGTGCCAGATTATGTACACGTATTGTACAATGGCCGTATCGTAAAATCAGGCACCAAGGAATTGGCTATGGAGCTTGAGGAAAAAGGATACGACTGGATTAAAGCTGAAGCGGATAGTCAATTCGCTTAATTGTTCCACCTATAAACCTTTTTTGGTATGTCAACAACTGTATCCGAAAACGGATCATTGGGCCAGATAGCAGTGGTTCATTCGCAAGCAGCTGAAACCATCCCCGCGGCACTTCAGGCACAGGCTCAACAGGCCTGGGAGAAGTTCACCGCTACGGGCTTTCCGCATGCAAAAGCAGAAGAATATAAATATACACCGATCACCAAACAGCTTGATCGCCACTTTGACCTTTCAGCCTTGGCACCTCAGGGTGTTGTCTCTGAAGCCGAAGTGAAATCATTGGTGTTTCAGTCCGTGGAGGCAGATCTTTTTGTGTTGGTCAATGGCCGATTCAACGAGGCGCTTTCAAATTATGAAGGCAAAGGCTATGATGTCTGTACTTTGGCGGAAGCTGATGAGGAATTGGTGCAAGAAGTTATTGCCAAGCACAAGCCTCAGGATGATCCTTTTATCCATCTGAACAATGCCATGGCAAGTGAAGGGCTTTTCATTCACGTTCCAAAAAATACGCAGCTGCAAAAGCCGATCATTATTTTGAACGTGACGGATTCCCGCCACGGACAGGTCGTGAGCCATGCCCGCAATATTATTATTGCTGAGCAGGGTGCTGAAGCAGTCATTATTGAGCAGTATAAATCTTTGGGAGCGGTAAAATCGCTGACCAATAATGTGACAGAGCTTTTTGCGGAAGCAAATGCACACCTGAGCTTTTATAAATTTCAGCAGGAAAACGATTCGGCTTTCCATTTGGGGAATATCCTGGTCTATCAAACCAAAGATTCTGAGGTAACCACTTTCACCATGACGCTTGAGGGTGCCATGATCCGAAATAACCTCACTTTCTTACTTGATGGCGAGAACATTACTTCCAATATGTATGGTTTGTCTTTTCTGAAAGGTAAATCGCATGTCGATCACCATACGGTAGTCGATCATACACACCCTCATTGTGATTCCAATGAGTTATACAAAGGGGTGTTTGATGATAAATCGGCGGGTGTTTTTAATGGAAAGATTTTTGTCCGCGAAGGTGCACAGAAAACAAATGCGTTTCAGTCCAATAAAAACATTTTATTGTCTGACGATGCTTCCATTGATACCAAACCACAGCTGGAAATTTGGGCCGATGATGTAAAATGTTCTCATGGTTGTACAAACGGGCAACTGGATCCTGAGCAATTGTTTTACCTCAGAGCACGTGGGGTTGATAAGCGAACTGCACAGGGAATGTTGCTTTATGGTTTCGCTGCCGACGTTTTAGAAAATATTAAATTGGAATCTTTGCGAGAAGAGTTGGCGGACTTGATCCACGATCGAGCAGGATTCTGATCTGATCAGGTAGTATTCTGATTTTAAAAAAATCGATCAACTCATTATTCCAATTGTATATGAGTGATCGATTTTTTTTATGCACATTTTAATCTCCAAATATGAAATCGAAGTATAGATTTTGCGCAATACTTCGTAAATTAGAAGGATTTTAAATAGCAATAGAGGTAGTTCTTATAATTCTTTGAATTACACAATTTGTATTAACTTAGAAGGAATCCTCCTGCAACTTAACATAAAATAATGAACATGATGTCCACAAGTTTAGACATAGAACGCATCCGTGAACAGTTTCCGATTTTGCATCAGGAGGTCAATGGTAAGCCTTTGGTTTATTTTGATAACGCTGCCACGACGCAAAAACCGACAGTGGTCATCAGCGCTTTGGAAAACTACTACAAAGGCATCAATTCAAATATTCACCGCGGCGCACATGCCCTGGCAGATCAGGCAACTACGGCCTTTGAGGCCACTCGCCTGAGTATTAAGGATTTTATCAATGCCAAGGAAGTGGAAGAGGTGATTTTTACCAAAGGAACCACTGATGGCATTAACCTGATTGCGGCAACTTTCGGCCGTGCATTCATTGGTGAAGGAGATGAAATTGTGGTTTCGACCATGGAACATCACTCCAATATTGTTCCCTGGCAAATGCTCTGCGAGGAGAAAGGAGCCCAGCTGAAAGTAATCCCTTTGAATGCAAAAGGGGAATTGTTGATGGAGGAATACGAAGCTTTGCTTTCTGAAAAAACCAAACTTGTTGCCGTGGTGCATGCCTCAAATGCATTGGGGACTGTCAATCCTATTTCAGAGATTATCAGTAATGCCCATGCGGTAGGCGCCAAAGTGTTGGTCGATGGAGCGCAATCTTGTTCGCACCTGGATATCGACGTTCAGGCTTTGGATGTTGATTTTTTTGTCAGCTCGGCACATAAAATTTATGGCCCTACGGGAATGGGTTTTCTTTATGGGAAACGTCAGCTTCTGGAAGAAATGCCACCCTATCAGGGGGGAGGGGAGATGATTAAAACGGTCTCTTTTGAAGGGACGACCTATAATGAAATTCCATATAAATTTGAAGCTGGAACACCTAATATTGCCGATGTAATTGCCTTCAATGAAGCTATTCACTGGATTTCACAGGTCGGGAAAGAAGCGATCCGTGCCCATGAAAATGAACTCCTTGCTTATGCGCATGAGAAACTCTCGGCAATTGATGGCGTGATCTTTTACGGGGAGGCTGAAGACAAAGTCGCCGTTGTTTCCTTTGGAATTCAGGGCGTACATCCTTTTGATATTGGAATGATGCTCGATGCCCGTGGAATTGCCGTAAGAACAGGCCACCACTGTACACAACCCCTGATGCAGTTTTTTGGTATTGAAGGCACCGTGAGGGCTTCGTTCTCAGTCTATAATACTAAAGAAGAGATTGATAAATTAGCCGAAGGTGTAGCGAAAATCGCTCGCATGATGGCCTAAATATACCTGATGTGTTGCATTGGGCAAGATGAAAAATGATGAATACAATAAATCAAGTACAAGACGAAATCGTGGAGGAGTTTGCATTGTTTGCTGGCGACCGAGAAGCGATCACAGAATATATTTTCGAGATGGGACTTCAGCTGCCTGCTTTGCCAGAGGCTGACCGTGTCGATCAGAATGTTATTAAGGGCTGCCAGTCCACTGTTTGGTTGATTGGAGATCTTAAAGAAGGTAAAGTGCATTTCGACGCCGATTCCAATACAGGAATTACTAAAGGGCTGATCAGTATGTTGTTGCGAGTTTACAACGAAAGGACTCCCGAGGAAATTTTGGCAGCAGATTTGTACTTTATAGATAAAATCGGAATGAGTGGCATCATCAGCTCACAGCGTTCCAATGGCTTAACGGCCATGATCAAACAAATCAAACTTTATGCTTTGGCTTTTCAGGCTAAAGCAAGAACAAACGCCTAAAAAACAATAATTGCTGTCATGAGCGAAATAAGTCTTAAAGATAAAATCGTGGAGGCAATCAAGACCGTTTACGATCCTGAAATTCCTGTCGATGTATATGAGTTGGGCCTGATTTATGAAATCGAGGTCTTTCCGGTATCCAATGTAAATATTACCATGACATTGACTTCCCCTTCATGCCCTGCGGCTGAACATATTCCTAATGAAATTAAGGAAAAAGTGCAGGCAGTGGAAGAAGTGAATGAGGTGAATGTAGAAATTACATGGGATCCACCATATTCGCAGGACATGATGTCTGAAGCTGCCAAACTGGAGCTTGGCTTTATGTAATGTATGTTGTGGGGCTTTATCGGGCCTTGCAATTGCCTAAAATCAATTCAACTACAAAATAGTAAATATACAACCCTATGTACCCAGAAGAATTAGTAGCGCCAATGCGCCAGGAATTAACTGACGCAGGTTTCGAATCGCTGACTACCGCTGAAGCGGTAAATGCACATTTTCAGGATCACAAAGGCACAACCCTTGTTGTCGTGAATTCTGTTTGTGGCTGTGCAGCAGGAGCTGCTCGTCCAGGTGTTCGTTTTGCTTTGCAAAATGGTGCAAATAAGCCTGATAACTGTGTGACTGTTTTTGCAGGTAACGACCGCGAAGCAACACAGGCTGCCCGTGATTTGATGATGCCTTATCCGCCATCATCTCCATGTATCGCTTTGTTCAAAGATGGCGAGTTGGTACAAATGGTAGAGCGTCACCACATTGAAGGACGTAACGCAGAAATGATCGGTGCTTTCTTGGTAAGCACTTTTGATGAGCACTGTGCATAATATCCAATGCATTCAACGAAAAAAGCATGAACCAAAAGTTCATGCTTTTTTTATAGACTTTCATTGATATAACAATATTTATCCTCTCATTTGGAAAATTGGAATAGAATTTGCTATATTTAAGCAAACAAAAGGACATTTTCATTGATGATCGTCCATCGGGTTTGCCGAGGGTATTAGAGATGAAAACAAACGCATGAGGTTGACCCCATGCGTTTTTTTATGGGGTAGTTTGTGTCCTTTTCAAGGGTAAGGTCAATTTTTGGTTAATAATCCATGTTTCTTTTATTCATTAACAGCCTCGGGAATAATACCATATATTTGGTAAGCCATTGCAGTCAACAATCTTCAACCATCCTTCTAATTCCTCAATGATATTTTCTTTTTCTGAAAGGTTTGTAACGCAAGGGTGTTTTTTGTGAATGATTATCTTAACTTTTGTCCAAGTCCCATTTTTTTCATTCGTTAGCACAATTTGATTAGTTTCACCTTTCAAGTTTCTGATTATTCTTGAGTCGATATTTGGTTTTTCTCTTAGATTTAGACCATTGGCATAATAGCCCAATAGATTATCCATATTGGCCATAAGAAATGATTCCCACCCGACTAATTTAAAGCCCAACGCTTCAATTTCACTCTGCTTCAACCACAGGTCTTGGTTTGAGTAACTAAATTTTACGAATTCCTTTTCTCTTTGAGAATAGGGGATAGCCCAAATTTCATAACCTATTTCTTTGAAAAATTTTAAGTCAATCTGGTTTTCTGCTTTAGTCTGATGATTGATATGGTAAATTCTGTAAAAAGACTGATCTCCAACATTTTGGGCAACATTTCTTGTTATTCGCCCCACGACCTCACCGTTGGGGTTGTCATAAACATTAAAGCCTTCTTTTGGGGAATATATACAGCAAATTTCTTGATTAAAACCCTGTGTAGGCAATATAAGCCCATTCTGAAATCCTTGTCCATAGGCTATATTTACCGACAAAAGAAAAACTGTGAAAAAGAATTTAGGCATGGTTAGTTGCTTGGTTATTTATTTTCTTAAAAAAACTGTAAAATAAATGCTGTCCATATTTATAAATATGGAAAGTTAAAGCGATGGATCTTGCCGATTATTGTCAAATCTTTTGATTGCATCTTTATCATGTTATTTCTTATCTCCAAAGAGTATTTACCATGATAAATTGATTCTTTAATTATTTTACCTGTTCCTGTTGGTTTAATTTTATTTTTGGAATCCTTATCTATATTGAACCTTGATATAATTAAACTGTCATTTCTAAATTCCCACCTACACCATACCCCATGGGAATCAACACCAGGGAGTGTGACAATCCCATTACTACGAAAATCCATTGTTTCTAAACAATTGTCATATTCACTACTTAATTTTAAACCAGTTGAGTTAGGGGTCAACTCTTGTCTTTTATAGTACAAATTGTCTACACACCAACTGTTTTCGGTTAGCATTTCTAATTTTGAAGGAATCGCTAATATGACAAGCGGAGTTACAATTGCAATTAGGATAATCGTGGTAAAAATTAATAGCCTTATTTCTAATGGTAGTTTTCCAATTAAAGGGAAATTGGTGGTGGATTTGTCAACCCTTGTTAATAAATTTTCATCAATTTGTTTTTCAATTTCTTCAAGTGATCTGGATTTCATTCTGAATTTTAGATGGTTGTAAATTAGAAATGGTTTTTATCAAATCGCCAAAGTAATCAGCACCGACCCACCAATATAGGCAAAGGCTTCGATGATTGCTGCTCCAATATTAGGCTGTTCCTGATTGATAGCCTTACTCCCTTTTTCAAAAACACTCGATGCATTCTCCAAAAAAAAGTTGTTTCCATTGGCCAATCTGTGCAGGACTGATTTCATATTTCTGACAAAGTTCCGCTATGCTTTGTTGTTCTTTGATCGCTTCAAGTGCTACCTTGGCTTTAAACTTGGGGCTAAATTTTCTTCTGCTTATCATTGATTTACAAGTTAGTATATTATTTTAACTTGCTGTCTGAATTGTTGGGGTAATTATACTGAATGTAATCTTAAAATTCAAGTTGTTGATTTAACTACCCGCACAATAGAGCCCCATTAATTCTGTTACTTCATCACCATACCTTGAAGAAAATTCTAAGCTTTCCGCTCGCTCCAAATCTTCACAAACCTTTTCTTTTTCATCCATTTCCAGATAGATTAATGCCCTGTTTTTATATGCATAGGAGTTTTCAGGATATAATGAAATAGAATGTTGAACATCCTCAAATGCCTTTTGAATTTCTCCTAATTTAAGTAAACAAAAAGCTCTGTTGTTAAAAGCTAAAGCCTTGAAAACGCTATGATTTTTTTTCGATTCAATCTCAACTAATTTGTCAAAATTATGAAATGCATTTAAATAGTCCTGTTTATCTAAGTAATAAAATCCTCGCATATCATAAGCGTCTGCATTATTGGGATCATCTTTTATTAGATCATTTAGGGTTAACAATGCGTCGTTATTTTTTTCTTGTGAAAATAGAACTTTTGCCTTTAGTATTTTTGCATCACGATTGTTTGATTTCACCAAGAGCACTTTATCTATTTCAGAAGATGCTTCCTCGAATGATTCTATTTTTATGAAATACCTTATTTTTGTTAATATAAGTTCAATAGCTTCATTTTGAGTTAGTTTTTTGTTACTGAGTGCTTTATCGAAATCCTCCAAGATGCCGTCTTTAGTCCCTTTATTTACGGAGCCAAGCATAAGTGCCCTGTAACCATATTGAGGCAAATAGTCAGGGTTTAGCGAAATCGATTTGTTTATATTTTTAATGGCATTATCAGCTTGTCCCAAATTGAATTGCGACCTGCCTTTAATTAGATATAAAAAATTGTCGGCTGGGTATATTTTTAATAAAGAGTCAGATAATATTACCGCTTCTTTAAACTTCAAATCATTGAATGTCGATTGAAGTTTTTGGATAGATTGATCTGGTGCGAAGGGGCTTAAACATGAGGTTAGTGTTATTAGAAAAGCGAGTTTGAAAAATTTCATTGTAATTGTATAGGTTAATTATTGTTGTTGTTTCAATAGTGAATTGAGTTTAATTGTGATGTATTTATTCTTTATGGACAATCAGTAAATCTATTCTGCCATACTAATAAAGTGATCAATTATTTTTCTTTTATGCTCTATGAATTTTATAAACCAATAGGCAGAAATAATTAATAAAAGAATACCAAATATAAATGTTGGGTAGTCAACAGATTTAAATATCAAGACTATAGAGGAAATCAAGGTTATCAATTTGCCTAAAATTTCTATATATCCCCTTTTACGAATATTTATATTCAATAATATCTTGTCATCCTCTATTCTTCCCGATATTATATAAAGTAGAGCACTATTTCTTCTTTTTCTATTCACTGATAAACTAAATGCATCAAATTTAATTTCCCCTGTATATGGCTTGTTAGAGGGTCCGAAAATAGACTCTTCGTTATCAATATTTTGAAGTAAGTTGCTTGCGAACTTATCCTTATCTGATATTTTAATCTCTGTCATCTAATTTAGGAAGTTTTAAAAACGTGTTTAATCATCAATCACCTGATGATCACTGTCATCTCCAAACTTTACAAGGGTAGAATAGTGATCACATCTGCAATCGGTGACAATTTTCCTCGGTATTTGGTTAGGTCTTGATTTTTTGATAAACAGGAGCTTTGATGCTAAATCGGATATTAGCATTGTTAGGAGGTAATAAAATTTTTGAAAATCGATCTTGATTTTCTGTGTTGGTATTTGCTTGATAGGCTGCTTTACAGTTTTTTATTGAAGTTCTGCCAACTATATTTAGGACGATACAAATCCTCTAATACTCAAAAGACCCTCCCAGCAATAACTGAGAGGCTTTTCATAATTTTTAATCTATTTCAATCAGCTCATCAAATCGCCAAAGTAATCAACACCGAACCACCAATATAGGCAAAGGCTTCGATGATTGCTGCCCCAATATTAGGCTGTTCCTGATTGATAATTTCGTCGGTAAGGTTTTGGCCAGGCAGTAGAATTTTGTCGGTGACTAATCGGCATAATGGCAGGAATAGCAGGCCGAGAATCACTTCGTAAGAAATGATGATTGCCGCGGTTTCCCAACCTTCAAAAGGGTGCATAATTGCGGCACGCAAAACATTGGCAATTCCGATTAAAGCCCCTGCTTTTCCGATGCCTACGGCAACATTGCTCTTGGCCAAATGTTCGTCAGTGTCGTAGGGGAGGATGGCGTTGTAAACCAAGCCTGTGATGATGAAAATCACCTGCCCGAACAGCCAGAAGCCTATGGCTGAAGGAATGCCATAACCTGTGTATAGTCCTGCATAAATAATCAATCCGCTTCCTGTAGCCGTTGCACCTTCAACGAGTCCGACTCCGGCATTTTGTTTGTCGCAAATTTCAGCACGTATTTTAAACTTTCGCAGGATCAGCTTGTCGGCAATCAGCAAGGAGATATTCAGTAAAATAATACCGATGATTCCGTAAAGGAGTACACTCAATAAGTCGGCAACTAAGCCAAGGGAATCTCCCGTCATGGCGCCAGCAATGGCCAGTAATAAACCAATGTAATAACCCGTATTGGAAAGGGCAAAAGCAAGGTTGTCTTTAATGACCAGCTCCTCATTGACCTTGATGGAAGGATTGAGGAGTTGATAAACTATTTTCCCGATAAAAAAAAGCAGGAAACAGCTGAACAGATAAGCGATAGTGAGCAATAGGCTCTGTCCAATTTCTATAAGCATGATATTCTTTTTTTAGGTCAATGATCTGATATTTTGTAGGGGCGTTGCATGCAACGCTTTACAATTTTCTCCTGGTTCAAGCGGGTCGCTTGGATCAGGGTTTGGTACTTAAATTTTAGTTCAGGCAAGGCGCTTGAACTAAAAATGTAATTGGTGAGACGTAATTAATTACGCCTTTACGGGATCTTCATCAGCTATCACGAGAGCGACTCTCGCGATAGTCTTGATGCCCGTACAATGTCAAAATTTAAAACTACTTTCCGAATCCACCACCTCGGCTTCTGTAAGAAGAAGAGGAACTGCTGCGGCTACGACTTCCCCAGCCAGAGCTTTTGCTGCTGCGTGAAGAGCTTCGGCTGCTACGGCTTTGTACCCTGGACTTAAAAGCACTGCTTTTCGACCATTTTGAATTTGAGCGGGTATTTTTATCGGCATAAGTGCCGTAATAACTTCGTCCTGAGGAGGGGTTCACGGGGCCGTAATAATCCCGACCTCTGCTGCGGTAATTACTGTAATAATCGTTGTAATAGGAGCGGCGGATTGGGTGGGACATCAGGTTGAACATCGAGCTCATGAAAGCGTATCGCCCGTAAAATTCCCAGAAGCTGCTGCCTCCACGGTCTACCCAATGCCCGTATTGTGAATTACCCACATAATTGGAGTAGCCTGCTGGCACAACGGATTTATTGAGTTTGCCTTCTTTTTTGGCGGCAATTTCCATTCCCATAGCATCTTCATACTGGTGGAAAGTGCGTTGAGAAACTTCGGCCCAAGGGGTGATCTCTGATTTGGGTACGCCATCTTCCTCAATCACGACTTTATACTGCTGTTTATAAGTCGTGAAAAAAGTCCCGTCCGCATCCATATCATATAAAATGATGGTGAAGTTGGGGTATTTGTCAAGTCGTTTGACCAGTTCGTCCAGAGGTGTTTTGTAACGGTGCGAACTGCCGCAGGCACTGAGCAGCACCATCGCCAGGGCGCATAGCAAAAAAGATATTGGTCGGTTGAAAAAGTTAGTCATTCGTTTTTGGCAGTATGTTCGAAATTTCAAATGGTTTCACAGGTCGCCCAACGGAAGCTTCAAATTCCCGTTCATCCCATTGGCTAACAGCAATAAGCTTTTGCTCGTCTTTGGTGTAATATTCCCACTCAATGAATTCCGCCCAGGCATCATCATATTTGTCCTCCACGGCCATGTCTTTACTGTATCCTGCGGAATCGGTATCGAGGAAATAAGTATCGCCTTCAAAAACGATTTTATTGGGGCCTGTTTTATGTTGCACAATATAGTCAGGCAGATCCTCATCGAGTGTTCGGATTTTTACGGATCTGCTGATACTTAAATCGAGCCCATCATTGGCGTCCACATGGAGGTAGAGGGAGTCGGTACCATCAAAAATTTTGAATTCTTTGGTGAAATATTCACTGCCCCAGTCGTACTCCCAGCCTTGCACAACTTCCCAGGTCTTTAAATCATAATCAAACATAAAACCAACCTGTAAGTCGGTGACCTGAATATTGGAGGGGTCATAATCAGGGGTGTTGTCCTTCTTCTTGAAGAAATCAAAAATACCCATATCGTTATTATTTTTTTGTGATCGTCTTTTCTCAAACATAACTAAAATTTGGAGAAAATACCCTGATTTAATTCAATATACGATACAATAAGCGGACTTACCGCTGCCTGCAAACACCTTAGCTTTGTCGGTTTCCATCCTATTATCATCTGATCTCCCAGTAAAATGGGAGAAAATCCTGTGAATTTGAGTTAAATGTGAAAATTCTGATAAATAAATTCAGAAAATTTAGCCTAATTTAAGTGCTTTTGGTGTAAGTTTTTTATGGTTTTTTAATTAAAAACGTAAATTTGTTTAAAATCCAACAAAATATTATCCGCCATATATATGCTGTAAAAAGGATATTTTAAATTAGATAAGTTCATTTTCGTCATTTTTTTGGCGTTTCTGCACGTGTAAGTAAGGTGGGGTAAATGTGAGTTTTATTATTTTTTATTTCATTATTTTTGAAAAAACAACATAAACAACCTAATCGTATGATTTTTAGAAAAATGTTACCTGTTGCCTATGGGGCAGTTATTGCAATGTGTATGGCAAGCTGTCAGGAGGCCATTCAACCAGCAACAGAGCTTACCGCCACAACCCAGGATTCAGAATTGAGAACGATGGAGGAAGGGATGCCTTCCCTTCAAACTGCCTATGACATTAATTATGTAGCGGCAGGCGATTATTATTCAATCGTTGGAGAAGATGCCAACGGTGATTTGTCGGTATTTTTTGGTGATCGAGTGAACGGCTGGACACGCCTTCAGGATAAATATGCCAAAAATGCTATTTGGGGAGATTACCTGGCGACTTCATATGATGATGAGTCTGGAAATTTCCTTTATGCTTTTATGCACAATGGTAAAGTTGCCGTAAATGGCGGTTATCAGTTTGGAGGAAAGCCGCGCTACAATTCAGGAAAAAGCTATGTGGGGAGCGGTGCGGACTGCTTAGTGGAGTTTCTTGATTTGGATTATGTACACTCTGCAGGCTATTGGGTGATCAGTGGAAAAAATGCCAGCGGTAAAGTTTTGACTTTTGTAGGCAAGCAGAGAGCTTGGACACAATTGCCTGACAAACAATCTGCAAGCAATGCCTGGGGTGAATTTTTGGCTTCAGCTTTCAATCAGGTAGATGCTGGTGAAAAATTTGAAGGGGTATATGCTTATTTATTCCCAAAAAATGGGACTAAATATGTTGTAACTAACGGTTTGCGTGAGTTCTATGGCAAGCCTTGGTTTAATTCAGGAAAAAGATTTGTAGGAACTAAAGGAGATCGTCTGACTTCTTTGATCAATCTTGATTATGTACCAAGTATGGATGCTTACATCATTCAGGGAATGAGTGAAAGTGGTAACATTGATACTTATTTTGGAAGCCATAAAAATGGCTGGGTAAAGACTGAAGATCGCCACTCTGCAGGGAAATTGGCAGGAAAGTATGTTGATATCGCTGTACAGTCTGTAAAAGGCGGTAAAGGATTCGGCATCAATTACCTGTTGCAATTTGGCGAAGGCGAAAATGGCAAAGTGAATGTTGGCTGGGGAAAAGGAACAAGCTATAAGAGTGAAGCAGAAATTCTGGATAAATTCGGAAACGTGATCGGTACTGGTGGCTTGAATGTAAGACACTACGGAAACGGCGTCAAAGTAGAAGGTGAGCAGGCTAAAGGATAATCTGAAGTCGCGTTGTCAACCATTTTGACTTGGTATATTAACAGTAGTTAATGATCGGGTAAATGATTGATCAATAAATGAAAACAGCACAACTGATAAAGGTTGTGCTGTTTTTTTTTTGTTATTTTTTCCGAAGTAAGAAAGAGGCGTCTCCGTAACTGAGGAATCGGTAATCTTTGTCAAGGGCATTCTGATAGACCTTTTTCCAGTCTTCGCCAATGAAGGCCGCCACAAGCATAATGAGGGTCGAGCCTGGCTGATGGAAATTCGTGATGATGCCATCAATAATCTGGAAAGGATAGGAGGGGAAGATGAAAATTTCTGTGCTTCCCTGCAAATGGTCGGTCTTGTCGGCATCCATTCTCTGCAATACGGCGGTCATAGCTGCTTTTACCGAAGGCAATTCCTCCACGGAATATTGGTAAGGGCGCAGCTTCTCAACAAAGAAATCCGCCTGTGGATCTTCAATCAGTTTTACCCCAAACCAGTACAGGCTTTCGAGTGTCCGCATGGAGGTCGTCCCGACACAGTAAATATTTCCCTGACGCTCGATAATGGCCTCCACATTATGTCGGTGAATAATGATCTGCTCCTCGTGCATCGGGTGGTTCACCGCATTTTCCTCTTTTACAGGCTGAAAAGTTCCCGCACTCACATGCAATGTCAGTTCCTGACGATCAATATTTTTGGCATCAAGTCGTTCAAGGATTTTGTCCGTAAAGTGTAAGCCTGAAGTTGGTGCTGCCACAGCGCCTTCATTTTTACTGAAAACCGTCTGATAGCGGGGCTTGTCTTCATCTTCAGCCTCCCGATTCATATAAGGAGGCAGCGGAACCGTTCCCGCCTCTTCCACGATAGCCACAAAAGGAATATCCGAAGGTGTCCATTCAAATTTTACCTGAAAAGGTGATCGACTGATGATCTCGGCTTTAAGGTGCACCTCCTGGCCTTCCACCGTCATCTCGCGGTTCAGTACCTGCCCGTCTTTCAGTTTTTTGGCATTGCCCACCATTGCTGCCCACACGGTTTCTCCTTTGGCATCCATGGCTTGAGAAATCACAGGGCTTGGTGTTATTGGGTTCAGCAGGAAAACTTCAATTTTAGCACCAGTGTCTTTTCTGAAAAAAATCCGTGCAGGAATCACCTTGGTGTTATTGAAAAAAAGGACTGAATCAGCAGGGATGACCTGCTCAATATCAGGGAACTGCAAGTTTTCAATTTTTCCTTGCTGATAGTACAATAGTTTGGAAGCATCACGCTCGGCAAGTGGGTACTTGGCAATGCGTTCATCATTTAGCTCGTATGTATATTCTGCCAATTTTATTTCGGGCAGTTTGACCTCTTTTTTCATAGGGCGCAAATATAATATATAATCAGCATAAGGCAATGAATCGGGAAAATCATGATGCTCGTGAAGTATGGTTTGCTTCTGTTATCAACCTTTAAATAGGAGGAGGCTGATGTAAGGGGAACGGTCTTATGGTTATTATATCTTAGGGGAAGAGCATAGGATTTAATGGGGGTGGTTTGAATTGATATTATTTAATATTGATCAAATGATCGAATAGCAAAATCTGGTTTTAAATAGGTGAAGATTGAGGATAAGTTGTTGTAATAAAAGGAGGTGTGATACACAAGTAGTTGTATATAGTTTTTTATCATTATTGTTTATGATTTAACGGATAATTATATGATTATATTTACATTTGCCCTATTCAAACATTCAGCGTTTGGTTTGGTCATTAGTTTATTAGAAGCTTTACCAAGCGGTGGCAAATTATCATTTTATACAAAACCTACTACTATGAACTACTTTACAGGTTTCAAGCTGCACAATGCCCGATGGCTGCTGTTGGTCGTCCTGCTTCAGATTTGCAGCTGGCAGCAGGCCTTCGCCCAAGAAGGCACCACCATTTCGGGAGTGGTGATTTCTCAAACTGACCAGGAGGCTGTTATCGGCGCTTCGGTGGTCGTACAAGGAACAACCCGAGGAACGGTTACCGATGTGGAAGGAAATTTCAGCCTTCAGCTCGAAGAGGGAGATCAGACGCTTGAAGTTTCCTATGTAGGCTACAAGCCCGCCATTATTACAATTGGCAACCAATCGACTTTTAAGGTTGAACTGGAAGAAAATGTGCAGCAACTTGACGAACTTGTCGTGGTTGGTTATGGTGTTCAGAAGAAAAAAGACCTGACA
This sequence comes from Persicobacter psychrovividus, assembly GCF_036492425.1. Taxonomy (NCBI): domain Bacteria; kingdom Pseudomonadati; phylum Bacteroidota; class Cytophagia; order Cytophagales; family Persicobacteraceae; genus Persicobacter; species Persicobacter psychrovividus. Next base: position 1,606,617 of record NZ_AP025292.1, read on the forward strand.
GGATCCATTGCCACCATTGATAGTGAGAACCTGAAATCAGTGCCCTCAGCCAACCCAACAGACGCCCTGCAGGGGAAAGTTTCTGGGGTTCAGGTTGTTCAGCAGGGGCAGCCAGGTACAGCACCCGTTATTAGGATTCGCGGGGTCGGTACAACAGGAAACGCTAATCCATTGTATGTTGTGGATGGGATGTTGTTGGATGATATCAGTTATCTTTCTGCCCAGGACATCAAGTCTATGCAGGTACTGAAAGATGCTTCGGCAACGGCAATTTATGGTTCGCGAGGAGCAAATGGGGTTATCATCATCACGACTAAAGAAGGAAAAAAAGGTAGCAATACAGTCAATTACAGTGGCTATGCAGGTATTCAGAACGTTCAGCGCCGTATCGATATGGTGAACGGTAGCCAGTATGCCACCCTTGCCAATGAGCTGACGACCAATAATGGCGGTACAGATTTACCTTTCCCTGATGTGAACAATGTAGCGGATACCGATTGGTTCGATGAAATTTTTCAGGTGGCACCTATTCAGAATCACCAATTGACTTTCAGTGGAGGTAACGACAATACGCTGTATAATGTCAGTTTAAGTTATTTCAAGCAGGATGGTGTGGTGAAGAATTCTTCTTACGATCGAATTGCCCTGAGGATCAATAACACCTACCAGATGGCTGACTGGTTTAAAGTCGGTCACAATATTCAGTTCAGTTACATTACCGAGGATCTTGCACCAGGAAATGTAGTGCAGAATGCCTACATGATGGCGCCAACAGATGTACCCACCAATCCAGATGGTTCATTTAAGGCCTCTTCTACGAATGTGGCCAACCCTGCGGCACAGCTTTTTTATGAGTCCAATAACCGAACACGTCGTCTTTGGACGGTAGGAACCGTTTTCGCAGAGGCCACCATCGCCAAGGATTTCCGACTGAAAACCAATGTTGGTTGGGAAATTAATGGAAGTACGAACAGGAATTTTGTGCCTCAGTATTTTGTCTCGCCTACGCAGCAAAATCTGGCTTCAAGATTAACGGTCAGCAATAATATTTTCACTTCCTACCTGTGGGAAAACACCCTGTCTTATTATAAAGAGTTTAATGAAAAGCACCAGTTAAGTGCTGTTGTTGGGGTAACGGTTCAGAATTTCCGCTCGGAATCTCTTACGGGTGGCCGACTGAATGTGCCAAGTGGTTCGGAAGATTTGTGGTACCTTGATGCTGGTGATCTGGATGGTCAAACCAACAGCAACAATGCCTCGGAATCGTCTTTGTTTTCGTACCTGGGGCGTGCCAATTATACCTTGCTTGATCGCTATTTGCTGACCGCCTCTTTGCGTGTGGATGGCTCTTCCCGTTTCGGTACAAATAACCGATTTGCAGCTTTCCCTTCGGTGGCTTTGGGTTGGCGGGTTTCCGAGGAGTCTTTCTGGAAAGATAATATCAGCTTTGTTTCAAATTTTAAACTGAGAGGTTCCTACGGTCAGATTGGTAATGATAAAATTGGGGA